>NZ_VDMO01000001.1 GCF_006335125.1 Deinococcus radiopugnans ATCC 19172
ACGTCAGCTATATCTCCAGCGCACACCGGCCATGACGATCGGGCTGACCGATCACGTCTGGAAGGTGCGGGACTGGCTATCACAGCCGCAGGGCGTCCCCTGTCGGGCATAGTTCCAGCCAACTATCTTCGATCGGATTTCCAGGTGTTTTCAACACCTGTCAATCGGAGTCCGTATCAGACCGGGTCGGCCAAGATTCGGGAGGTCAGCGGATGTGCGCCGCAGAGAGGCGCTGACACCCTCACAGGCCCTCGTCTCCCCAGGGGCTGTAGGCCTCGTCCGGCAGGTCCGGGGCCTCCAGAATGAAGCGGCCCAGCTGCAGGCAGGCGGCGTCGGGGGCCGGCTGACGCAGGGACATCCGCAGGTCGCGCAGCAGGCGTTCGGCGGGGGTGGGGGCCAGCAGGCCGCCCGCCCCCACCGCCCGCTCCGCCGCCTCGCAGACGGCCCCGCAGGCAGCCTCAGTGAGCTCACGGGCCAGGGCCACGTACGCCAGGGCGCGCGGAAGATCATCGGGGGTGGCCCGTTCCAGCAGCGCCTGCCCGCGCAGCACGGTTTGCCAGGCAGCCTCCAGCCGCGCGGCCACCGCGCCAAAACGCAGGCGCTGCGCGTCGTCTGTGCGAGAAAGGCGGCGCAGCACGTCGCGCCCGGCGGCCAGCACGGCGTCTGCGCCGCCCAGCTGCACTGCCAGAAAGCGCAGCTCGCCGCCCCCGACATCCGGCTGGCGGGAGAAGTCGTCCGGTTGCGCGATCAGGTCCGCCGCCGCCACGCGCAGGCCCGTCAGATCGGCGCGGGCGCTGCCCGTGGAGCGCACGCCCAGCGGCTGCCAGAAATCCGTGTCAAGGCGCTCCGGCGGCGCGGCGTGCGGCAGCAGCGCCAGCACGCGGCCTCCGCCGTGGGGCAGGTCGGCGGGCAGCAGCGGCCGGGTCACGAAATGCGCGCCGAAGGCGAAGGTCTTGCCGCCCACCAGGGTCCAGCCCTCACCCGTGTCGTCCGGCTCCAGCTGCAGTCCCGGCGCTTCCTCGCTGCTCCAGACGCCGAACAGCTCGCCGTGCAGGGCGTCGGCGGCGGCGCGGGCCTGTTGCGGTCTGGTGCCGTGGGTCAGGATCAGCAGCAGGGCATTGACGTGGCCCTCGTAAATGCGGCCCACCGGCAGGCTGGCGCGGCCCACCCGGCGCATCAGCGCCAGCAGCCGCGTGCCGGTCAGGCCCAACCCCCCATGCTGCGTGGGCAGCACGGCGCTCAGCAGTCCGGCCTCGCGCAGGGCTGTCAAGGCGGCGGCGGGAAAGCTTCCATCCAGATCACGGGCGGCCTCGGCGTCGATGATGGGCGCGGCGCGCGCGAAGCGGGCCAGCACCGCGCCTAGTGGAGCGGGGTCGGGAGGCTGAGCCGCAGCCCCGCCCGCTCCGGCGTCCGGCTGCTGCGCCTGGGCGCGGGCCAGTGCTCCGGCCAGCGGCGGGTAGATGGCGCGCCCGCCCAGCGCGTCGGGGTAATCCCACAGCCCGTTGTGACAGTGGCGGTCGTCGTCCCAGCCGGGATGGTTGACCACCGGGTACAGGCAGAGCCCCTCGACCGGCACGCCCACGGCCTGCGCGGCCCCCACCTCGCGCACCACTTGTTCGAACCACGCGGCGCGGTCCTCCCCCTCCGCGCCGGTCTCGGCAATAACCAGCGGACGGCCGTAGCGGGCGTGGACCTCGGCCAGCAGGTCTCGCAGCGGACGGTGGGCCGCGTGCCCGTGGGGGACCGCCTGCCGCAGCGGCGGCTCCGGATGGTGCCACCACTGGTTGTAGGGGTAATAGTTCACGCCCACCACGTCCACGTAGCGCTCGGCCCCGCCGAGTTCGGGACGCAGGCGGCCCAGCAGCATGTCCAGCGCCTCGAACTGCGACTCGTGTCCCAGAGCTGCCTCCGCCGCCTCGTCGGGACGCTCCGGATGCGGCTGCACATTGATCAGCGGCTCGGCGTGCAGAAAGCGGACGCCGGGGTCTACCTCGCGCGCCGCGTCCATCCCGGCGATGGCGGCGCGGACCAGTTGTGCCTTGAGGGTCAGCCCCCGGCCCTGCGCGAAGGGGTTGAGGTACCCCACGTCACCGCCGCCCCAGGCCGTGAAGGAGATCTCGTTGACCGGGCACAGCCACAGCGTTCCGTCGGTATGCCCGCGCAGGAACTGCGCCGCCGCCGCCGCGTAACGCGCGAAGGTGGCGGGAAAGTCGGGGGAGAAGGGGTCCACGAAATCCGGAAAGCCGTAGTGCAGCAGGTCCCAGACGACCTGCACCCCTGCCGCGTGGGCGGCCTGAACCTGATTCAACGCCGAGGCGAAATCGTACTCGCCGGGCAGCCGCTCGATCAGGTGCCAGCGCAGCCCGTCACGGGCCGTCCGCAGGCCGGACGCGGCCAGACGGTCATAGTCCTGCTGGGCAAAGCGGTCGTGCGCGGTGGCGTCAATCACGTCGATCCGCCGCCCCGACGGCCTGCGCTGGGTGCTGCACTCGAAACCGCCCCAGAACGGAGATTGAAAGGCCGGCGGCCGGGACAGGCCGGTCTGGGGTTCGGGCGGCGGTGGAGAAACACTCACCTGTCCAGCCTGCCGCTGGTGGGGGTGCGGTGGCTGTGGAGCGGATGAATGTTCCTGTAGGTCACGGTCCAGCGCGCACCCTGTCCGGCGCCCGGCCCCTATCCTGGGGTCATGCCCGCACGCCCCCTGATCGGCCTGACCACCTCTCACCTCGCAGACACCGCGCCCCGCACCCACCATGGTCTGTCGCGGCGCTATTCCGAGGCGGTCGAGGCCGTCGGCGGCTTGCCCACGCTGCTGCCCAACCTGCCCCAACGGGCCGCCGACTATGCCGAGCGGGTGGACGCGGTGCTGTTGACCGGGGGCGTGGACGTGCATCCGCGTCACTTTGGACAGCATCCCCGGCGCGGTCTGGGCGAGATCGACGAGGCCCGCGACGCCTTCGAGACGGCGCTGTACCGCGCGGCCCGCGCGCTGGGCAAACCCGTGCTGGGCATCTGCCGGGGCGTCCAGATGATCAATGTGTTGGAGGGCGGCACGCTGCACCAGCATCTGCCGGACGTGCCGGGGGCCTGGGCCGATCACGCCCAGCGCGTCCACGCCGACACCCTGGGCCACGAGGTCACGTTCACGCCGGGCAGCCGCCTGGCCGGAACCCACGGCGAGCGGGCGCTGGTCAATTCATCTCACCATCAGGCCATCGACGGGGTGGCCCCGACCCTGACGGTCACCGCCGTGGCCCCTGATGGCCTCGTGGAAGCGGTGGAGGGCGACGGCGTCATCGGCGTGCAGTGGCATCCCGAAGTGCTGTTCCACGCCCACCCGCACGCGCTGGGCACGTTCACGGCGTTCATGCAACTGCTCCGTTAAAGCTCTTACCGCCAGCTTCGGAGTTCTGGTGGCAGGTGCGCCACCTCGTTGAACGAATCCAGGCTGAGGCGCCCGCTCCCCGGGAGACCGGCGCTGAAGGTGAAGCGGGTCAGGCTGCCGTTGCGGACGCGCCAGTTGAGCCGCAGGGCCGCCGCGTCAGGCGCGTCGAGGGCCAGCGCCACCATCAGTCCGATGACGCCGCCGCTGGTAAAGGCCAGGACGAATGAGCCCGAAGGCAGGCGCGTCAGCTCGGCCAGGGCCGCCTGCACCCGTGAGCGAAAGGCTGACCAGCCCTCGACACCTGGATGGGTCACGCTGCCCTCTTGCCACGCCCCGGCCAGGTGCTCCAGCATGGGTTGAAAGGCACGGTTGCGATCCGGCGCGTTCCGGCGCTCCTGAAACTGCTCCATCGACGCGGCAAACCCCGTGTCCTGGGTGACCAGCAGCGGAGCCAGCGTGCGGATCAAGCCGTCGCCGTCGTACTCGGCCAGCCGGGCGTCCTCCACCGCCTCCGGCCAGGGCGCAGGCGCGTCGGCATCGGCAAAGTGGGCCGCTCCGGCCGCGAGTTGCGCGGTGCGGCGTTGCCGAACCAGGGGACCGTGAACGACGTGGGTGGGCGTGAACCCTTCGGCGCTCAGCGCCAGCCCCACCGCCCGTGCCTGCTGCTCCCCCAGCGGCGAGAGGCGATCCGTGTCCGCCTCGAACGGCGTCGCCTGACCGTGGCGGATCAAGATCAGCTCACTCATCTGCTGGAGAGACCGCTCCCTCATCCCCGGTGGAGTCCGCCGAGATTCTGCGCCACGCCTCGCGGATCAGCCACTCGGCCTGTCCGGCCAGCGGGGCGAAGCGCGGATCCTGCGTCTGGCCCAGTCGGTAACGGGCGAAAATTTGCAGGACGATCACCGCCAGCTTGAAGTGACCCAGCACCTCATACCACGTCACCGAGTCGCTCGTCACATGACGAGCAGAAGATTGGGCGTAGCGGGCAATGAACCCCTCGCGGCTCAGGAAGCCGGGGAAACTGGCCCCGATTTCGTTGGCGCCGCGCCCCGGCTGCTCGGGCATCGTCCAGTACGTCAGCGTCAGGCCCAGATCCACCAGCGGATCGCCCACGGTGGTCATTTCCCAGTCCAGCAACGCCACCACGCGCGAGGGATCGGCGGGGTCGAGCATCAGATTGTCCAGCTTCAGATCGTTGTGAACCAGGGTGTGCGCCGATTCTTCGGGGGTATGGGCTTCGAGCCAGGCAATCACCAGCTCGTCACGCAACTCGGCGGGCGGGGGCAGATCGCCCGAGTCCGCCAGCAGCTCGCGCGCCCGCCGCCAGCGCCCGGCCCAGCCGCCCACCTGCCGGGCGTTGAAGCCTTCCGGCTTGCCGATGGCCCGCAGGCCCGCCGCGTCGATGTCGACCGCGTGCAGCTGCGCCAGCGTGTCGGCCACCGCCTCCGACATCTGCCGGGGCGCGTCGGGCAGATCGCGGTATTCGGCGGGCATCTGGGTTCGCACCACCAGCCCGCGCCGCCGCTCCATCAGGTAAAAGGGTGAGCCCAGCAGATCGGGGTCTTCCACCAGCAGCAGCGGCTCCGGGGCCACGTCCAGCACCGGATGAATCTTCTCCAGCAGGTGAAACTCGCGGGCCATGTCGTGCGCGCCCTTCGCCACCGGCCCCAGCGGCGCGCGGCGCAGCACGTACTCGCGCTCGCCCAGCCGCAGCAGGTAGGTCAGGTTGGAAAAGCCCCCAGGAAACTGTGTGACCTCCAATCTCTCCAGATCACCCTCCACCTTGCCGCGCAGCACCTCGCGCAGCGTGTCCAGCGGCAGTTCCTCGCCGGGCCGAACCGCCGCCGTGTCCGGGCGGGTCAAGGATGACCCTCGGTGCGCGGGGCCTCGTTGCCTTTGGAGGCCGCACTGCCCTCCAGCAGCGCCATCGCCTTCTTGCGCAGGTGGCGCATCTTGCTGATCCACTCGCCGTAATTGGCCGCCTTGTTCTGGAAGGACTTGAGGGTGGTGTCGTGGGTGGTGATCAGGAAGCCGTCGGTCCGCAGCACCTTCAGGGTTTCTTCCACCAGCACGTCGGTGGTCACGGCGGTTTGCTGCAGGATTGGTGCGTTCTGGATCATGGGCGTCCAGACGCCTTCGGGGCACAGGCAGGCCACCCGGATGCCCCGGTCGCCATAGGTGATCGCCAGCCACTCGGCAAAGGCCAGCGCCGCGTGCTTGGTCACGGCGTAGGGTGCGGAGTGCAATTCGGTCAGCAGGCCCGCCGCCGACGCGGTGTTCAGCAGGTAGCCCTCGCCGCGTTCCAGCATGTGCGGCACCAGATGCCGCGCGGCCCAGACGTGGCTCATCACGTTGACGCGGTGGATCAGGTCCCAGGTCTTGTCGGGCGTCTCCGGCCCCTCGCCCACGGCGATGCCGGCATTCGAGCAGAACAGATCAATCTGGCCCTCATTCCCCAGCACGTCGTCGATCAGCGCTTTGATGTCGGCCTCCTGGCCCACGTCGGCGGCCACGAAGCGCGCCCCGATCTCCTGCGCCTTCTGCGCGCCCACCTCCGCGTTGCGGTCAGAAGCGATCACGGTGGCCCCCTCCTGCACGAAGCGGGTGGCGAGGGCCAGCCCGATGCCCGAGGCGGAGCCGGTGATGACGATGGTTTTGTTTTTGAATTCCATAGAGAAGTCCTTTGCAGCCCACGAATGGGGGGCTGTCAGGGTTGAACGAGGGTCAGATCCGTGAACATCGCATAGTCGGCAGGATTGAGGGTGAGCAGAGGGTATCCCCGCACCTCCGCATGTGCGCCGATCAGGAAATCGGTGACGAGGCGGCGTGGCAGGCCCGCTCCAGCTTTCTGACGACGCAGAGCGTACTCGGCGTGAAGATCGCCGATTCTCTGCCACATGGCGCGGCTGAACTCCCAGTCGATGTCGATGCCAAAGGAGGTCACCCAGTTCTCGGCGTCGGGCAGCGAGGGGCGCAATTCGGCGATCACGGGGGCGCAGACCAACAGTGAATGGGCCGCGTCGAGCTGTTCGGCCACCCATGGCGCGCGTGGTTCCCCGGCCTGGATGGCGATCAGCGCGCTGGTGTCCAGGCTGAGGTTAACCAGGGCGTCATGTCGCGGCAACCTAGGACTCGCCTCCTGCCGTTTTGTTCTGAGGCGTTCCGTTCTGACGCTCCAGAAACTCTTGCAGCGTGATCACCTTCTGCTTGCCCGTGCCCATGCTGTGCAGGATTTCGCGGTCCCCAGGGTCATAGCGCATGTCGGCCACGTACTCCTCGGCGGTCATGCCGTCCGGTGGGGTCAGCGTGCCGATGGCCTCAAAGAAACTGCGGCGGCGTGGCCTGGCGGTTCGCAGCGTCACCGCGCCGTCACGGACAACAAACTCCAGTTTCTTGCCGGCCTCCAGGCCCAACTCGTCGCGCAACTCTTTGGGCACGGTCACCTGCCCCTTGCTGGTCATGGTGGCGGTAAAGACGCGCTCGTCCGTGGGTCTGGTTTCGTTCACCGTCATTCCTTACCCACCTCCTTACCACCCCAGCCTAGCCTATTTCGCCGCCGAGAACACGCTCTCGCGCCCGCGCGCCGACTCACCTTGACGGCGCAGTTCTTCCTTCGCCACGGTGCCGATATGCACGATGTCGGGGCCGTCGGCCAGCCGCAGGGTGCGGGCCTGGGCGTACATCATCGCCAGCGGGGTGTCCTGGCTGACGCCCGCGCCGCCGAAGACCTGAATGGCCCGGTCGATCACGGCCAGCGCCATGTTGGGCGCCACCACCTTGATGGCCGCGATCTGCCCGCGCGCCTCCTTGTTGCCCACTGTGTCCATCATGTGCGCGGCGTTCATGGTCAGCAGCCGGGCCTGATCGATTTCCATACGGCTCTGCGCGATCAGTTCCCGCACATGCTGGTGCGCCGCGAGCGGTTTGCCGAAAGCCACGCGGGAAGAGGCCCGCGCCACCATCAGTTCCAGCGCCCGCTCGGCCTGACCGATCAGGCGCATGCAGTGGTGGATGCGGCCCGGCCCCAGGCGGCCCTGCGCGATCTCGAATCCCCGGCCCTCGCCCAGCAGCAGCGCCGAGGCGGGCACGCGCACGTCCTTGAAAGTCATCTGCGCGTGGCCGTGCGGCGCGTCGTCGTAGCCGAAGACGGTCAACATGCGCGTCTTGGTCACGCCGGGGGCGTCCATCGGTACCAGGATCATGCTCTGCTGGAGGTGGCGCTCGGCGCTCGGGTCCGTCTTGCCCATGAAGATGCTGACCGCGCAGCGTGGATCGCCCGCACCACTCGTCCACCACTTCTCGCCGTTGATGACGTACTCCTCGCCGTCGCGGGTGATGCTGGATTCGATGTTGGTGGCGTCGCTGGAGGCCACGTCATGCTCGGTCATGGAAAAGGCGCTGCGAATCTCGCCGTTCAGCAATGGAATCAGCCACTGCTGCTGCTGTTCGGGGGTGCCGTAACGGGCCAGCACCTCCATGTTGCCGGTGTCGGGCGCGGCGCAGTTGAAGACTTCCGGTGCCCACCACACCCGCCCCATGACCTCGCACAGCGGCGCGTATTCCAGGTTGCTGAGTCCTGGACCAAAGGTGCCGTCCGGGTCGCTGGCGGGGGGCAGGAACAGGTTCCACAGGCCGGCCTCCTGCGCCCTGGGCTTCAGCTCGTCGATCAGCGGCAGGTGTTCCCAGCGGTTGCCCTCGTTGATCTGGCGGGTGGCCTCGGCGTCGTTGGGGTAGATGTGCTCGTCCATGAAGGCCAGCAGGCGCTGGCGCAGGTCACGCGAGCGGTCGGTCACGTCGAATACGGTCATAGGGATTCCTCCTGAAGGTCGAGGGGGCGAAAGCTGGCGTGATCGCCTTCCACGCTGATCATGGCGCCACGGTGAACGCCGCCGCCGACACGGCGAATGAGCAGGTTCAGGGCGAGGATGCGGTCCAGCACCGCTTCGGCCTGTGCCATCAACTCGGATGAGTCGTCGTCGTTCATTCTGTCGGCCAGCGCCGCGTCCTCGTCGAACAGGGCGCGGTACGGCTCGAAGGCGGGCGTCGGCTCGAAGCCGCAATGGATGGCGAACATCTCCACGCTTTGAAGCGGCATCCGGCCCAGCACCTCTCCGTTTCGCTCCAGCAGGTAAACGGTGGTGCCGGGAGTCAGCGCATCGGTCACACGTACACCCGGAACACACTCTCCGCCGTCGCCGCTGGCCGCTGTTCGCCCTCGATCTCGATGGTGTTCAGCACCGTGATCTGCAGATGGCCCGCACCCGGGTCGGCGGCCTGCAACACGGCGCGGTTGCGCAGGCGGCTGCCGACCCGGACAGGCGTGATGAAGCGCACGCGGTTCAGACCGTAGTTGACGGTCATCTGGGCGCCCTCGATGTGCGGCGCGCCGCCGTGGGTCATGAACTCCCCGGCCAGCAGCGACAGGGTAAGGAAGCCGTGCGCGATGGTGGTGCCGAACGGCCCGGCGGCGGCTTTCTCGGCGTCCACATGAATGAACTGGTGATCCCCGGTGACATCGGCAAAAGCTTGAACGCGGGCCTGATCCACCAGGATCCATTCGGACAGCGCGACTTCCTGCCCGATATTCGCGGCCAGTTCGTCCGCCCTCAGCCCACGCGTCATACGATCATGGCCCCACCGTCCACGGCGATGTTCTGGCCGGTCATGAAGGCGCTGGCGTCGCTGGCCAGCAGCAGGGCCAAGCCCTTGAGATCCTCCGCGCCGCCCAGCCGGTGCATCGGCGTGGATTCCAGAATGGCCTGCTCGCCGTAGGCCAGCGTGCCTTTGGTCATCTTGGTGGGAAAGTAGCCGGGGCAGATGCTGTTGACGGTGATGCCCTTGTCGGCCATCTCGGCGGCCAGCGCGCGGGTGAAATTCACCAGCCCGCCCTTGGAGGTGTTGTAGGCCAGCGTGGCGGCCATGTGCGGATCGTTGCCCTGCAGGCCCGCGACGCTGGCGACATTCACGATGCGCCCGCTGCCCGCCGGCAACATGCAGCGGTTCAAGACACTCTGAGTAATCAGAAAGGTGCCGTTGAGGTTGACGTTCATCACCTTCAGCCACGCGTCCAGCGGGTGCTCGGCGGTGGGCGCCCCCCAGGTGGCCCCGGCGTTGTTCACCAGGATGTCGATGCGGCCCACCTCGGCCACGATCTTCTCGACGGTGGGATCGATGCTGGCGAAATCGCCCAGATCGCTGGCGTAGACGTGCGCGGTGACACCCAGCCCCTCCAGATGGGTTTTCGCTTCGTCCAGCTCGTTCTGCTTGCGGGCGGTCAGGACCACGGTGGCCCCGTACTCGCCCAGTGCCTCGGCGATTTGCAGGCCCAGGCCGCGCGAGCCTCCAGTAATCAGGGCAGTCTTGCCACTCAGGTTGAACAGGTCTTTCAGGGCCACTTTGAACCTCCAGACGGAAGATGGAAACGCGTGGGATCGAATGTGCGGACGGCACCCAGCATAGGCCAGAATTTACGTGCGCGTCAATTATGAACGTCAAGGGAGATTTGCCGGCGATGCGGGCGTCGCGCCTGCATAACCGGGACACGGACGTGAATATCGGCCGCAAATGCCTCTTTAATGTGAGGTAATTCATGTCGTTGGCGGCGGCACTCCCCAACTCATCTGGCTGTAAGAATTCTGTGTCGCGGGGCTGCATATCGTTGCCGGCAATGGGCAAAACGTGCAGCAGGACCCTCAACGGCTCAGTCCGCCCTCTCCATTTGCCCTTCACAAAACCCCTCTGGGGGACGCCCGCGCAGCCCGCGCCTATTCGCATCCACAGGAAGGTAAGCACATGGCAAAAATTCTGATCGTCGACGACTCTCCCTCCGATATCCGCTTCATGACCGACGCGCTGAAGGGCACCAAGCACGACTGCGTGACCCTGACCGAGTCCAGGGACGTGGAGGCCACGGTGGAGGCCGAGCGGCCACAACTCGCGCTGCTGGACGTGGTGATGCCCGATCGTAACGGCTACGAAACCCTGCGCGCCCTGAAACGGCTGCCCGCTGCCGAGGGCATGAAGGTGGTGTTCGTGAGCAGCAAGGGCGCGGAAACCGACGTGAAGTGGGGCATGCGCCAGGGTGCGGTCGACTACCTGATCAAGCCGTATACCCCCGAACAGCTCCTGAGCCTGATCGCCCGGCACGTCTGAACGCCATGTCGCAGTCCCTGACCTCTCAGACGTTCCTGCTGTTCCGCAGCGGCGCGCGGCTGCTGGCGCTGCCCACCCGCGTGGTGCGGCAGGTGGTGCCCGTCGGCGCCCTGTCGCCGCTGCCTGCCACGGGCGGCAGTCTGCTGGGCCTGGCCCCCGCCCAGGGCCGCGCCGTGCCGGTGGTCAACCTGGCCGCGCTGCTGGGGGTGAGCCGCCCCGCGCCGCAGGCCGACGGCAGCCAGCTGGGCCTGCTGTGCGAGTCCGCCGGTGAGCCGCTGCTGCTGCCTATCGACGACGTGATCGGCAACGTGAACGCGGAGGTCCAGGAGGGCCAGGCGCTGCTGCAAGACGCCCAGTTCGGAGAACACCCGGCGTCGCTGCTGAGCCTGACGGCCCTGAGCGTGGCCGTCGGCGGACGCCTGCAGTCGGTCTGACCCCCAGGTCCGTTCCGCGTCCGGCCTGCGGTTGGCCCACGCCGCACTGCCATCTCAACCTCCACCCTGTTCAAGGAGTTTCCCCCATGTCGCAAAATGCCCGCCTCGACCCCAGCCTGATCACCGAGGGCCTCCGCAGTCCCCCCAAACCGCAACGTGCGCCCAGAGTCAGCAGCGGCGCGCTGCTGGGCCGCATCGGGGTGGGGCAGAAACTGGCCCTTACGGCGGGGCTGTTCGCGCTGCCGATCACCGTGTTGCTGTACCTGACCGCCAGCGGTCGGCAGCAGGACATCAATTTCGTGCAGCGTGAGCTGAGCGGCGCGCAGCAGATCGAGGCCTACGGACAGCTGCAGACCTCCGTGACCGATTTTATCGGGGCCAAGCTCGGCGGCGATCAGGCCAAGATGGCGTCGGCAGGCACCGCGGCCGACCAGGCGCTGGCCACGTTGCAAAGCGACATGGCCGCGCGGGGCCTGGCCCTCAGCTCGGCCACCTTCGAGGACGTGACCCAGAAGTGGAAGCTGCTGGAGGAGGCCGGTGCCGGACCGCAGGGGACCTTCGCCGTTTCGATGTTCAACACGTTCACCAGCGATGCCATGTTGCCCGGTCTGGAAACGCTGCTCACGGAGTCGAACCTGCTGCTCGACTCCACGCCCTCGTCGTATTTTGCGGTTCAGGGCGCGCTGGTGCATCTGCCGGAAGTGCAGGCGCGGCTGTCCACCCTGGCGCTGCTGGCCCAGTCCATCAACCAGATCCAGAACATGCCCGCGCTGTCCAACCTGCTGCTGCCGCAGTACCGCGACGAGGCCATCCGCGCCGGCGTGGCGCTGGACGCGGCCTTCAGCGCGGTGGCCCGCGCCGAGGCCCAGGATCCCAGCCTGAAGGCCACCCTGGGCAAGGCGATGGCCGGGCTCGACGAGGTGCGCCAGACCCTGAGCAACGGGGCCGGGGACAACATCAGCGTCGCCAGTGAACGGCTGGACCCCACCACCCTCCAGAAGGCGGCCCTCAAAATCTCGGCGGCCGTCGGCGTGGGCAACACCGAGGTCAAGCGGCTGCTGGGCGCGCGCGTCGGTGCCGAGCGCCGCGGCATGGCCCTGGAACTGCTGTCCGTGGCGCTGCTCACGGTGCTGGCCGGCCTGCTGCTGCTGGCGGTGGCCCGCGCCATCACCCGCCCGCTGACCCGCCTGGCGCAGTCGGCGCGCGCGCTGGAGCAGGGAGACCTGAGCGTGTCGGTGCCGGTCACCACCCGCGACGAGCTGGGCGTGGTGGGCCTGGCCTTCAACGCGGCCACGGCCAAACTGCGCGTCAACCAGGAGCAGACCGAGGCCGAGCGTCAGGCCGCCCAGCGCCTGCAGGCCAACGTCGGCGAGTTCCTGGACGTGACCATGCAGATTGCCGACGGCGACCTGACGGCGCGCGGACGGGTCAGCGAGGACGTGCTGGGCAACGTGGTGGACTCGATCAACCTGATGACCGAAGAGCTGGCCGCCGTGCTCAGCGACGTGCAGCGCGCGTCCACGTCGGTGACGGGCGGTTCACAGTCCATGCTGGAGTCCACCGAGCAGATCCGGCAGGGCACGCTGGTGACCACGCTGGAAACCGGCCGCGTGACCCGGCAGGCCCAGGAGATGACGGCGGCCATCCGGCAGATGTCGGCCATCGCGCAGGCCTCGGCCGACTCGGCGCAGCGCGCCCTGGTGGCCTCCGAGACCGGACAGCAGGCCGTGAGCAGCACCCTGAAGGGCATGGAGGCCATCCGCCAGTCCTCGCAGGGCGTCGCCGTGCGCGTGCGGTCGCTGACCCAGCGCTCGGAACAGATCGAGGAAATCGTGGACTCGATCAGCCACATCGCCTCACAGGTCAACCTGCTGTCTCTGCACGCCAGCATCGAGGCGGCCGGCGCCGGGGAAGCGGGCAAACGGTTCGCCGTGGTGGCCGAGGAAATCCGCGAACTAGCGGACCTGTCCACCGACGCCACCGCGCGCATTGCCGAGCTGATCGCCAAGGTCCAGGGCGACGTGCAGGGCGTGGCGCAGGACATGCAGGTCAACAGCGCGCAGGTCGAGCAGGGCTACGTGGTGGCCGGACAGGCCGGTGAGGCCCTGCGTGAGATTGCCGAACTGGCCGGGGTCACCGCGCACTTCGCCAGCAACATCTCGGACGCCGCGCGCGAGCAGATGCAGGAAGTGCAGGGCATGAGCGGCGCGGTGACCCAGATCGCCGACGTGGCCCGCGAGTCGCAGCGCTCCGCCGAAACAGGCCGCGAGGTGGCCGAACAGCTGCAGCAGCTCGCCCAGCGCCTCAGCGGCAGCCTGGCCCGCTTCCGTCTGCCCGGCTGAGCCCCTGCCCGTCCCCGAGTCGTCCCAGCCCCCGCAGCGATCCGTCAGCTTCACCCGTCCCGGCAAAGGAGCCACCCCATGTCCCAGAACGCCCGTCTCGATCCCTTCCTGAACACCGCCCAGCCCCAGCCTGCGCGCCGCAAAGCGGCCGCCGCCGCCCCCCGCCAGAACCGCAGCAGCCTGCTGGGCCGCATCGGCGTGGGCCAGAAGCTGGCCCTCACGGCCGGCATCTTCGCGCTGCCCATCACGGCGCTGCTGTTTCTGGCCGTCAGCGGCCGGGAGCAGGACATCAACTTCATCCAGCGGGAACAGGCGGGCGTGAGCCAGATTGCCGACTACCAGCGCTTCCAGACCGAACTGGCCAGCCTGGTGGACGCCCGGATTCAGGGGGACGCGGCCGCCGCGACCCAGGCGCAGGAGGCCGCCACGCAGGCGCTGACGGCCCTGGAACAGAGCACCGGCGCGGCGCGGCTGGACACCACCCAGGCCAGCGTGGCCGAGATGACCGAGCAGTGGACGCAGCTGCAGGCCAGTGACCTCGGCCCCGCCGGACTGCTGCTGGCCTCGAACTACAAGCAGTTCTACGAGGATCAGGTGCTGCCCAGCCTGAACGTTTTGCTGCAGGAATCCAACCTGCGGCTGGACTCCACGGCCACCTCATCGTTCGCCATCCAGGCGGCCCTGATCCGGCTGCCCGAGGTGCGCGCCCGGCTGGCCGCCCTGACCGCGCTGGCCACCTCGCTCGAAGAGGTCAAGGGCCAGCGCGACCTGGTGGACATCATCGCGCCGCAGTACCGGGACCTGGCGGTTCGCGCGGGTGTGGCCCTCGACGACGCGTTCAGCTCGATCAAGAACGCCGAGGCCCAGGACGAGAGCCTGACCCCCACCCTGGGCGCGGCCATCCGCAACCTGGAGCCGGTGCGCCAGGCCATCGCCACCGCCGCCAACGCGGACCTGCTGCGCAGTGTCGATCAGCGTGCCAGCCTGGGGAGCCTGCGCAGCGCCGCCGAGCAGACCGCCGCCGCCGTGACCCTGGGCAGCGAGGAAGTCAACCGGCTGCTGGCCGACCGCCTCGCGGCCCAGCGCAGCGCCCAGCTGCTGGAGCTGCTGGGCGTGGCGCTGCTGACCGTGCTGGCCGCCCTGCTGCTGGTGGCGGTGAGCCGCGCCATCATCAACCCACTCTCGCAGCTGGCCCGCTCGGCGCGGTCGCTGGCGCAGGGGGATTTCGGCCAGACGGTGCAGGTCAACTCCCAAGACGAGCTGGGGCTGGTGGCCGTGGCCTTTAACGAGGCGTCGGCGCAGCTGCAGAGCAACCAGGAAAAGAACGAGCTCGAACGCCTGGAGGCCACGCGCCTGCAGAGCAACATCTCCGAGTTCCTGGACGTCACCATGGACATCGCCGAAGGGGACCTGACCCGGCGCGGCCAGGTGACCGAGGACGTGCTGGGCAACGTGGTGGACTCGATCAACCTGATGACCGCCGAGCTGGCCGACGTGCTGGGCGACGTGCAGCGGGCGTCCACCTCGGTGACGGGCGGCTCGCAGGCCCTGCTGGCGACCACCGAGCAGATCGGCCTGGGCACGCAGCTCACCGCCGCCGAGGCCGCCCGCGTGGCGGCCCAGGTGCAGAGCGTCACCGCCGCCATCCGCGAGGTGGCGCTGCAGGCCCAGAACTCCGCCGAGACCGCGCGCGCCGCCTTGAAGGCCTCGCAGCAGGGCCAGGAGGCCGTGACCGGCACGCTGGACGGCATGCAGAACATCCGCCGCGAGGTGCAGGGCGTCGCCAAGCGCATCAAGGGTCTGGGGGACCGCTCGCTCGAAATTCAAGAAATCGTCGACACCATCTCGCAGATCGCCCGGCAGACCAACCTGCTGGCCCTGAACGCCAGCATCGAGGCGGCCGGGGCCGGGGAAGCGGGCGGACGCTTCAGCATCGTGGCCGACGAGGTGCGCAAGCTGGCCGACACCTCCGGCCAGGCCACGGCGCGCATCGCCACGCTGATCAAGAACGTGCAGGCCGAGATTCAGGACGTGATCGTGAGCGTGGAAGACGGCACCCGCGAGGTGGAGCAGGGCTACCGCGTCGCCGGAACCGCCGGGGAGCGGCTGCGCGAGATCGGCGCGCTGACGCAGCAGTCCGCGCAGCTGGCCGAGACCATCGCCACGTCGCAGCAGGCGCAGGTGCAGGGCATCGAGGACATGGGCAGCGCGGTGGAGCAGATCGCCGCCGTCGCCCGCGACTCGCAGGATTCGGTGACCCAGGGCCGCGCCGCCGCCGAGCAGCTGCAGACGCTGGCCCAGAACCTCAACGCCAGCCTGACCCGCTTCCGGTTGCCGTCCTAGGGGGTGGGTGAAAGGTGAAGGGGGAGTTGCAAATGCCACAGGACACTGCCGCAGGGCACGCCGCGCCGGGACAGGCACAGGCACACGCACAGGCCACCACGAACGCCGCCCAGCAGCGGGGCGAGAACAGCGATCTCCTGGGCGGGTTCCTGCAAGAAGCCGGGGAGGTGCTGGGCAGTCTGGACGCCGGACTGGCCGAACTGCACCGGGCCGCGGCGGGACCGACAGACGGCGCGCAGCTGGCAGGTCTGGGCGTGCTGGCCCACCGGCTGCGCGGCAGCGCGGGCCTGTACGGGTTTCCGCAACTGTCCAAGATGGCGGCCCTGCTGGAGCGGATGCTGGATTCCCGCCCGCTGCTGTCCGGCGAGGCGCGCGCGGCGTACCTGGACCTGCTGGGGCACTCGCACGCCACCCTGCGCTCGGGTCTGGAACGCATCCTGCGCGGCGAGCGCGAGAGTGACCTGGGACTGGCCTTTGCGCGCGGCGGCGGGGCGGCGGAGCTGCAGGCGCTGCTGCGCAGCCACCCCGAAGCCTTCAAGCCCCGGCCACCCGAGGACCACCGCCGCCTGCCTGCCGAGGATGACCCGGCGCCGGCGGACCGGGACCCGGACCACGCCTCCGCGCTGGAGGCCGAGCTGCGGCAGTTTCACCGCGAGAACGCCGAGGTCTGGTCCTACTTTGCCCCGGAAGTGCGCGAGCACCTGGGCAGCCTGCGCGAGCAGCTGGGCGGCGCGTCAGCGGACCAGACTCCAGACCTGGACGTGATGTTCCGCGCCGCCCACACCGTCAAGGGCAGCTCGTACATGGTGGGCCTGCCGGGCCTGGGCGATTTCGCGCACGGCCTGGAAGACCTGCTGGGCGGCGTGCGCGACGGCGTCCTGCGCCTGGACACCGGCACCCGTGAGGTGCTGGACGCGGCGCTGGCCGGCATGGACCACATTCTGGACGTGGCCGAGGGGGGCGGCGACGGGGGTGGTCTGGGCCAGCAACTGCAGGTGCTCAGCGCCCGGATGGCGGCGCTGGCCGGGGGGCACGACTTCATCAGTCCGGTTCGTCCGGCCGCCCCGGCCCCTGCAGCTGTGGACGCGCCCCTGCTCACCCCCACGGCCCCTCAGGAAGCGGCCTCGATCCGCGTTCCGGCGCGGCAGATCGAACTGCTGCTGGAGCAGATGGGCGAACTGGTGACGGTGCGCTCGCGGCAGGGACAGACGCTGGGGCGGCTCGACGCCCTGCAGAGCGCCATGCAGGACTCGCAGGCCCGATTCCAGCGCACCGTGCGCGATTTCGAGGAACGGCACCTGAACCCCGACATGGTGCGCGCCGCACCGGACCGCGCCGCGCCCACGGGCGAGGACAGCATGGGCGGGGCCAACCTGACCCAGCAGTTCGACGAGCTGGAATTCGACACCTACAACGACCTGAACATCCTGGCCCGCTCGATCACCGAGCTGAGCGCCGACTTCGCCGAGGTGCGCCGCCGCCTGTCGGATCACGTGGTGGGGCTGCAGGGCGACAACGAACTGCTGGGCAAGCTGCTGCGCCGGCTGCGGCTGGACCTGACCCAGACCAGCCGGGTGCCCTTCTCGCAGGCGGCCTTCCGGCTGCGGCGCTGGGCCCGTGACCACTCGGAGCGCTTCGAGTTCATCGGCGAGGGCGAGGACGTGCGCGTCGACAGCGCGGTGTTGCAGCGGCTGACCGATCCGCTGATGCACCTGATGACCAATGCCCTGCACCACGGTGTCGGCGGCGCCGCAGACCGGGTGGCGGCGGGCAAGCCGGCGCGTGGCCGGGTCTGGCTGCGCGCCGCCGAGCGCCAGAACTTTCTGGAAGTCAGCGTGCAGGACGACGGGGCCGGGCTGGACCTGGAGGCCATCGGCAACCGCGCGCTGGAAAAGGGCCTGCGCTCG
Source organism: Deinococcus radiopugnans ATCC 19172 (assembly GCF_006335125.1). NCBI lineage: Bacteria > Thermotogati > Deinococcota > Deinococci > Deinococcales > Deinococcaceae > Deinococcus > Deinococcus radiopugnans. The sequence continues at coordinate 17,564 of NZ_VDMO01000001.1, forward strand.
GTGCAGGAACTGGACCGGATGTCGGCCGAGGACCGGGCGCGGCTGATCCTGCTGCCGGGGCTGTCCACCGCCTCGGCGGTCAGCACGGTGGCCGGACGCGGCGTGGGCATGGACGTGGTGGCCACCGCCGCGCGCCAGCTGGGCGGGGAACTGCTGATCCAGACCGAGCGCGGCGTCGGCACCACCTTCACGCTGCGCCTGCCGATCACGCGCCGCATCATCGACGTGCTGCCGGTGCAGGTGGCCGGGCACGAACTGGCCTTCGCGGTGGGCACGGTGCGTGCGCTGCGCGAGGTGCGCGCCGACGAGATCGGGAGCGGCGAGTCCGGCCCAGAGCTGATTTTCGAGGGCCGTCCGGTGCCGGTGATCGACCTGCGCGAGGTCTGGGGCCAGCCGCAGGAGGGCGCGCACGAGTCGGCCTTCCGGCTGGTGGTGCTGGCCACACCCACCGGGGAACTGGCCGCGCGCGTCGACGACTTCGGGCAGATCGAGGAAGTCAGCGTGACGCCGCTGGGCGGGCTGCTCAGCGGACTGGAATACCTGTCGGGCACGGCGCTGTCGGCCTCGGGCAACGCCTTTCCGCTGCTGGACCCTTCGGGCCTGGGCCGCCTGGCCCGCCGCCCGCAGGACTTCCTCAAGCCGCTGGACGCGGCCGGCACCTCCGCGCAGCGCACCCGCATCCTGCTGGTGGACGACTCGCTGAGCGTGCGGCGGCTGGTGGGCCGCATGCTGGAAAACGGCGGCTACGCGGTGGTCACGGCCAACGACGGCCAGGAGGCGCTGGACCTGCTGCAACTCGACGCCGACTTCGGCGCGGTGGTGAGTGACCTGGAAATGCCGCGCCTGAACGGCTACGAGCTGCTGTCTGCCGTGCGGGCCCGTCCCGCCACCGCCCACGTGCCGCTGATGATCATGACCACCCGCGCCGGGGAAAAGCACCAGCGTCTGGCGCTGCAACTGGGCGCCAGCGACTACTTCACCAAGCCGGTCAACGAGGCGCTGCTGCTGCGCCGGATCGGCAGCGTGCTGGCCCAGGCCGCGGTGCCGGCGACCTCCGGGGCCGGCGCGTGACCGCTTTTCAGACGGGGCTCTCGGTCCTGACGGTGCTCAACGACGCCTCGCGCGCCGCGATGTACAGCCACCTGGCCGAACTGGCCGGGGTGACGGTGATCCAGGCCGACGGCGCGCTGCATGCCCTGACCCAGCTGGAGCGCACCCCGGTGGACGCGATCATCTGTGACGCGCAGATGACCGACATGAGCGGCGCCGAGTTCCGCAGCATTCTGGAGGATGACGCCCACACCGGGGCGCTCCCGATCTACCTGATCGGCGACGACGAGCACGGCGCGCCGGGACGGGCCACCAACTCGGCCGGGCCGCAGGTGCTGGCCGAGGCGCTCGAAGCGCTGGGCGTGGACGACTCGGCCTATCCGTTGCCGCTGCGCACCACCGCCCGGCCCCAGCTCTCGGGGCAGCTCGAGCCGTTCAGCCTGAGCGAATTCCTGAACTGGGCCGCCGAGCTGTCCTGCAGCGGCCACTGGCTGATCACGGTCAGTGCGGCGGGCCAGCTGCCCCGCGGCGGCCACCTGACCATGCACGAGGGGCGGCTGACCTACGCCGAGTTCGCGGGCCGCGCGGGCCGGGGCGCGGTGCTGGAACTGCTGCGCCGCAGCGAGCAGGGCGGCGGCCAGTTCCGCTTCTACCACTGCCCCAGCCTGCCGCCGGGCCGACAGCCTGATCTGGCGGCCCCGACCAACCGGCTGCTGATGGAACTCGCCGTCGACCTCGACGAAACGTCCGCCCACCCGCACTGATCCAAGGCACCCTACCCTTCCCGCTCCCCCGCTTCCACCCTCCAAAGGAACCCCATGCCCCAGATCTTTATCGTCGACGACAGCATCAGTGTCCGCAAGGCACTGGAGATCACCTTTAAACGCCACTCGCTGGACTCGTTCAGTGCCGTCAGCGCCGAACAGGCCCTGGAAACCCTGGCGGCCGATCCCCATTTCGACCTGATGATGGCCGACGTGATCATGCCCGGCATGAGCGGCCTGGAGCTGTGTTCCGAGCTGCGCCGCGACGGGCGCTTCGATCACCTGCCCATCGTGCTGATGAGCGGCAACGTCGACGAGGACATCAAGCGCCAGGCCCGTGAGGTCGGCGCCAACGGCGTGTTGCGTAAGCCCTTCAGTCCCGACGAGCTGATCCCGATGGTCGAGGACCTGCTGCGCGCCGCCGAGGCCCAGACCGCCGCCGCGCTCACCGCCGCGCCCGCAGCCGCCGAAGCCCCCGCCGCCGAACCGGCCGCCCCCAGTCAGCTGGAGCGCCTGATCGCCGAATACCGCCGCCGGGGCGACGTGGAAGACCTGATCGTGCTGGACGCCCAGGGGCAGCTGGTGCTGGCCGGCGGCGAGGCCGGGACGCCCGGCGCCGCGGAGCGCCTGCCCATGTACGCCCGGCATTTCGTCGCCACCGCCAGCGTCATCGGCCAGCATCTGCTGGGAGACGAACTGCAGGCCGTGACCCTGCGTTACGCGGGGCGCGAGGCGATCTTCCATCCTCAGGACGGTTTCCTGGTGATCGCCCTGACGCGCATGGACCTCAAGACCCTGAACTGAAGTCCGGGCCGTGCCTCACCGGCTGACCGAGTTCCGCAGGTCAGCCGGTGGGGTCTGGCGTGGCCGCGCTGGACTGCGGGGCGCGGCTGCCCAGGAAATTGACTACAGTAGCCCCATGATGCCCCGTTCGTTGCCCGCCGATCCGCTGATGCTGCAAGAAGCCCGCCAGACGCCCGACGCGATCGCGCGGCAGCTGTCCGAGAACGCGCAGGCCGCCGACGCGCTGGCAGCGGTGCTGCGCGAGCGCCGCCCGCCCTACGCCGTGACCATCGCGCGCGGCAGCAGCGATCACGCCTGCACGGTCCTGAAGTACGCTCTGGAAACCGAGCTGTCGTTGCCGGTGGCCTCGCTGGGGCCGAGCGTGCACACGCTGTACGGCACGCGGCTGGACCTGCGCGGCGCACTGGTGATCGCCGTGTCGCAGAGTGGGGCCAGCCCGGACGTGGTGGAAAATGTCCGCATGGCCCGCGAGAGCGGCGCGCTGACCGTGGCACTGGTCAACGTGGAGGACAGTGAGCTGGCCCACTCGGCCGAGTTCGTGTTGCCGCTGCGCTGCGGCGAGGAGCGGGCGGTGGCCGCCACCAAGAGCTACCTCGCCAGCCTGACCGCCTTCTTGCCGGTGATCGCGGCGCTGGGACCGGACGACAGGCTGCGGGCGGCGCTGGACGGCCTGCCCGACGCGCTGCGCCGCACGCTGGAGCTGGAGGACGCCGCCAACGCTCTGGCCGCGCGCTACCGCTTCGCCCAGAACCTGCTGATCCTGGCGCGCGGCCTGCACTACGGCGTGGCTCAGGAGGCCGCCCTGAAACTCAAGGAGACCTCGGGCATCCACGCCGAGGCCTACAGCGCCGCCGAGTTCAGCCACGGTCCCAAACGCCTGCTGGCCGAGGGCCTGCCGCTGCTGGGTTTTGCCTCCGACGACGCGGCGTGGCCCGCCACCGAGGCGGCGTACGCGGACCTGCGGGAAGGCGGGGCCGATCTGCGGACGCTGGGACCGGCGGCCGGCAGCACGCTGCGGACCCCTGGCACCGGGCACGGCCTGACCGACACGGTGCCCAGCGCCCTGGCCTTCTACCTGTTCGCCGCGCACCTGGCGCTGGGCCGGGGCCTGGACCCCGACGCGCCCCCACTGCTCAGCAAGGTGACGAAGACGCGCTAGGACCCTGGCCCGCCAGCAGCGTGTTGCCCACCGCCCGCCGCAGGCCCTGGATGTCGAAGGCGCTGTGGCGCGTGGGGTGAACGCGGTTGGTCAGCAGCGTCCAGGCCAGCCCGCGCGCGGGGTCGGCCCACAGCCCCGTGCCGGTAAAGCCGGTGTGCCCGAACGCCGCCGGGCTGCACAGGCTGCCGCCGCTCCAGCCGGGTTGCGCGGCCACGAACGCCAGCGTCCGGCCCGGTGTCTGCAGGTGCGTCGCCTCGGCCTGGGCGGCGGGGGAGAGCCAGCCGCCGCCCAGCAGCCGCTCGGCCTGAGCCAGCACGCCGCCCAGCGTGCCGAACAGCCCGGCGTGTCCGGCCAGCCCGCCCTGGGCTGCCGCGTTCTCGTCGTGTGTCTCTCCACGCAACACTCGTTCGCGCCACGCGCAGCGCTCGGTGGCGACACTGTGTGCCGGGTCTGGGGCAAACGTCAGGCCGGAATCCAGCGCGAATTCCCGCAGAGGTCTGTCATACACCCGCTCCAGCACGCGCCCCAGCAGGACGTAACCCAGATCCGAATAGACCACCTCTCCAGCCTCTTGCATGGCCCACGGCTCCTGCATGAAGCGGGCGCGGATGGTGTCGGCGCTGCCCCAGGTGTACAGCGGCACCCAGGCGGGCAGCCCCGCCGTGTGGGTCAGCAACTGGCGCAGGGTGCGCGTTTTCAGCGGCGTGTCCTGCATCCAGCCCAGTTCGGGCAGGTGCGTCGCCACCGTGTCGTCCAGATCGAGTCGTCCCTGCTCAGCGGCGCGGATCACGTTGCGGGCGGTGAACAGCGGCTTGGTCAGGCTGGCGAGATCGAAGAAGAAGTCCTCTTGCAGCGATACGTTCTCCGGCTGAAGCTGCGCGTGGCCCAGAATCAGGGTGTCCCGTCTTCCCGCCGCGTCAACCACGCCCAGCGCCGCCCCAGGCAACCCACCTGAGTTCACTGCCCTTTCCAGAAGTTCGCGCGTTCGTTCGGGAATCATTGCTCTTCCAAAGCCGCGCGGGCATGTCCGTGGTGCGCCTCCAGCCGGGTGGCCGCCTCTTCGGCGCTGACGCCCAGCCGCAGCGTCACGATGGCGACTTTGACGCTCCCATCACTCTTGGAGAGCGCCTCACGCGCCACCGCCTCGTCCGTTCCCGTCGCGTGGCGCACCAGCCGCACGGCGCGGCCCTCCAGCTTGGCGTTGGTGGCCCGCACGTCCACCATCAGGTTGCCGTAGACCTTGCCCAGCCGCACCATCACGGCGCTGGAAAAGGTGTTCAGGGCGATCTTCTGCGCGGTGCCGGCCTTCAGGCGGGTGCTGCCGCTGATCACCTCTTCCCCCGTGTCCAGCAGCACCGGGCACTCGGCGGCCCGCAGCAGCGGTGTGCCGGGGTTGTTCGACAACCCCACGGTCAGCGCCCCGGCCTGCCGCGCCGCGTCCAGCGCGCCCAGCACGTAGGGGGTGGTGCCGCTGGCGGCCACGGCGATCAGCACGTCGTCCGGCCCCACCGCCGCCGCCGCGACATCGGCGGCCCCTGCCGCCCGGTCATCCTCGGCCCCCTCCACCGCCTCGCGGATGGCCCGGTCACCCCCGGCAATCAGCGGCACGGCCCGCTCAGGCGGCCAGGAGAAGGTGGGGGTCAGTTCGGTGGCGTCCAGCACGCCCAGGCGTCCGCTGGTGCCCGCGCCCGCGTAGACCAGCCGCCCGCCACGTTCCAGGCGGGGCAGCGCCGCCGCGACGGCCCGCGCGATGGCCGGGGCCGCCGCGCGCACCGCCTCCACCGCGCCACGCTGATCGTCGGCCAGCACCCGCACCAGTTCGGGAATCTCCAGGCAATCCAGATCGGGGTGATCCGGGTGGACGCCCTCGGTGCGGCGTGGATCGGGCAGGAGGGCGCCAGGTGAGCGTGAATCCGCGCTCATTCGCCGTCTCCGTGCAATTCCATCACGAAATCGTAGCGGTCGCCCCGGTAATGGGCGCGGGCGTACTCCACCGGGCGCCCGCCGCGCGTCCACGACACGCGCTCGGTGGCGAGCAGCGCCGCGCCGGGGGCGAGGCCCAGCAGTTCGGCCAGCGTGAGGTCGGCGCTGACGGCCCGCAGGTGCCGGATGGCCCGCACCGGGTTGAGGCCGCGCGTGGCCAGCAGCGCGTACAGGCTGGCGTCGGTCACGTCCGCATGGCCCAGCCGGCCCACCAGCGCGGCCGGCAGCGTGCTGTCCTCCACCGCCAGCGGCTCCCCGTCCGAGGTGCGCAGGCGGCGCACGCGGTAGACCTTTTCCCCTGGCGACAGGGCCAGACTCATGGCCTCCTGCGGGCTGGGGCGGGTGTGCTCGAAGCCCAGCACCCGCGCCCCCGGCGTCTGCCCGCGCGAGCGCACGTCGTCGGAAAACGAGCTGAGCAGCCCCAGGGTGCGGCTGGGCCGCTCCTCCGGCGTGGGCGGCGTGACGAAGGTGCCGCTGCCGTGCTTGCGGGTCAGCAGCCCCTGCTGGGCCAGCAGCGCCAGCGCCTGACGCACGGTCACGCGCGATACGTGCAGGCCGGCCGCCAGCTCGCGCTCGGCCGGCAGGGCGCTGCCCCGGCGCAGATCGCCGCTGACGATCCGCTGCTCCAGTCCCTGCGCGACTTGCATGTAGACGGGCAGGGCGCTGGCCGCGTCCAGCGGAATGGCCCAGGGGGGTGAGGTGGCGGACATGTCTGCAGAACATACCACTCCCGAACCTTTTGGCAAGGGGCTTGCCATTGGCCCCAAAGTGGTACTAAGCTACTGGATGAGAATCACAGTTCACGTTCAGGCCCGGATCTGGGCCGTGTGCCGGGTTGGCGCGTCATGCCCCGCCCCACCACCCCTCCCCCGCAACGCATGTCCTCGCCCCCGTCCGGGGCACCCGCCCCCACCTGGAGGTCTTCGATGTCCACCTATTCCCGTTCACGTTCCGCCCTGAGTCGTCCTGTATTGGCCCTGATTTCCCTCGCCCTGATCGGCGGCGCGCACGCCGCGCCCAAGAAGGTGGACGGCTACAGCTCGCTGGGCGTCGTCAAGGGCAAGGCGGGCGGCAGCATGACCCTGGCGCTGGGCGACAGCCCGCAGAGCCTGTTCTACTACGGCGTGATCGACAACAACCTGGGATTGATCTCGCAGCAGCTGTTCGACGGGCTAGTGGAATTCAACTTCAACACCTACAAGATCGAGCCCGCGCTGGCCGAGAGCTGGACGATCAGCCCCGACGGCAAGACCTACACCTTCAAGCTGCGGCAGGGGGTCAAGTGGAGCGACGGTCAGGCCTTCAACGCCGACGACGTGGTCTTCTCGTACAAGAACATCATCATGAACCCCGAAGCCCGCGCGGGCGACGCCGGGAACTTCAAGCTGGACGGCAAGGACATCACCATCAAGAAGGTGGACGCGAACACCGTGCAGTTTGGCCTGCCGCGCGCCGCGCCCGCCTTCCTGTTGCAGCAGCGCTACTTCATCATGCCGCAGCACAAGCTCGCCAAGTTCTCGCAGGACGGTGGGGCCAAGGCCGCCGACATCAACAACGCGTGGCCCACCAACGTCGCGCCCGCTGAAGTCGTCGGGACTGGCCCCTTCAAGCTCGCGGGCTACACGGCGGGCCAGAAGGTCAGCCTGGTCAAGAACCCCAACTACTGGAAGGTGGACGCCAGCGGCACGCCGCTGCCCTACCTGAACGCGCTGGACTTCTTGATCATCCGCGATCCGCAGGCGCAGGTGGCGCAGTTCCTGGCCGGCAACCTGGATCAGCTGAACATCAGCGGCGCGCAGTTCCCCGATCTGAAGTCCAAGGAGGTCGCGGGCGCGCCGTTCAAGGTGATCCGCTCTACCGCCCTGTTCGGCAGCCCGCCCTTCCTGGCCTACAACTTCGATGCCAAGGACGCCGGGCTGTCCAAGCTGTTCGGCGACGCCCGTTTCCGCCGCGCCATGCAGAGTGCCGTCGACCGCGAGCGCATCATTGACACCGTCTACAACGGTCTGGCCAGCCTGCCGGGTCACGGCGTCGCGCCGGTCAACACCCAGTGGTACACCAACACCAAGGCGCAGCTGGGCAAGTTTGACCTCGCGGCGGCGGGCAAGGCGCTGGACGCGCTGGGCGTCAAGGACACCAACGGCGACGGCGTTCGCAACGTCCCCGGCGGCAAGAACCTGGAATTTGACCTGACCTACGGTACCGACAGCTCGGTGTACCCGGCGATGGCCACCATCCTCCAGAGCGATTTCAAGAAGCTGGGCGTCAAGGTGAACCTTAAGGGCGTGCTGAGCAGCAAGCTGCTGTCCACCGGCCTGTCGGGCGACTACGAGGCCATTCTGGCGGCCTTCGGCGATCAGCCGGATCCCGAACTGCGCAAGCCCATCTGGCAGCCGGGCGGCTCGCTGTACTTCTGGCACCGCAGCACCCAGCCGGCCACCGACGGTGCCGCGCCCAACCTGGCGAAGATGGCCGGGTGGGAAAAGGAGATCTACAACATCTTCAATGAGGCCGCCACCACCACCGTGGCCAGCAAACGCAAGGCGCTGTACACCCGCTGGCAGCTGCTGTTCGCCCAGAACCTGCCGGTCACGCCGATTGCCAAGCCGGAAAACATCGGCGCGATCAGCAACAAGTACGGCAACTACATCTACAACCTGGGCGTGATTCCCGGCTACAACCCCGTTCCGCTGATCTACCAGAAGTAAGCCACTCCTCAGGCAGGGGCGCGGCGGGCCGTGGCCACCGTCCCTGCCGTTCCTACACCTGCGGCCCACCCCGTCCTGGCGCCACGCGCCCCCACCTGTCCCGGAGGATTCATGACATCACGCCCCGCTGCTCTGCTGGCCCTCAGTCTCGCCCTGCTGTCCACTCCTGCTCTGGCCGCCAAGACCATGGGAGGTGACCTGGGCAGCCTGGGCGTCGTGCCCGGCAAAGTCGGCGGGACGTATACCCTGCCGCTGAGCGACAGCCCCCAGACCTTCAACTACTACGGCGCGATCGACAACAACACGTACACCGTGCTGAACAACGTGCTGGAAAGTCTGGTGGAGTACAACCTGGCGACGTACAAGCTGGAGCCGGGTCTGGCGGAGTCGTGGACGACCAGCAAGGACGGCAAGGTGTGGACGTTCAAGATCCGCAAGGGCGTCAAATGGCACGACGGCGTGCCCTTCAGCGCGGACGACGTGGTGTTTTCCTACAACAACATCATCCTGAACCCTGGCGTCCGTGCCAACCAGATTCCGAACCTGAGCTTCGGCGGCGAGCCGGTCAAGGTGGAGAAGGTGGACGCCTCCACGGTGCGCATGACCCTCAAGCAGGCGGCGGGGGCCTTTACCCAGCCGCTGAGGACGTTCATCCTGCCCAAGCACGTCTTCGAGAAGATCGACCCGCTGAAAAACCCCGCCGACTACATGAAGATGTGGGGCACCGACAAGGCCACCGAGGTGATCGGCACCGGCCCCTTCAAGTTCGCGGGCTACGTGGCCGGGCAAAAGATCAGTCTGGTCAAGAACCCCGACTACTGGAAGGTGGACGCCAAGGGCACCCGGTTGCCATACCTGAACCGGCTGGAATACCTGATTATCCGCGACCCACAGGCGCAGGTGGCGCAGTTCCTGGCCGGCAACGTGGATCAGGTGAACATCACCGGGGCGCAGTTTCCAGACCTGAAGCAAAAAGAGCTGGCCGGCGCGCCGTTCAAGGTGGTGCGCAGCAAGGCGCTGTTCGGCAGCCCCCCGCACATCGCCTTCAATTTCGACGCCAAGGATCCGGCGCTCGCCAAGGTCTTCCGTGACCTGCGCTTCCGGCAGGCCATGCAGTTTGCGGTCAACCGTCAGCGCATCATCGACGACGTGTTCAACACGGTGGCGACCCTGCCCGGTCACGGCGTGGCCCCCATCAGCGAGTTCTACGTGAACACCAGAGGTGCCCTGGGCAAGTTCGATCTGAAGGCGGCGGGCCAGAAACTCGATCTGCTGGGCCTCAAGGACACCAACGGCGACGGCATTCGCAATCTGCCGGGCGGCAAGAACCTGGAGTTCGACCTGACCTACGCCACCGACAGCACGGTGTACCCGCCCATCGCCACCATCTTCCAGAACGATCTGAAGAGCATCGGGGTGAAAGTGAACCTCAAGGGCCTGCTGGTGGCGAACATGCTGTCGACCGGGCAGGCGGGCAACTACGAGGCGATGCTGTACGCGTTCGGCGATCAGCCGGATCCGCAGCTGAGGCGGGAAATCTGGCAGCCCGGCCAGCCGCTGAACTACTGGCACATGTCGGCGCGTGGCGCGGACGGCAAGCCGGTTTTCGCCAGCATGCAGCCCTGGGAAAAGCGGATCTGGGACATCTTCGAGCAGGGGGCCACCGTCGTCGACCCGATCAAGCGCCGCGCGCTGTACGGCGAGTGGCAGGCCCTGTTTTCCAAGAACCTGCCGGTGATCATGGTGGCCAAGGCTGACAACCTGGCGGCCGTGAACAACAAAGTGGGCAATTTCATCTACAACCTCGGCCCGATTCCCACCTACAACACCAACACGTTGATCTACCTGAAGTGAGGCGGCGGACGGGGGAGAGGCCCTGCGCGTGCCCCGCCCCGTCCGCCCCGCCGCTGCAAAAGAATGGAGTGTCCCCCGTTGCTGTTACCCCGCGTTCCTGACCCCCGTCCCCCCCTCACGGCCCACCCACCATGCTGAGCTACGCCCTGCGCCGCATCCTCGGCATGGTGCCCACGCTGCTGCTGATCAGCGTGGTGTGTTTTGTCGTCATTCAGCTGCAACCCGGCAGCTTTCTGGATCAGTACCTGGAAGACCCGCGCGTGACCAAGGAAACCGTCGCCACCATCACCCGACAGCTGGGCCTCGATCAGCCGCTGTGGGTGCAGTACCTGAGCTGGATCAAGGGCATCGTGTTGCACGGCGATTTCGGCTATTCCTTCGCCAACGGGCGGCCGGTGGCCGAGCTGATCTGGGAACGGCTGGGCTGGACGGTGTTTCTGGCCGTCCTGACGCTGATCGTGTCGTGGCTGATCGCCATTCCGCTGGGCATCTACACGGCGCTGAACCGCTATGGACTGGGCGCCACCATCACCAATTTCCTGGGCTACATCAGCCTCGCCATCCCCGACTTTCTGGTGGCGCTGCTGCTGATTGCCCTGGTGCTGGGCGCGGGCGGCACCAACGTGGGCGGACTGTTCAGCCCGCAGTACATCGGGGAGCCGTGGAGCTGGCCCAAGGTGCTGGATCTGCTGAACCACCTGTGGATTCCCATGATTGCCATCGGCCTGGAAGGGGTGGCGGGCCTGATGCGCCAGATGCGCGCCTCCATGCTGGACGTGATCAACCAGGATTACGTGCGCACCGCGCGGGCCAAGGGGCTGGCCGGGCGGGCGGTGCTGTGGCGGCACGCGGTTCGCAACGCCGTCAACCCGCTGATCAGCCTGGCGGGCCTGAGCCTGCCCACGTTGATCAGCGGCACCATCATCGCCTCCATCGTGCTGAACCTGCCCACCATCGGGCCCTACCTCTACGACAGCCTGCTCAATAAGGATCAATACGTGGCCATGACCCTGCTGCTCTTTAGCGCGCTGCTGCTGCTGATCGGCAACCTGCTCTCGGATCTGGCGCTGGCCTGGGCCGATCCCCGGATCCGGTTCGAATGACGGCCCTTCCTGCAACTCCCGTGGTGAAGGGGCCGGAACGGCAGACCCCACTGGCGCTGGCGCTGCGGCGCTTCCGGCGCAACCGCGTGGGCGTGTGGAGCGCGTGGATTCTGGCCGCGCTGTACCTCGTGGCGCTGCTGGCCGGGTTTCTGTCGCCGTACTCGATCACCGCGCAGCACGCCGACTTTCCGTTCCAGCGCCCGCAGGCCGTACACATCGTTCACGACGGGAAATTGATGCGCCCCTTCGTCTACGGCGTCAAGAAGACCCGCGATCCGGTGACCTTCCGCTCCACCTTCGCGCCGGACACCGCCAACCCCAAGCCGATCCTGTTCTTCGTGCGCGGCGACGATCCGCTGGAATCGCGCTACAACTTCCTGGGCGTCTTCAGGAGTCAGTGGCACCTGTTCGGCGTGCAGGACGGCTATTACTTTCCGCTGGGCACCGACAAGTTCGGGCGTGACCTGTTCTCGCGCATGCTGGTCGGCTCTCAAGTCAGCCTGACGGTGGGCCTCATTGGGATTCTGATCAGCTTTACTATAGGCATCGTGCTGGGCGGGGTCAGCGGGTACTTCGGCGGCTGGGTGGACAACCTGATCCAGCGCGTGATTGAGGTGCTGCTGTCCTTTCCCCGCCTGCCGATTCTGCTGGCGCTGTCCACCATCATTCCCGCGAGCTGGCCCAGCACCTGGGTGTACCTGGGCATCATCGGCGTGCTGGCGCTGATCGGCTGGGCGGGGCTGGCGCGGGTGGTGCGCGGGCAGGTCATCAGCGCCCGCAACGTCGACTACGTGCAGGCGGCGCGGGCCATCGGCAGCAGTGATCTGCGGGTCATTCTGCGCCACATCATGCCCAACCTGAGTTCATTCCTGATCGTGACCGCCACGCTGGCGCTGCCGGGGTACATCCTGGGCGAGAGCGCGCTGAGTTTCCTGGGCCTGGGCATCAAGGAACCCATGACCAGCTGGGGGCTGCTGCTGAAGGACGCGCAGAATTTCGAGACCCTCAACCTGTATCCCTGGCTGCTGCTGCCCGGCGTGATGATCGTGCTGTCGGTGCTGGCTTTTAATTTCATGGGAGACGCCCTGAGAGATGCGGCGGACACCCAGAGCCGCTGAATAGAGTTGACGCCCCGCGCATACCGCGCTATATTTTTCCCATCACCGCCTGAAAGGGCGGTTTTTTCGTCCCCGCCCCGGCATCCCGCACCAACGTTTTCTCTCGGCTCAGGAGGCAAAGACATGGTGCAGTCCGCCCGCGCCCGGATCCTGGCCCGCTGGGCACGCCGCGCCCTGCTGAGTGGCCTGGGTGGTTTTGTCGTGGTGCAGGTTGCCCTGCGCGTATGGGTTCGGCGCCGTCCGCGCCCCATTCCCTATGGCTGGGCGTGGCTGCTGGAAAACCCCTGGCGGCGGCGCTACCGCGATCCTGTGCGGCTGGCCGGGGCCTGTGCCCTGCGCCCTGACGATCACGTCCTGGAAGCTGGCTGCGGGTCAGGGCTGTTCACCCGCGCCCTGGCCGAACGCTGTGCCCACCTGACTGCGCTGGACATTGAGCCCCGCTACCTGGCCCAGACGGCGGCCCGAACGGCGGGGCTCGGCAATCTGACGCTGCGGCAGGGCGACGTGGCGGCCCTGCCCTGCGCGTCCGGCAGTCTGGACGCCGTGGTGCTGATCTCGGTGCTGACCGAAACGCCCACGCCTGTGGCTGCCCTGCGCGAATGCCTGCGGGTGTTGCGCCCCGGAGGCCGGATCATTGTCGGCGAGGAATTTTTCGGCCCGGAATACGTGCGGCCCCGCACCGTGGACCGCTGGGCGGCAGCGGCTGGCCTGCGGCGCGTGGGCCGGCAGGGCAACGGCTGGGCGTATCTACAGGCTTACGCGGCGCCGTGACGGGCCTGGCCCACTCCGGCGCCTGACGGCAACCACCCACCTGTGGTGGTCCGATTCTGGTATGGAAGTGGTCTATAGTGACGGCCTATGGAACACCGTTTGGAAGAGTCGTGTGGGCGGTTCGGCGAGGCCAGTTCCGTTCACCGCGTCCGGGGCCGGGTGTCCCGTGGGTCTGGCAGGCGACCATGACCCGCGCCCCCCGCCTGCTGGGCCTGATGAACGGCACCAGCGTGGACGGCATCGACGCCGTGCTGATCGAGCTTCCCGGCTGGCCCGCCGTGGGTGGGGGGGGCCGCCCACCCGCACTGGTGGGGCCAGCGCCGCGCGCCACCGTGCTGGAACATCGCTTTACCCCCTTTGCCGATGACCTGCGCGCCGCGCTGCTGGCCGCCAGCCGCGACGAGGCGAGGACCAGCGAGATCACCCAGCTGAATGTCTGGCTGGGCGAGGCGCTGGCCGAGGCCGCCGCCGAACTCTCGGCCGACGCGGACCTGATCGCCAGCCACGGCCAGACAGTCCACCACATTCCTGCGCCGGATGAGGCGCGCGGCTGGCACACCCGCTCCACGCTGCAGATTGGCGAGGCGTCGGTGATCGTGGAGCGCACCGGCAAACCGGTGGTCTCCGATTTCCGCGCCCCCGACATGGTGGCCGGGGGCCAGGGTGCGCCGCTGGTGCCCTTCGCGGACCGCTTGATGTACGCCGAGGCGGGGGTGCGCCGCGCGGTTCACAACCTGGGGGGCATCAGCAACCTGACGTACCTGCCCGGACTGGACGAGGCGGGGGTGATCGCCTTCGACACCGGCCCGGCCAACGCCTTAATCGACGAGGCCGCCGAACTGTTCGGGGGGCGCTTCGACGACGGCGGGCGCATGGGGGCCAGCGGGCATGTGGCTGACTCCCTGGTGACCGCGTGGCGCAACGACGCCTATCTGGCCGCGCCGCCGCCCAAGTCCACCGGCCGCGAGCGCTGGAACCTGCAGCGCCTGCCGGGCGTCTTCGAGCTGAATGCCCGCGATATTGCCGCCACCGTGACCGCCTTCAGCGTCCAGACCGTGGCCGATGCCTACGCGCGGTTCATCGTCCCGCGTGGTCTCGACGAAATCGTGGTGGCGGGCGGCGGCGCCTACAACCCGACGTTCATGGCGCAGCTGCGGGCCGCCCTGGCCCCCATCCCGGTGCTGACCTTCGAGGAACGCGGCTGGAACTCCAGCGCCAGGGAAGCCGCCGCCTTCGCTCTTCTGGGGTATTACGCGTATCAGGGCTGGCAAAATACGCTGCCGCACACCACCGGGGCGCGGCACGCGGTGATCGCCGGGAAGCTGTCGCGCCCGGTGGGGGAGGGGGGCTGACTGCCGGCGTCGCGGCGCGTCCGTGCGGATGAGTGGTCCTGAGGACTCCGGCGCATCCGCGACGTCCACTCCGCCCTGTCACCGTCCGTTTCTCCCTTTCATCCCTGTTCAACCAAACTCCTGATCAGGTGCCGTGCTCCCACCGAAGGATGGTGTTCGCTCACCCGCTGCGCTGAACCTGGGCCGATACTGGACCCATGACGCGGCAGCTCATCCGGTGCGCTCTGTGCCTGCTGGCCTGCCTCCTGCCGGGCGCAGGCGTATCGCAGTCGGCCGCTCCGCTGCGCACCCCCGGCGCGGCGGACCGGGACCGCGACGGCTATCCGGACGCCGCCGAACTGGTGGGCCAGGACCGCGCCAACTTCGCCGACTGGTTCGCCGCCGTGGCCGAGAGCCAGTACTACGGGATGAACGCCGACTGGAAACCCGAGGACCGCGACTGCGGCGGCCTGCTGCGCTACGCCTTTGTCAACGCGCTGATGCCGCACGACGCGGCGTGGTTCGCCCGGTTCAAATTCCTGCCCCGCCCCCGTCTCGGCCCGGTGCAGGCGTTCAGCTACCCGCTGCCGGTGGTCAGCCGCTCGGTGTTTCGGGTGGCCGGCGGGGCGTACCAGTCGGGCGACATCCAGGCCGGAAAACTGGTGGGACGCACCACCGTCCAGTACCTCTCGACGTACTCGATGGTCCGGGTCTCGCGGGACCTGGCGCGGGCCAGACGCGGTGACCTGCTGATCTTCATCCGGCCCGACCTGCGTTCGTACCACAGCATGGTGTACCTGGGAGACGGCCGAGTGGTGTACCACACCGGGGCCAGCCCCCAGGAGGGCGGCGAGGTGCGGCTGCTGAGCGTCCAGAGCCTGCTGCGCTACGCCGAGCGCGCCTTTCACCCGGCGGGCAGCAACCCCAACTTTCTGGGCGTGTACCGCTGGAAGATCCTGGACTGAGCCCTGCGGCCAGCCCTCGCGTCAGTGCCGCAGCAGGACCTCGGCCTCCACCTCCACCGGAATGCCCCAGGGCAGTTCGGCCAGGCCCACCGCCGACCGGGCGTGCTGGCCGGTGTCCGGACCAAATACCTCCAGGACCACGGCGGAAAAGCCGTTGATCACCTGCGGCAGGGCCGTGAATCCGGGCGCGGCGTTGACCATGCCGTGAACCCGCACCCAGGCGGCGATCCGGTCCAGGCTGCCCAGTTCGCGGCGCAGGCTGCCCAGCACCGACAGCGCCACCAGCCGCGCGGCGGCCTGGGCCTGGGCCGGCGAGACCTCCAGGCCCACCTTGCCCAGCGGCCCGGCCAGCGTGCCGTCCGGCGCCTGCGGGCCGTGGCCGGACACGATGGCCCGCAGGCCCACCACCCGCACCATCGCGAACGGCAGCGCCACGCCGGCCGGCAGCTGAACGGCCGGCGGCAGGCTCAGGCCGAGTTCGCGCAGGCGGGCCTCAGCGCCCACGGAACCCACGGGCCGACTTCGGCGCCGTCCCACACGGTTGCGGCAGCCCAGCGTGTTCCACGTGGGCGGGGTGGCAGGCATGGGGCGTCATTCGGTCAGCGCCTGCCTGAAAAACTGGACCACTTCGAGGCGGGCGGCGGCCCTGGCCGCCGGATGGGGGGCCGACAAGCCCTC
This sequence comes from Deinococcus radiopugnans ATCC 19172, assembly GCF_006335125.1. Lineage (NCBI taxonomy): Bacteria > Thermotogati > Deinococcota > Deinococci > Deinococcales > Deinococcaceae > Deinococcus > Deinococcus radiopugnans. The sequence continues at coordinate 33,852 of NZ_VDMO01000001.1, forward strand.
GCCGCCGCGGCCCCGGTGCACAAAAGGATCGTGGTAGGTATACGGGGCCTCGAACATGTTGAATCCGTGTTCGGCGCCGGGGTACACGACGGTCCGGATATGGGCGCGGTCCACGGGGTCCAGACCGGCGATCAGCTCGCGGTCCTCCTCGCCAGGGTCGTCGTAGCGGTCCTGTCCTCCCACCAGCACCAGGACGCTGGCCCCGGTCAGCCCGCGCAGGGCGTACCCAGGAACAGTGTTGTAGATCCAGCACGCCGGGTAGAAGGCCGCGTGGGCGGCGAACTGCTGGCCTGCGGGCAGGTACAGGTCACGGGCCTGCCGGGTGGCGCCCAGCAGGGTCACCACGCCGCCCCAGGAAAAACCCAGCAGGCCGATGCGGCGGGCGTCCACCTGCGGGTGTGCGGCCAGCACCGCGAAGGCCCCAAAGACATCCGGCAGGTTTTCGTGCGCCGCCGCTGGCCGGCCCGCCGCGCCGCCCGCCAGGCCACGCGCGCCAAACATGTCGAGTTCCAGCGTGGTGACACCCGCGCGGTTCAGGTCCAGCGCGTGCGCCTGCCCGCGCGAGTCGATGCCGTTGGAGCCGTGCGCGATCACGACCGCTGGTCCTGGCCCGTCCGCCCCGACCGGCAGTTGCAGGCGGCCACCAATCTGCACCGTCGTTCCGTCGAGGGCCTGGACCGGAAAACACAGGTGCCGGGTCAGCAGGGTGGGGAAGGCCTCGCCGTCTGCCGGGGGTGTCAGACTCACGCGGGCCACCGGGCGAAATGGACGGGGATCATGGGGCATCGTAGGAGGGCCGTATGGCGCTGTCAAGCGTGGTCCTGGCCTGAACGGCGGAGGCGGACGGCGGCCCATTGTCCCGCTGCTGCATCCTGTGCCACCACACCTGATTCATCACGTCTCCCGGCTTGCCTTTAAGCTATCTTGAGGAATGGTTCATCCGGCCCCGGCGGCCAGCACGCCGTTTTCCTCTCTGGCAGCAGACTTGCAGGCCGTTTCCGAACAGCTTGCGGGCGCCTCGTCTGCCGAGGCGGTCTGCGGCAGCATCCTCGCGTCGGTGGTGGGTGCCCTGGGCGCGGTGTCGGCCACCATCGCGCTGCTTGTTGCAGACGGGCAACCGCAGGCCGGAGAGCTGAAAGTGATCGCCCACCGGGGAGAGGGGGCGGACGCTCAACCACGCTGGCATGGCGTCCCAGGCCATCCCTCGCCCGCCGGTGACGCCGTACGGCGCCGCGAAGCGCTGTACTTCAGCACCCCTGCCGAACTGACCCACGCCTACCCGCATCTCGCGGCGCGGCCCATCCCCCTGTCGGCCTGCGCCGCGCTGCCGCTGGTGCTGGACGGGCAGGGCATCGGCACGCTGCTCGTGGAGTTTCGGGAAGCGCACGTCTTCAGGTCCGAACAGCAGTCTTTTCTGCGAATCCTGGCCGCGCAGGGCGCCACCGCGCTGGGCCGCGTGCAGCTGCTCAGCGAGCTGGAGGCGCGGGTGGCGGCCCGCACCGCCGAGCTGGAGGCGCAGAACCGGGCGCTGCAGGAGGAGGGCGCGGCCCTCGACGCCTTCGTGGCGTACAAGGAGTCGATCGGGGCCGAGCGCGACGTGGTGGCGCTGGCCCAGCAGGCGATTCACGTGCTGCGCACCAGTCTGTCGCACGTCAGCGCCGCGTACTACGAACTCGACGGCCCGCTGTGGAAGGCGCGGGCGTGGTCCAGCGACGTTTCTGACGAGGTCATGCAGCAGATCCGGGCGGGGGTGCCGCTGGACGCCGCCAACTTCGCCGAGGCCGCCCGCACGCGCGCCGCCGTGTTCGCCGACGGCTGGGACGCCGGCGCCAACAGCCTGCCCAGCACCGAGTCGTACGGCGCGGTGGCGCTGGTGCCGCTGATGATCGGTGAGACGCTGCACAGTCTGTTCGCGGTGGGCACCGCCGAGGCCCGCGCCTGGAGTGAGCGTGAGCGGGCCATCGTGCGGGCGGTGACGCGCGGGCTGGGGCTGACGCTGGAGCGCACCGAACATCTGCGGCAGCTGGCACAGGAACGCACCACCCTGGCCGCCCGCACGGCGGCGCTGGAGGCCTTCGCCGAGCTGACCCGGGACCTGTCCCTGAGCGCCGACCCCTACGGCCTGATCGAGCGGGCCGAGGCCACGGTGCTGTCGCTGCTGCCCCCCGGCTACGCGGCCTTCTGGGAAATCCAGGACGGGCGCTGGCACGCCACCCGGCTGACCGGTGACGTGGGCAGCGCAGAGTTGCAGGCGGTGATCGACGCGGGGCTGCCCGCCGGCCAGACCCCCACGCTGGACATTCCGCAGCGCACGCGCGCGCCGTTTTACCAGGACGTGTACCCGCAGGGGGCCGACACACCGGCCAGGGCGGTCAGTCACGTCAATGCCGTGGCCACCCTGCCGGTCCTGGTGAACGGCGAGGTGCGCGGGGTCTTCAACGTGCCGCTGTTTGACGTGCGGGCGTGGAGCGAGTCCGACCGGGCGGTGCTGGAGACGGTGGTCCGCAGTCTGGGGCTGGCGCTGGAGCGTTCGGAGGTGCAGCGCGCCCTGGACCAGACCCAGCACTACCTGCGGGTGGCCGCCGAGAACGCGCCGATTCTGCTGTTCGTCACCGATGCCCAGGGGGTCTTCACGCTCTCGGAGGGACGTCTGCTGACGCAGCTCGGGCTGCGGCCCGGTCAGGCGGTGGGCCATTCGGCCACGGCCCTGTTCGCCCGCGAGCCGGACCTGCGCGAGGGACGGCGGCTGGCGCAGGCGCTGGCCGGCGAGGTGGCCCACGACCTGACGCATTTCGCGAGCACTGGGGTGTCGCTGGAAAGCTGGTTCATTCCGGTCAAAGACAGCCGGGGCGCGGTGACGGAGGTGGTGGGCGTGTCGCTGGACGTCACCGAACGCCTGGAAGCGCAGCGCCGCATCGAGCGCGCCAACGAGGCCCTGCAGCGCAGCAACGCCGAACTCGAACAGTTTGCTTACGTCGCGTCGCACGACCTGCAAGAGCCGCTGCGCACCATCACCAGTTTCTCGCAGCTGCTGACCAGCAAGTACAGCGGCCAGCTGGACCCCCGGGCCGAGACCTACGTCCGCCTGATCAACGAGGGCACCGGGCGCATGGCCCAGCTGCTGCAGGACCTGCTGGCCTTTGCGCGCGTGACCAGCGGGGCCGAGACGCTGGTGCCGGTGGACACCGGCACCGTGCTGGCGCAGGTGGTGGGCGACCTGCATGCGCAGATCGAGCGGACCGGCGCGCAGGTGCGGGTGGACCGGCTGCCCGCCGTGCTGGGCGACGTCTCGCAACTGCGGCAGGTGTTCCAGAACCTGATCGGCAACGCCCTGAAATTCAGTGATCCGGCCCGCCCCCCGCTGATCAGGGTGAGCGCGGCGCACGACGGAGCGTTCATCCGCTTCTCGGTGTCGGACAACGGCATTGGCATCGCGCCGGAATTCTACGAGCGTATCTTCACCATTTTTCAGCGCCTGCACGGGCGCGAGCAGTATGAGGGCAACGGCATCGGCCTGTCGATCACGCGCAAGATTGCCCAGCGGCACGGCGGCGAGGTCTGGCTGGAAAGCACGCCGGGCGAGGGCACCACCTTCTTCCTGACCCTGCCGGCCATGGCCGCTGAAACGGGCTGAGGGCTGTCCCGGCGGCCACCGACGCAGCCGCAGTCTGGGCTGGCCCCCACTGCGGACCCGGCCCCGGACTGCGGTGCCGGCGCGTGGTCCGATTTTTCTGTGACGGCTGGCGCCACGAGCCGTGGCCCACGTCGTGGCAGACGGATGGGAGGGCGCCTGGTGTGACGGCTCAGCGTGGTCAGGGGTCAGCGGCGCACCGCAGGAACGCTCACTCGACCTCTTCCGCGGCCACCAGCGCGGCCCGGCGGGTGTTCCTGTCCAGCTTGGCGTAGACCGCCGAGGTGGCGATAGACGCGTGGCCCAGTACATCGGCAACGACGTGCAGGTCTTTGGTGGCGCGGTACAGTCGCGTGCCCGCCGTGCGGCGCAGCGCGTGCACCCCGCGCAGGGTTTCGTCCAGTCCCAGCAGCCGCCCGTAAGCCGAAACCACGCTGTACAGCCCACGGTTCGAGAGCCGCCCGTGGCGGGCCGCCGGCTGGAAGGACACCAGCAGCGCCCCGTGGTCTGCTGGACCGTGTGGCACTAGGGCGGCGCGGGCCGTCAGCCAGCGGCTCAGGATCGCCAGCGTGCCCGGCGGAATGTCGACGGTGCGCGCCTTGCGCCCCTTGCCGTGCCGGACCCGCAACCGGGCCGCGCGCAGGTCGAGATCCCCCACATCCAGCCGCACCATCTCGTCGAGTCGCAGGCCCAGCCGCGCGCCCAGCACCAGAATGGCCAGGTCCCGGGCCTGCCGCTCGGGGGGATGGCCCAGGGCCTGGGGCAGCGCCAGCAATTCGCCCAGCAGCGGGGTGGGCAGCGCCCCCTTGCGCTCATGGGCCGCCGTACGGGTCCTGGGGGCGCGCACCTCACGCGTGGGGTCCTCGTCCAGCACCCCGGCCCAGACCAGCGCGCGGGTCAGGGCCCGCACCCCATACAGGTAGGTGCGGGCGCTGTCGGCGGACAGGCGGGCGGTGCCTGGCGACTCGTGCGCGGTGCGCGGACGGCGCGGCCGGGTGCGCAGGTGCAGCAGGTACTGCTCGACGTGCTCGCTGGTCAGCTGGTTGAGGGCCAGGGTCTGCGCCCCGCTCCAGCACCACGCCAGAAAGTCGCGAATCGCCAGATGGTAGTTGCGCAGCGTTCGGTCACTGGTGTCGGAGCCGGCCACCCCCTTGAGGCGAACGTGATACGTCACCAACCCGCACAGGGCGGCCACGTCCCGAGCCTGGACCGCCTGCATCGCCTGACTGCGCCGGGCGGCGGTGTGGCTCCAGGGAGAGGCCAGGACAAGATCAGTCACTCAATCATGTTACTGTTGCTTATAACACTAAGCAACAGTAAGCCCAATCTTCGACGCCACGGCAGATACAGTGGGTGTCCCAGCTCCGACACACCCGCCGCCCACTGGGACAGAGGTCTGTCACCGAATCTCAGCAGTGAAGGGGGAAACCGGTGGGTCCGACATCCCGCCACCTTTGAGCCAAGCGGGAAGCCGAGCGGGAAACCGTCACCGCACCCGTGGCCGAGAAAAATATGATCCGTCGCGCTGGGCGGACGCGAGCAGCAGTGACACCCCTATATATCTATATATGGTGCGGCCCACGGCGGGCGCCGAAGAGCGCTCCGCCCTGAAACCTGCTGTGTACTGCCGCTCACGGGTCATCCTGATCGGAGCGCGTATGCTGGCCCCGCGCGGGGCCGGAGTCTTCAACCTGGGCTGACCCGCAGAGGTAGCGCCATGCCCACCACCCCACCGTCCCCCTCCGTGATTCGCCGCCTGTACCGTCTGTTGTGGCCGTACCGCGCCACCCTCGGCCTGGGCATGCTGCTGCTGGTGGGCAGCGTCGCGGCTGAACTGTACCCGCCGCTAGTGTGGGGCCGGGTGATCGACGTCGGTTTGGCGCGGCGGGACTGGACCTTCGTCGCGTGGCAACTGGCGCTGCTGGTCGGCGTCTATGCCCTCCAACAACTGCTGTCGGCCTTCCAGGGCCTGCTGCTGGAGCGCACCGGGCAACAGCTCACGCTGGACCTGCGGCTGCAGCTGTACGAGAAGCTCGCGGGACAGTCGGCAGCGTACTTCGGAGAGCAGCGCACCGGCGATCTGCTGGCCCGCGTGACGGCGGACGTGGACGGCATTCAGGACGTGCTGCTGCGCGGCATCAACACCGTGCTGGGCAACGCGCTGCGCCTGACGGGCGTCATCGTCATCTTTCTCGCGCTGCAACCCCTGCTGGGGGCGGTGGTGGTGCTGCCCATGATCGCCGTGGCCCTGCTGCTGGCCCGCTACAACCAGACCGTGCGCCCGGCGTACCGCGCCGCCCGTACCCGCCTGGGGGACCTGTCGGCCACCGTGGCGGACCGGCTCTCGGGCATCCGGGTGGTGCAGGGCTTCGCCCGCGAGGACGCCGAGGCCCGCAAGGTGGCCGCCATCGGCCAGGCCCTGTACGACGAGGGCATGAAGGCGGTGGTGATCCGCAACCGGGCCTTCCCGCTGGTGCGTTTCATCGCCAACTTCGGCAACATCCTGATGCTGGGCGGCGGGGTGGTGCTGATTGCGCGCGGGCAGTTCACGCTGGGCGGCCTGCTGGCGTACCGCGGCTACGGACGGTACTTCTACGGCCCCATCGACGATCTGGTCAGTCTCAATGACCTGTTGCAGCGCGCCGAGGCCAGCGGGCGGCGCATTTTCGAGGTGCTGGACGCCCCGGTGACGGTGCTGCAGCGTCCGGACGCCGTGGCGCTGCCCCGGCCAGTGCGCGGCGAGATTGCGTTCGAGGACGTCACGTTCGGCTACGATCCAGCCCAGCCGGTGCTGCGCGGGTTGAACCTGCGGGTGGGTGCCGGCGAGCGGGTGGCGCTGCTGGGCGAGTCGGGAGCGGGCAAGAGCACCCTGATCGGGCTGCTGACCCGCGTGTACGATCCCCAGGCCGGGCGCGTCACCCTGGACGGCCACGACGTGCGGGACCTGACCCTGCCCTCGCTGCGCCGCGCCGCCGCCGTGATGCCGCAGGAGACCTTCCTGTTCTACGACACGGTGCTGGAGAACGTGCGTTACGCCCGCCCCGCCGCCACACCGCAGGAGGTGGACCTGGCCCTGGAGCGGGCCGGCGCGGCCTCTTTTGTCGCGGCGCTGCCCCAGGGCCTGAACACGGTGGTGGGTGAGCGCGGCGTGCGGCTCTCGGGCGGGCAGCGCCAGCGGCTGGCCATTGCCCGCGTGCTGCTTGCCGATCCGGCCGTGCTGCTGCTCGACGAGCCGACCAGCGCCGTGGACGCCGAGTCCGAGGCGCTGATCGTGCGGGCGCTGGAGGAGGCCATGCAGGGGCGAAGTGCGCTGATCGTGACGCACCGGCTGTCGCTGGCCCGCAGCGCCGACCGGGTGGTGGTTCTGGAGGGCGGCGTGATCGTGGAAGATGGTCCGCCCGCCGTGTTGCGCGCCAGAAATGGCCGGTACGCGGCGCTGGAACGCGCGCAGACGCCGGGGCAGCCCGAGCGAGTGTGAGGGCTGGTGCTCCAGCCTGCACTGCGCCGCCCTGATTCTGGACCGCGCTGACCCTGCGCCACCCTGATTGGCGGTTCGCGCCCTTTCCCGGACCTGGAGGCTGAACCCTCCCAGCGCACGGCAGCACCGGGCGGCCACAGCCTCAGCGCCGCGTGCGCCGCCCCTGGAAGGCGGCCAGCCGCGCCGCGGAGACCTCGCCGGCCCGCACCGCCGCCTGCACCGCGCAGCCGGGTTCGGTGGTATGGGTGCACTTGCGATAGCGGCACTGCGCGGCCAGCGCCTCCAGTTCCCCAAAATCGCCGGCGTCGGCGTCCCACACCGCGATGTCGCGCAGCCCCGGATTGTCGATCAGCAGCCCCCCACCAGGCACCAGATACAGCGTGCGGCTGGTCGTGGTGTGTCTGCCCTGCTGGTCGCTGGCCCGCACCTCCCCGGTGGGGGCGGCGGCTCGGCCCAGCAGCGCGTTGGTCAGGGTGGATTTGCCCACCCCTGACGAGCCGATCAGCGCCAGCGTGACCCCCTTGGTCAGCAGCGCCCGCAGCCCCTCCAGACCCTGGCCGCTCTCGGCCAGGGTGACGTGGATTTCCAGCCCTGGCCCCAGCGTGCCGAGCTGCCGGACCCACCACCCCGTGTCCGCGTGCAGATCAGCCTTGTTGAGCACCAGCACGGGCCGCGCCCCACTCTGCTGCACGGCCTGCACGTAGCGTTCCAGCCGTTCCAGATCGAAGTCCGCGTCGGGCGCGGTGACGATCAGGACGAGATCGACATTGGCCGCGATCACCTGTTGCCGCAGCGCCTGGGACCGCCGCGTGTCCTCCGACGCCCCCAGCGCCCGCGCAAAGGTGGTGCGCCGGGGCAGCACGGCCAGAATGCGCCCGGCGCCGTCGGCGGCCCTGTCCAGCACGCACCAGTCCCCGATGGCGGGCGTGAGGGTGCCCGCGTGCCGCGACGCGCCCGCCAGCCGGGCCTCCTCCTCGCCGTGCAGGCCGCGCACGCCAAACGTCTGGCGCTGCACTCCGACGACGCGTACCGGGGTGAGGCGGGCACGCTCCTCGGATGACAGCGGGGCGACGTACGCCTCGAAGGCCTGCTCGAAGTCGTCGCCCCAGCCCAGCGCCCGCAGTTCAGACGACATGACGGCTTCCGGCCCGGCGGGCACACGTTCCGGTGATGTGTAGTTCAGAGTGGTTCATGCCCCCATTGTGTCGTGTCAAATGCGGTCATGCTTGAATCCGGACTGAACCGACGTTGGGAGACCGGACACGTGAGCACCGGGCGCGCCGGGCTGGGGCGCAGGCCATGACGGACCTGACCTCAGGGTCCTCCCGGCTGCCTCCCGCGTTCTGGAGGGGGCTGCGCGCCTTTGTGCCGCTGATTCCGGGCGTGGTGCCCTTCGGCATGGTGGCGGGCATCGCGGCGGTTCAGGCCGGATTCTCTCCCCTGCAGTCGATGGCCTTCTCCGTAATCGGGTACGCGGGGTCGGCCCAGCTGATCGCGTCGCAGCTGTTCGCCGCCCACACGCCGGTCGTCCTGATTGTGCTGGCCACCCTGGTCGTGAACCTGCGCTTTGCTATGTACTCGGCCTCGATCCGCCCGCTGCTGGCCGGCGTGTCGGCCGCGCGGCGCTGGCCGCTGGCCTACGGCCTGACCGACCAGTCGTACGCGGTGGCGCTGGGCCGCCCCGCGGCCGAGACGAACCCGGCCGCGTACTACGCCGGGGCCGCCACGCTGATGTGGCTGACCTGGCAGGTGGGCACGGCAGTCGGCGCGCTGCTGGGCGCGCGGATTCCCGCCGACTGGCCGTTGGACTTCGCCGTGCCGCTCAGCTTCATCGCGCTGCTGGCACCGGTGCTGAGGAGTCGCCCGCAACTGCTGGCCGCGGTGGTCTCCGCGCTGGTGGCCGTGGCGGCGCACGGCCTGCCGTTCCGCCTGAACCTGATGCTGGGTGCCCTGTGCGGCGTCGCGGCGGGGCTGCTCGCGCAGCGTGTGCTGGGCCGCCGGCCGTGATCATCTGGCTGCTGATTCTGGGCGTCGGGGCCGGCAGCCTGCTGCTGCGCGCGTCGGTGCTGGTGCTGCTGCGTGACCGGCCCTGGCCGCAGAGCGTGACCGCGTCGCTGGGTCTGGTGCCTGCCGCCGTGCTGGCCGCGCTGATTGCGCCCGAACTGCTGTACGCGCCGTCGACGGGCGCGTTCGATCCGGGTGGTCCACGGCTGGCGGCCGGCCTGCTCGCGGCGGCGGTGGCCTGGAAAACACGCGACGTGCTGTGGACCCTGGCCAGCGGGCTGGGGCTGCTGCTGGCGTTTCAGGCCCTGGGCTGGCGCTGAGCCGCGCAGCGGCGCCTGACGGGCGGAGGGTCATGGGGGGGCAGTGGCCCGCATCCGCGCACAGGGACCCACAACAACGGGCCGGGCCGTTCTGGTAAGATGGACGATCTCACTCCCCGGAGGTCTGTATGCGACGACTGTGGACGGCGGTTTCCGTGATGGCGCTGGTGGGCGTGGCCCAGGCGGCCCCCAAGTATTTCGTGCAGGCGGACGTGGTGCGCGGGGCGCCCGGAGCACAGGGGGCGGTCTGTGTCGCCAACAGCGTGTTCTATCCGGGCGAGCAGGTGGTGTGGCGGGCCAAGGTCTTCGACACCACCACCGGCAAGGAACTCACCGAGGCCCAGGTCAAGGCGGCGGGCCTGGTGCTCACGGCGAGTCTCGACAACGGGGCCAAGGCGACGCTGAACTACGTGCCTCACGGCTCGAACGGGAAGATGGACCTGTTCTGGGCGGGCGGCTGGCAGACGACCAGCAAGACGCCCACCGGCACGCTGAAATGGACCGTGACCGTCAGGGACAAGGCGGGCAACACGGCCACTTTCCAGCCCATCGGGCAGGACGTCGGCCTCGCGGTGCTGACCATCGCGGCCAAGCCCGCCACCACCAAGTAGGTTGCCCCATGCCGCAGGCCCCCGCCGAGGTGGCCGGCGGCGTCACGCTCTCTCCCATGCCGAGGAGCCGTCATGATGAACCGTTCCGCGCGGGTGCTGTCCGCCCTGCTGGCCCTGGCCACCGCGTCGCTGGCCGCCGCCGGCACCCTGACCTTCAACGTGCCGGGCGCCACGGTGGGCAGCACGGTTCAGGCCGAGGCCGAGGACCTCGCGCCGGACAGCACCTACGATCTGGTGTGGTACAGCGGCGACGCGCAATGGGTGGCCGCCGACGGCAAGTTTGGCGGCATCACCGCGCCGGAAACCCGGCGAACCCTGCAGCAGGTGCGTTCGGACGCGGCGGGGAGGGCGGTCTTTACCTGGACGGTACCCGAGGACTACGGCTACGTTCACAACGTCAAACTGGAGCGCGGCGGCGAGGAGGCGGCCCGGCAGGGTCTCACGGTGGTGCCGGAATTGAGCCTCAGCCCGACCTCGGGTCCGGCAGGAACGCCCATTACCGTGAAGCTGACCGGCGTGGGCTACCGCTTCTGGGAAAGCGTGTGGCACCTGCTGTACGAGGGCAAGCACACCGGCTGGCTATCGGCCATCACGACCAAGGGGACGGCCACGGCGGTGATTCCGGCGACGGGCACCGGCCTGAACGTGCTTCAGGTGCTGTCCGGCACGCACCCGGTGCCGTATCTGAACCAGCAGCAGGCTCCCATTTACCTGCCGCTGGTGCCCACGGTCCTCAGCCAGACGTTCACGGTCACGCCGGGCGCCGCGGTGCCCAGTCCGCCTGCCGCCGGGCAGGGCCTGGCGCGCACGTCCCGTCCTGCCCCAGCTTCCGGGAGCACCCCGCACCTGTGGACCGACCATCTGGACGGCCCGGTGGGCAGCCCGGTGGTGATTCGCGGTGAGGGGTTCGCCGCGAACCAGCCGGTGGCCCTGAGCTGGAGCAGCGTGACCGGGAACCGCATTTCCGGCCAGGGCTGGGAAACCCAGCAGCGCCCCCTGCCCAGCGTGACCAGCGACGCCCAGGGCCGCTTCGAGCTGCTGTGGCTGACCCCCGACGACCTGGGCGGGGCGCACGACATCAGCGCCGACACGCCGGCCGGCCGCGTCAGCGTCCAGTACACCATCACGCCGAGCGTGGCGGAAGTTGCGCCCCGGGTGGTGGCGCCGGGCGGAGACATTACGGTCACCATGAAAGGCGTCGGCTGGACCGAGACCGCCAACATCTACACCCTGCTGCTGGACAACAGCTTTCTCGGTTACGGCTGCGCCTTCAACAGCCGGGGCGACGTGACCATTCATCTCAAGGCCCCCGGGCAGCCCGGCGTGCATTACGTGAACCTGTTCCCCGCCATCTACGCGGGCACGCTGGCCGGTCCGGGTCTGGCCGCTGGGGCCACCCCCAACGCGACGTACTTTCAGCTGCCGATGCTGAACTTCAGGGACCATCCCGGCGAGCGCTTGCCTGCCTTTCAGCTGTCGTTCACCGTGCAGGCGCCCTGACCGGGAGCCCAGCCCAGCGCGCCACCTAGCCCAGTGCCGCCAGCAGGAAGGCGTACACGTCGGCCTTTTCCTGCAAGATCAGGCGGGTGGGCTTGCCCGCGCCGTGCCCGGCCAGCGTCTGCACGCGCAGCAACACCGGAGCCTCGCCGGCCTGAGCGCGCTGCATCTCGGCGGCGAACTTGTAGCTGTGGGCCGGGACCACCCGGTCGTCGTGGTCCCCGGTGGTCAGCAGCGTGGGCGGATAGGCCTGCGGACTCAGGTTGTGCAGCGGGCTGTAGGCGCGCAGCACGTCGAAATCCTGCGCGTCGTCGCTGCTGCCATAGTCGCTGACCCAGGCCCAGCCGATGGTGAAGTGCTGGAAGCGCAGCATGTCCATCACGCCGACGTGCGCCACCGCCGCGCCGATCAGTTCGGGGTGCTGGGTCAGCGTGGCGCCGACCAGCAGGCCGCCGTTGCTGCCGCCCTCGATGCCCAGGTGCGGCGGCGAGGTGTAGCCGCGCGTAACCAGAAACCGCGCGCAGGCGGCGAAATCGTCGAACACGTTCTGCTTGTTCGCCCGCGTTCCCGCCTGGTGCCAGCGCTCGCCGTACTCGCCGCCCCCGCGCAGGTTGGCCACCGCCAGCACCCCGCCCGCCTCCAGCCAGGCCAGCCGCGAGACGTCGAAAGCCGGGGTCAGGCTGACGTCGAAGCCGCCGTAGCCGTACAGCAGTGTGGGATGCGAGCCGTCCAGGGGCAGGTCCCGCCGCGCCACGATGAACAGCGGCACCCGCGTGCCGTCCGCGCTGGCGGCGAACTCCTGGCGGACCTCGTAATCGCCGAGGTTCACGGCCAGTTCCGGCGTCCACAGCGGGGTCAGGGTTCCGTCCACCGCGTCGAGCCGATACCCGGCGGCCGGGGACAGATAACTGGTGAAGGTGAGGAAGACCTCGTGGCGGTCAGGGTGCCCGTTCAGGGCGTCCACCGTGCCCAGCCCCGGCAACGCGACCAGGCGGGCGTGCTGGCCGTGCCGGTCCACCAGCGTCAGTCGGCTCGACGCGTCTTCCAGGGTGTGCAGCACGAAGCCGCCCGCCACCAGCGTGGCGCCCAGCAGGCGGTGCTGACCCTCGGGCACGATGTCCTGACGCTCGCCGGTTTCCAGATGGTGCGAGATCAGGCGGCCCAGCGGCGCGTCCTGATCGGTCAGAAAGTACAGCCGCGGCCCGTCGTTGCCGACGAACTGGAAGCTGGCCCCGAATTCGGCCACCACCTCCTGAAACGCGCCGCCCTCGCCCAGCGGACGCACCCAGATCAGGTTCTGGCGGGCGGTGCCCTTCCAGACGTTGACGACCAGCCACTGCCCGTCGTCGGTGACGGCGGCGCCGAAGCCCCATTCGGGCTGATCGGGCCGCTCCAGAACCAGTTCGTCGGCGTCCTGGCCGGTGCCCAGGCGATGCAGCCACAGACGCTGGTTGAGGTTTGCCCCGCTCAGACGCTGCCCGTCGTCGGGGCGGTCGTAGCGGGCGTAATAGAAGCCGCGGCCGTCAGGCAACCAGCTGGCCCCGCTAAACTTGCTGTCGGGCAGGACGTCGGGCAGGTCCAGACCGCTGGCGACGTCGCGCACCCGCCATTCCTGCCAGTCGCTGCCGCCCCTCGACACGGCGTAGGCCACTCGCGACGCGTCGCGGCTGACCGCCAGCCCGCTCAATGAGACGGTGCCGTCGTCCGACAGCGCGTTGGGATCGAGCAGCACGCGGCCCTCGTCGGTGGGCGAGGCCATGACGTACAGCACGAACTGGTCCTGCAGGCCGCTGTTGCGAAGCTGAAAAAACACCTCGCCCTCCTGCCACACCGCGCTGCGCCGGGGAAAATCCCACAGCTCGGCCAGCCGCTCCAGCATTTGTTCGCGCTGCGGCAGGGCGTCCAGCACCCTGCGGGTGTGGGCGTTCTGGGCCTCGACGAAGGCCTGCGTCTCGGGGCTGTCGGCGTCTTCCAGCCAGCGGTAGGGATCGCCCACCACCTGACCGTGGTAGGTGTCGGTGTGGCCGCTGCGGCGAACGGCGGGAGGTGTCGGAGAGGGGGGCAGGGCCATGCGTCAGCCTAGTGCCGGTGCCCTCCTCCCCGAAAGAGCGAACGCTTCATGTGGGGCTGAGCTTTCCGGCGGCCGTGACAGGAAAGCTCAGGCTCGCGGGACTGCCCGGCAAGCCGTCACCGCCGCGCCGCTGCGGCCCTGAATCTGCCTTCTGGACGGTGCGCTGTGATGGTTCCCGCGTCCGGATGACGGCGGCCAGTGGCCCGCCCCGCTCCTCCGTGCTACGGGCGATGATCGGCGGGCCGCTGCAGGGTCAGCTGCATCCGGCCCACCGTCCGCTCCGAGGCGACGGCCTGACACGCGAAGAGGTGACGCTCCCCCTCCTGGGCGGTGGCCCGCGCCCCAAAGGTCACCGACTCGCCGGCCCAGCAGAAATCATGCGCCTCGACGCTGGCCTGCGGAATCCAGAACGGCGCACCCTCGCCCAGGCTCAGGCCGGCGAGCTGCGAGAGCTGGCCCATCAGGATGGCCACCGGCATGGCGGGGTAGCGCTCGAAATGACCGGCACACGCGGCGGCCGGCACCTCGGCGATGTGCCGGGTCCAGGTCCCGTCCTCCAGCGACAGCTCGCCGGCCGGCAGCGGCGGCATCCGGTCCAGGGGCTGCCCCACGAAGTCGGGCCGCTCGCGTGAGCGGAACAGCCGGGCAAAGGCGTTGTCGGTCAGGATGGTGTACTGCACCTCGACCTCGGCCAGCGGCTGCCCCGCGGCGGACGCCTGGATGCGGGCCGTGGCCTCCCGCCGGGTCAGGTCCAGCAGGCCGGCGCGCAGCGTGATCCGGGCGCCGTAGGGCGCGTGGCTGGCAAAGCCCTGGTAGGCGGCGCGCTGCGCGAGGTAATAGCGGCGCTGATCGTCAGGCTGTGCGAGGGCCGCCGCACACAGGCCCGCGATGGCGGCGTGCCGGCTCAGTTCCGCGCCCTGAATGGGGCCGAGTTCCGCACTGGGGGGCAGCTCCGCCTGAACCTCGGCCAGCAGGTCCTGGTCCTCGCGGCGCAGCGCGTCCAGCGCAAAGTAGGGGGGGCGAACACAGATGCGGCCCAGCAGATCGTGGGCGTCGAGACGGGGACTGGTGGGGCGGCAGAGTACTGGACTGGCACTGGGGACCATGGAACCTCCGGAAATGTCGGTTGAACTGGGTGTTTCAGGGTACTGTGTCCACCCGGCCCAACGAACCGCAAATCTTCGCATTGCGGCGCGGCCCGCCTGGCCGGTCCTAGTTCAGGCGCTGGTGCCAGCCCGCGTTCAGGTCCGGCTGGCCCGAATCCAGCAGGGCTTCCAGGCGTGCGGCGTCCAGCGGCCGGGCAAAAAAGTAGCCCTGCGCGAAGTCGCAGCCCAGGCCGCGCACAGCGTCCACCTGCTCCTGCGTCTCGACGCCCTCGGCCACCACCTGCAGGTCCAGGGTGCGCGCGATGCCCACAATGGCCGTGATCAGCGCCACGGCGTACTGCGGCGCGCGGCGCGGGGAGGCCAGGTCCTCGATAAACGAGCGGTCAATTTTGATGCACCCGATGGGCAGGTCGCGCAGATAGGCCAGCGAGGAGTAGCCGGTGCCGAAGTCGTCGATGGCGATCTCCACCCCCAGCCGCTGCAGGCCCCGCAGGGCCGTCTGCACCAGAGTGGGACTGTGGATCACCGCGCCCTCGGTCAGTTCGAGTTCCAGCCGGTGGGCCGGCAGGCCGCTGAGCAGCAGGGTCTGCTTGACCTCGTCGACGAACGTGGGCTGCGCGAACTGCACCGGCGAGACATTGACCGTGATCTTTCCGGCCCAGCCGTGGTTCTCGCGCCAGTGCCGCGCCTGAAAGCAGGCCTGCTCCAGCACCCAGCGGCCCACCGCCATGATCTGCCCGCTAGTCTCGGCGATGGGGATAAAGACGCCCGGCGAGATGGCCCCGAACTCGGGGTGACTCCAGCGCACCAGCGCCTCAATCTTGCTCATCTCTCCGGTCTTCAGGTCGTAGATGGGCTGATAGACCAGCGACAACTGGTCTCTGCTCAGGGCGAACTGGAATTCGCGGGTCAGCAGAATGGTGCGTTCCAGCTCGGCGTCGAGCGCCGCGTCGAAGCGCCGGATCCCGTTGCGGCCCGCCTTCTTGATCTGGTACATCGCGGCGTCCGCGTGCCTGAGCAGGGTCTCGGCGTCCTGGCTGTCGTCGGGATAGACGCTGATCCCGATGCTGGCACTGAGCTGGATCTGCTGGCCGCACACCAGGAAGGGCAGGGCCAGTCCCGCCAGCAGCTGCTGGGCCAGGGCGGGCGCCCAGGCGGGCGGCGTGTCCCGGACGATCACCACGAACTCGTCCCCGCCAATGCGGGCCGCCAGATCTCGCGGCTTGAGGACCGCCTGCACCCGCCCAGCCAGGTCGCGCAGCACCTCATCGCCGGCGCTGTGCCCCAGGGTGTCGTTGACCATCTTGAAGCCGTCCACGTCGATAAACAGCAGCGTGAAGGGCTCGCCGCGGTCCACGGCCTCGCCCAGTTCCCGTTCCAGACGCAGGCGGCTGGGCAGGCCGGTCAGCAGGTCCGTATGCACCAGGCGCTGCAGTGTCTGTGCCCGCGCCTGGACGCTGGAGAGGCGGTCCTTGTACCCGATGAACGCCTGGGTCAGCGTCAGCAGCGTGAGGTTGGCGAGCAGCATCTCGATCAGCGCGAACAGCACGCCGCCGGACTGCGCGGTCCAGCCGTTCAGCGCGGCGTAGCCGACGCTGCACAGCACCATGGCCGCGAAGAAAGCGAAGGTGAAGCTGCGCGCCGCCTTCAGGCTGGGGATGAACAGCGACAGCACGTAGACCGCCGGAATCCAGAAAAACGATTCGGTCATTTCCACCTGGATGGAGGGGCCGGGCGGCAGGAAATACAGCAGATAGATCAGCTTGCTCAGGAAAAACCCGCAGGACAGCAGCACCAGGGCCGTGACCACCCGGTCGGTGAGGCGCGGCCTGCGCCACAGCACCAGTTCCAGAATCAGCAGCCCGCTGGTGAGGGCGGGGTAGGCCAGCCGGTCGAAAGCATTGGCCTGGCCGCTCAGGGGATCGAGGACCGCGCCCAGGAAAAAAGCAACGGCCGCGACCGGCATCGCCAGCAGCAGAATCAGCCGCCAGCCGTCTGACTGGGCTGAGCGGGCGAGGAAATAGCGGGCGAGACGCGTCATTGTCCCGGCGATAATACGCAGCGGTGCCAGACTCAAACCTTACTTTTTGCAAGGACGAAGGCAAGTGGGAAATGGGTGGCTGGGGAAGGCCCGATTGTCGCTGACTCAGGGGGCCGATGGGGTTGGTTCTCCGGTCACGGCCAGTTTCCCTTTGCCACGCGCGGACAGCGCTGTGGGCGCTCAGCGGGGTGCCCGGCATTCAGGTTGCGGGTTCTGGTGCTGGAGCAACGACACGAACACTGGTGTCAGCACGGGGTCGAAGTGCCGTCCCGCCCCGGCCGAGATTTTGGCCAGCGCTTCTTGCGCGGTCCAGGCCGCCTTGTATGGCCGCGCGCTGGTCAGCGCGTCGTACACGTCGCACAGGGCAATGATCCGCCCGGCCACGCTGATCTCGCCCGCCACCCGGCCGGCCGGATAGCCGTGACCGTCCCAGCGCTCATGGTGGTCCCGGATGCCTTGCAGGGCGGCGTCAGGCAGGAACTCCAGCCCCGTGGCCAGACTCAGGCCCCGCTCGACATGCGAACGCAGCAGCGCGCGCTCGGAAGGGGCCAGCTGCCCCGGTTTGGTCAGCAGGGTGCCGGGCAGGGTGAGCTTGCCGATGTCGTGCAGGAGCGCCCCCCAGCGCAACGCCTGCGTCTGGGCCGGCGACCACGCCAGCGCCCCGGCCATTCGCAGCGCCAGTTCCGTCACGCGGTCCGTGTGGTCCCCGGTGCTGTGGTCGCGCGCCTGCAACATCTGCCCCAGGACCTGCACGCAGGCTTCCTGTGCTTCGCTGTCCTCAGAATGAGCGGCGAGGCGGCCAGTGATCCACCAGGCCAACATGCTCAAGGAGACGCGCGCTGGTCACGCGCCGGCTGCACGAAAAGAACGGCTAAAAGTGTCATCGGATTCCGACCGCAGGGTCTGCAAAAACGGTGAACTCCGGGCAGAGTCGAGGTGTAAAGCGGTTAGGGTCCGCGTCTGGGAGAAGCCCTCTGCTGCAGGGCCGTATGGCGAAAACCTGGCCGCCGGAAGAATGTGACCTGTCCCGGACCGAAGACAGGTCTCCTGAGACCGCGCTGCACCAGCGGGTCTGACCCCAATCCGCCTGTGCCAACGTCCCGTCCGCAGCGGGGCGGGGCGTCGCAGATGGCCCGGAAGTTCGGAGCATGTGCCCCTTCTTTCCGGTAATGCCGAGCCGGACACCCGGCAGGGAGAGTCGCATGCTTGCAGCGTAGAAGGCAAATGCTCACAACGGCCTGCCAGCCGGGCTGAATAAAGACTGGCCTGCCCGGGCACAGGAATGCGTCCGCGCCCGCGCAGACCTGCAGCCTCACCCATCCCGCTGTGCGGCCCCGAATCCGGCGCCAGCACACGGATTCTCAGTGTAATCACGTTCGGGAAAGCTATGAACAGCCTTGGCAGGAGGAGCGGGAAGGGTGGGGCCAGGTGCGGTCACCGACGTCACCTGATCACGGCTTTCGATGGCCGGGCGTGACACTAGGGCCCCCGGTACGGCGGGCTGCTCAGACCGGGTCCGTCGCGGTGCCCTGGCTCCCGCCGGAAAGCAGCGTCCGGACGGCGAACAGATGACGGGTCATGCGGCGCACGGCGGCGTCGGCGTCGCCGTTCTCCAGCGCCTGCACGATGCCGTCGTGAACCCCCACCAGCTCCCGCCGCTGGGCCAGATTGGGCGGGCGGGCCGCCGCCGCCGAGTAGATCAGGTCGATCAGCGCGTCCAGAAACAGGCTCAGAATCGGGTTGTGGGCGGCCCCTGCGGTGCGGCGGATGAAGCCGAGGTTGAGCCGGGCCACGCTGTCGAAGCTCGCGCTCCCGAAATCCAGCGCCCGGTAAGCGTCCGCGATCCGCCGCAGCTCCACGAGGTCATGCGCCTGCGCCCGCTCTGCGGCCAGCCGCGTGCAGGTGACGGTCAGCTCGAACCACGCGTCGAGCAGCGTTTCGGGGCCGGTGCCCGACAGGTGGCGGAACGCCTCGACGGTGCGCCCAAGGGGAGCGGCGGCCGGTTCACCCACCAGAATTCCGCCGCCAGGACCGGTCTTGGTGCGGATCAGGCCCTCGTGCTCCAGCATCCGCAGGCTCTCGCGCACCCCGGCCCGGCTCACCCCGGTGGCCGCCTGCAGGTCCCGTTCGGCGCAGATGCGGTCCCCAGGCTGCAGGCGGCGGCGGCGAATCTCCTGCTGGATGTGGGCCGCGACCCCGTCGCTGACCCGTGACCGGGGTGGCATCGGGGGGGGAACATGGGCGTCGGTGGGCATGGGGTCCGCGCAGTTTAGGGCAAAGGCAAGGTCCGCTCTGCACTGACCGCGCTGCAACAGGGCATCGGAGGCGTGACCCTGGGCAGTCCATCACCTGTCATGGATGCTAGAAGTCGATGTTTTGGTCCATTGCTGCCGCGACGCGGGGACCGTGCTGAACGGACGCCGTAAATTGAGTACACTCAATCAAACTTTCGCCCACATCAGAACGCAGCGGCGCCCGGCCGCAGGCACATGCCCAGGGAGGGTCTCTTGGATTTCATGCTCAACGACGAGGCACGTCAGCTTCAGCAACTCGCCCGCACCTTTGCCGGGCGCGAGATCATTCCGCAGGCGGCGGAACTGGACCGCGCCAAGGCCTTTCCGCAGGCCATCTATGATCAGGCGCTGGCCCTGGGGCTGCTGAACCTGACGGTGCCGGAGGAATATGGCGGCGCGGGGCTGGGCTGTCTGGCCCTGACCCTGGTCACCGAGGAACTGTGCCGGGGCTGCGTGGGCGTCGGCGCGGCGCTGAGCATCAACTCGCTGGCCGCCGACGCCATCATCCACCACGGCAGCGAGGAGCAAAAGCAGTGGGTGCTGCCCCGACTGGTGGCGGGTGAACTGGCCTCTTACGCTGCGACGGAGCCGGGCGGGGGCAGCGACGTGGCCGGGCTGCAGACCCGTGCGGTGCGCGACGGCGATGAATATGTCCTGTCGGGCAGCAAAACGTGGATCAGCAACGCCAACCTCGCCTCGTTCTTCGTGGTGTTTGCCCGGACGGGTGAGGGGGGCAGCCGGGGCCTGAGCGTCTTCATCGTCGAGCGCGGCACGCCGGGGCTGCGCGTCGGGGAGCCGCTGGACAAGCTGGGCCAGCGCTGCGCCCCCACCTGCGAGGTTTTCTTCGACGGTTGCCGCGTTGCCGCCTCGCAGCGCATCGGGGAGGAGGGTCAGGGCTTCCGCATCGCGATGGACGCCTTTGACCATTCCCGCCCAATGGTGGCGGCCTTCGGGGTGGGCGTGCACGCCCGCTGCCTGGAAGAGAGTCTGGCCTACGCGCAGACCCGGCAGACCATGGGGCAGCCGATCATCCGCCATCAGCTCGTTGCTGCCAAGCTGGCCGAGATGTCCACCTCGCTGGAAGCCGCCCGGCTGCTGACCTACCGCGCCGCGTGGCTGATCGACCACGGCCAGCGCAACACCCTGGCCGCCTCGCAGGCCAAGCTGTTCGCCGCCGAGAGCGTGATGGCGGCGGCCACCGAGGCCGTGCAGATCTTCGGCGGCATGGGGTATTCGACGGAATATCCGGTGGAAAAGCTGTTCCGGGACGCCAAGGTGCTGCAGATCTACGAGGGCACAAGCGAGATCCAGAAGCTGGTGATCGCCCGCGAGTTGCAGCGGTAAGCCAGGACACCACGAACAGGGAGAAAGAACATGAATCTCAACGACAAGACGGTGCTGATCACGGGGGCGGCCTCCGGGCTGGGGGCCGGGACAGCCCGGATGGTGGCGCAGGCCGGCGGCTTTCCGCTGATGCTCGATCTGAATGCGGAGGCGGGCGAGGCGCTGGCCGGGGAACTCGGCGGCCTGTTCGTGCGGGCGGACGTGGCGAGTGAGGCGGACGTGCAGGCGGCCCTCCACGCTGGACTTGAGCGCTTCGGCGCCCTGCACGGCGCGGTGAGCTGCGCCGGGATCGCCCCGGCGGCCACCACGGCGGGCAAGCGCGGCCCGCACCCGCTGGACGTCTTCGAGCGCACGGTGCGGGTCAACCTGATCGGCACCTTCAACGTGATCCGCCTGGCGGCCCAGGCCATGCTGGACAACGAACCCGGTGACTCGGGCGAGCGCGGCGTGATCGTCAACACCGCTTCCGTCGCCGCCTACGACGGTCAGATCGGGCAGGCTGCATACGCGGCCAGCAAGGGCGGAGTGGTGGGCATGACGTTGCCCATCGCGCGTGATCTGGCCCGCAGCGGCATCCGCGTGGTGACGGTGGCCCCCGGCATCTTCGAAACGCCGATGCTGCAGGGGCTGCCGCAGGAGGCCCAGGACTCGCTGGGCCAGCAGGTGCCGTTTCCCAGCCGTCTGGGCCGCGCCGACGAGTACGCCGCGCTGGTGCGGCACATCTTCGAAAATGGGATGCTCAACGGCGAGACCATCCGGCTGGACGGCGCGATCAGGATGGCTCCCCGGTGAGCGCCCATCCCACCCTGCTGGGCCGGGCACGGCGCGACACCCTGGCCGATGCCCTACACCGCTCGGTGCGCCGCCAGCCGGACGCGCTGGCCCTGACCTTCGCCGGGCGGTCATGGAGCTACGCCGCGCTGGAGGAGGGGGCCAACCGGGTGGCGCACGCGCTGCTGGCGGCGGGCCTCATCAAGGGGGATCGGGTGCTGGCCTTCGGTCAGAACAGCGACGCCTACGTCCTGCTGTGGCTGGCCTGCGCCCGCGCCGGGCTGGTTCACGTGCCTGTGAATTACGCCCTGCGCCGCAGCGAACTGAGCTATCTGGCCGAACAGTCGGGTGCCGTCGCCGCCTTCACCGATCCCGCCCTGCTGCCGCATCTGGAAGAGGCACTTGCCAATCCGTTGAAACTGCGGGGCACCTTCCACGGCGGTCAGGAGGGCGACGTCCTCACGTGGGCGCAGGACGAGCGCCTGAACCTCTCGCTGCCCGACGTTGAACTGAGCGGCGAGGATCTCGCCCAGTTGCTGTATACCTCCGGCACCACGGCGCTGCCCAAGGGCGCGATGATGACGCACGCCGCGCTGCACGCCCATTACCTGAGCTGCCTGCATGACCTCGACCTGTCGCGGGACGACGTGGCGCTGGCCGCCCTGCCGCTGTACCACTCGGCGCAGATGCACGTGTTTCTGATGCCGGGCCTGCTGGCGGGGGCCACCTGCCACCTGATCGCCTCGCCCACGCCTGACACGGTGCTGCCGCTGCTCGAAGGCCAGGGCATCACCTCCTTTTTTGCGCCGCCGACCGTGTGGGTGGGCCTGCTGCGGCACCCCGAATTCCGCACCCGTGATCTGGGCCGCCTGAAAAAGCTGTACTACGGCGCGTCCATCATGCCTACCCCGGTTTTGCACGAAATCATGGAGGCGTTGCCTCACGCGGGCTTCTACAACTGCTACGGCCAGAGCGAACTCGGTCCCCTCGCCACGGTCCTGAGGCCGGAAGAACACCGCGAGCGTCCCGCCTCTGCCGGACGGCCCGTGCTGAACGTGCAGAGCCGCGTGGTCACGCCTGAGATGCAGAACACCGCTCCTGGCGAGCCCGGCGAGATCGTCCACCGCTCCCCGCAACTGCTGACCGGCTACTGGGACAAGCCGGAGGAAACGCAGGCCGCTTTTGACGGAGGGTGGTTCCATTCCGGCGATCTGGGCTACCTGGACGACGCGGGCTACCTGTACGTGGTGGACCGCGTCAAGGACGTGATCAACACCGGCGGCGTGCTGGTGGCGGGCCGCGAGGTGGAGGAGGCGCTGTTCACCCACCCCGCCGTCTCGGAAGTGGCCGTGATCGCGCTGCCCGACGACGCCTGGATCGAGGCCGTGACCGCCGTGGTGGTGCTGCGGGCCGGGGCCACCGCGACGGGTGAGGAGCTGCGCGCCCACGCCCGCGCTGGCCTGGCCCCCTTCAAGGTGCCCAAACACATCCATTTCGTGGGGGAATTGCCCCGCAACACGGCGGGCAAGATCCTGAAACGGGAGCTGCGCGAACGGTTCGCGCCGCGCCCCGACACAGCTCAGAACGACGAGGAGAACCCATGAGAGAAGCGGTCATTCTGGAAGCGGTTCGTACCCCCTACGGCAAGCGGGGCGGGGTCTACCGCGAGGTGCGCCCCGACGCCCTGCTGGCCTTCACGCTGAAAGGGCTGCTGGAGCGCGCGGGCCTGGAGGCGGGCAAAATCGAGGACGTGATCACCGGGGCCGTGACCCAGACCGGCGAGCAGGGCGCGAACATCGGGCGGCTGGCGGTCCTGCTGGCCGGATTTCCCGCCGAGGTGCCGGCCGTCAGCCTGAACCGCATGTGCGGCAGCGGGCAGCAGGCGGTGCATTTCGCGTCGCAGGGCGTGGACGCCGGGGACCTGACCTACGCCATCGGCGGCGGCGTCGAGAGCATGACCCGCGTGCCGATGTTCAGCGACATCGGCGGCGGCTTCGAGCGCCTCAACCCCGAATTGCTTTCAGCCGTCGATCTGATCCACCAGGGCGAGAGCGCCGAGCGCATCGCCGACAAATGGGGTCTGACCCGCGAGATGCTCGACGCCTTCGCCGCCGAGAGCCACCGCCGGGCCGCCGCGTCGCGCGGGCGGCACGCCGAGCTGCTGCCCGCGCCTGGGCTGGACGCGGGCGGAAAGGCCATCACCGTGCAGCACGACGAGGGCGTCCGCGGCGACGTCGACCCGGCGCGCATGGCGGCCCTGAAGACGCCGTTCCGCGAGGCCGGGGTGGTCACCGCCGGGAACGCCAGCCAGATCAGCGACGGGGCCGCCGCCGTGCTGGTGGGGGACCGCGAGGCGGCCCTGGCGGACGGCCTGCGCCCACGCGCCCGCTTCCGCGCCCGCGTAGCGGTGGGAGACGATCCCACCATGCAGCTCACCGGGGTCATCCCGGCCACCCGCAAGGCGCTGGACAGGGCGGGACTGACCCTGGCCGACATCGACTGGATCGAGATCAACGAGGCTTTCGCCAGCGTGGCCCTGGCGTGGACCCACGAGCTGAAAGCCGATCCGGCCCGCGTGAACCCCTGGGGCGGCGCGGTGGCCCACGGCCACCCGTTGGGGGCCAGCGGCGCGGGGCTGATGGCCAAGATGCTCAGCGGCCTGGAGGCGACGGGCGGCACACTTGGATTGCAGACCATGTGCATCGGGCACGGGATGGCGACGGCCACCATCATCGAGCGCCTCTGAAAGGGGCAGTGTCCTGCTGAACGGACTGACCGTGCGGGGAGCAGATATCGAGGACGGTCTCACTCACGCTCCAATATCAGGACGGTGCCCTCGCTTGCTGGCAGAGCGAGGCGTTCAGGTCGGGATGAGTCACGTCTCTACCACGCGTGGATCCTGGAGAAACGCCGTCCGGCACAGATCCCTCAGGCTGTGGTTTCCCCACCGCAGCGCTCCCACGGTCAGGGCGACGTCACCGGCCCGGACGCTGAGTTCCAGCAGTCCCGGTTCGCCCTGGCCGGTCAGGGAAAACCAGTGGCCCAGGGGCAACACTCCTCCGCAGCGCTGCGCCACACCATCGACGTCCTGATCTGGAACCGGCCCCGTCGCATAGACCAGACGTGGCCCTGCGCCGGCCTGCACCCCCAGCAGAAAGGGGGTCACCGACGCGTCAGGTTGTGCAGGACTGGCCACATCCACCCGTGCGGTCAACGTCCAGTGACCTGTGCCCTGGCCGGGCAGCGGCAGGGTCAGCAGCGGTGGCGGACCAGGGGGCCCTCGCCGCAGCACCTCCAGAAATCCGCCTTCAAGCGCCACCCGGTAGCCGCCGGGGGTGCGGACCTCATGGCGGGCGTGTGGAAGAGATTCGGGTTCACCGACCAGCTGCGTGCAGGCGTGGCGCTGACAAGGGAGCGGCGCGTCGCCCAGGGCGCCCTGCGCCGCCTCGAGCAATTCAGGCAGGCCGGCGCGAGCGGCGTAGATCAGGCTCAAAGCCGGCCGACACGGCAGCAGTGTGGCCGCCAGACTGGCGCGGACGTCGTGGCGTTCGGACGGGGGCAGCGAGGAGGCCAGGGCGCTGCGCAGCACCTCGCTGGCGAAGGTCAGGTGGTCTTCGGTGTCGCTGATGCGGTGGGTCAGCTGCGGCAGCGTCAGCCGTTCAGCGGCTCCTGCCGGAACCAGCAGGCCGCCCAGGAGACCCTGCCGCAGAACCTCTGGGGCAGCGTCGCCCAGCAGGGTACCCGCCAGCGCTGGGTCAAATCGTCCGTAGATCTGCGCCAGCCTTGCAAACTGTTCGCGCAGAGGGCCAGAAAAGCTGGACAGATGGGCCAGCAGCCGGTCACGCACCGCCACCGGCAGCCGGGCGCCGCCGTTCAGTGATCCGTCATGCTCGGTCAGTAGCGCCCGCACGTACATGGGGATGCCCTCCGAACGCTGCACCACCTGTGCGGCGCGGACGCGGCGCGTATTGGCGGTCGCCGCACCCTGGTTCGGCTCTGTAATCTGCTGCTCCAGAATGTGCAGCACGTTCTGCACGCTGATGGGCGGTAAGGTCAGGGCATGCAGGCGGGGTCCGGCGAACTGGCCGAGCGCGGGCCGCAGCGCCCGAGCGACTCCAGCTGAGATGGTGCTGACCACCACCACCAGCGGCACGGGCAGGTCCAGAAGAAAGCCCAGCATGGGACCCAGCCAGTCGGGCCATTGAGCTGGATGCGGCAGGTCGTGAAAGGCGATCAGCAGCGGCTTGCCCAGCGTGACCATCAATTGCCCGAATTCGATCAGTTCGGCTTCGGGATTGTGACCATGGTTGGAGTTCAGCGGTGTGCGCTGGTCGGCGGGCAGAAGCTGCCACAGGTGCTGGGTCAGGGCCGCGAGCAGTAGAGATTGCCGTCCGGTCGTCTGAAGCTGTACGGCGGTCCAGGGCGTGTTCTGGACCACCCGGCGCAGCAGATTACGCCGGGTCTCGCTGAAGCCCTGCAATGCGACCAGTTGCGGGCCGTCTTTGCCCTGGATCAGCACCCGCCGGAACTGCTCTTCCTGGATGGGCCACTCGAAGGTCTGAACCGCCTCATCAACGGGCGGCCGGTGTCCGCCAAGTTCCAGCCCCAGCAGGTCGGCGCGGGCCCGAACCAGTGCGGCGCAGGCCTCCTGACCCTGCTGTTCGTACCGTGACAGGACGAGCCGCAGCCGCTCCTCGATGCGGTCGTGGATCAGTTGACGCTGCTGATCCACCCACGCCTGAAAGTCCGGGGTGCCCAGATCCTCCAATCCGCTCAGGGCCGGGCCGTGCAGGTGCGAGAGCCAGCCGATCAGGTCACGTTCCTGAGCAGGATGTGGAGCCGCCAGCCAGTCATCCAGATCGGTGGGACAACTGAGCGACAGCATCGGTTGTCTGGCCGGAAAGGGATCCACCCCCCGGCTCTTGAGCCGGGTCAGTTCCACCCGCAGGTTTCTCAGCGCGTCCGGGGTCTCCCACAGCAGTCCGGCCAGATGTTCGCGGTGATAGGGGCGGCCTTCGAGCGTCAGGTAACTCAGCAGCGCCACCGACTTGCTGGACAGCTGCAGGGGCTGTTTCCCGCGGCTGGCGTGGACATGACCTAGCAGATGCATGGTAAGCATGGCTCCCCCTGGGTCTCCAATGCTGGGCGCGGCGGTGACCAGGCGTGCCGCTCCGTCTTCTTGTGGGCCATTTCGCCTGGCGACCTGCTCGCGGCCGTCATTCGCTGCGGTTGTGTGGTAATGCATGAAGGCACTGATGGGTGACTTGAAACCGGATCGCTACGCTACAGCGACCGCCGCCGCAACGTTAATGCTGTTGTGAGGTCATTAACATAGCATGTTGTTCTGTGTGCCGCATGCAGAAATGGCCAGGCAGCACGGACTCGTCGGCACTGCCGGGCCATTCCACTGGCGAGGTCCGCAGCGTTAATGTCGGTGCGTGACGCCCGCGGGCCAGTAACGCTCCGGACTTCAGGTCGAGGCTCAGCGGGTCAGGGGCTGTCTTTGTTCTCGTGTTGAGTGCTGACGAGAGGTCAAGTCCTGCCGCACGACACAGGACATCGGCGCCACCTGGAGGCGGCGCCGATCGGAAGTGAAGGGCAACAGGGTTGCTGGTTGTGTTCAGGCCACCATGTTCAGCGTGCCACCACCAGCAGCTTGAGAATCAGAACCTTACTGCCGCCGTCGCCGGTTGCCGTGACCTTGACGTCGTAGGTTCCGGGGGCCGTGCCGGCCGGCACTGTGAACTCCAGCGAGGCACGGTTGCTCTCCAGGACCGGGCTGAGGGTCTGGCCCAGCACCTCCACGCTGAGGGTACGGGCGCCCTGCGTCTGGACGGTCAATTCGACCTTGTCTCCTGGCGCGCTGGGGCCGGACGACAGGCGGCCCAGTACGGCCAGTGCGCCGCCGGTGTACGTCGTGACGGCCTGTCGGGGCGGCCGTGCCGCGCCCAGTGCAAGGGCAGGCAGGCGCTCGCCGATCTTCAGCTCGGTGCGCTGAACTTCAGTGGTCGGGACGTAGTCCTCGGGCAGGCTGGCGGGGTTGAGGGCCACGGTGTACACCCCCGGCGGCAACGTGCCCAGCCGGGCGTACCCGCGGCTGTCGGCCTGCACAGCACGTACGGCTGGACCCGACAGCGATACGCCCGCGTACGGTATGGGCAGCTCACCCGGATCGGGGGTGCCGTTGCGGTTGGTGTCGTCGAACACCAGCACTTCCAGATTGCCCACCGGCGCGAAGGCCACGTCCTGCTCCACGCGGCCATTCTCGATCACGGTGACGTTCGGTGGATCTAGCGCTTCTACCGTGGCCGGCAGCCCGCTCGGGAAGGTCAGCGGGAAGCCGCCCACCGGCGCGCGTACACTGTAGCGGCCCTGCGCGTCGGAAACGGCGGTGGCTGTATCCACCCGCACGGTGACGCCGGACAGTCCCGCCTCGCCGTCGTCGCGCTTGCCGTTCAGGTTAGTGTCCCGATACAGCATGCCTCGCACCTCGCCGCCCCGGCGGCCCCCGAAGGTTTTCACCAGGAAGTCGGGGGTGGCGATTACCCGGTTAAAGTCATAGGACACGCCCACCCGGACCCCTTGGGTCAGGGAGCCGGCCAGCAGGCTGTTGGGCGCGATCACCCGGTAGCCGGCGCTCACGCTGATTCCAGGCAGGCCCACGTCCCGGACGCCGAAGGTCAGCGCGGCCTGCTCCGGCCTGCGGCGCTCGGTGCCAGTCCAGATCTCGGCGTGGTTGAAATCCAGCCGGGTATCAATGCGGTCCGTCCACGCGCGTTCCCAACTCAGTCCCAGAGTCTGGGTGATGCTGGGGTCCTGCGGGCTGCCCACAGGTGCGCCCTGCACCGCTCCGCTGCGGCGCTCGAAGCTGTACAGCGCTGCAAAGGTGTTGCTCTTCCACACGTACGCGCCAGTTAGTGCCAGGTACACATTGTCCTGGCTTCCGCCCGCTGGCGCTGGATTGCGGTCCCATTTGACCAGGGTGTTGGCGCTCAGGGCACTGGCGCTGAGCGCGGCATTACCCTGGACCGTGTGCGCCAGTGCACCGGGCGTGTCGTCGTCGCTGGCAACCGTATAGGCTGCTGAGCCTGATAGCACTGCCCCCCGCACCCTTAAATAGGGCGAGCTCACTCCTGCTGTGGCCTGCCACTGCGTGCGGCGGCTGGGCAGGGTACCTCCTTGGATGCGGCCCGACACGTTGGCCCCGAAGCCTCCGGGGCCGTTGTACAGGCCTAGTCCGGACGCGGACCAGGTTAGCCCCCCCGGTTGCCGCTGCAGCGAGGCCGCCGCCCGGACCCCGAAGGGTTGGATACCATTCAATCCCCCTGAGACGCCCAGGGTGTGGATGCCCGACAGGCTGCCGCTGTACGTCTGGGTTACGTCGAGGGCGTTGGTCACGTAGCTTAGTTCCTCGGTAACGAATACATCGCCCTGATACCGCCCCGCTGCGCTAAAGCCTACGCCTGCCAATCCCACATTCATGACCAGATTGGGATTCAGGCGGCGACCGTAGCGGATGCCCACAGTGTCGGTGCGCTGTGTCTCCCCGCCCTGACGAACCACGATGGTCGCGGCCTCCACATCCACAGGACCGCCCGCCACCTGGGTGGTCGCCCCCACCCCGACATTGTAGATTTGCCCGGCCACTAGCCGACTGTAGCGGGCCTGTGAGCGGAGTTTCCAGACGCCTTTATCGAGCGTTCCGCGGACCCCGAAGCCGTCTCTTCCTCCGTCCAGATCAGCGGTCCAACGTCCACCGTCGAGTTGCACGCCGAAGGTCGGATTGTCTGGCAGTGGCCGGACTAGGCTGCCATCCAATCCAGAGATCCGCAGGTTTCCCTCCACGTAATCGGACAGCTGGCCGCCAACGGTGGGCTGTAGGCTGTACCTCAGCGATGTGCTGCGGCCTGATGGAGACCAATCCATGTCCGCATCCAGTGCGGCCCGGACACTGAAGGTCAGGCGTGGACCACGGATGGCGTTTCCGCTGCGCCCGGCCACCGAGGTGTACACAATGTTGGTGCGCGCGCGTGCACTGATTTCCGGATTGTTGGTTGAAGTCGTCTCGAAGAAGAGGATGTAGAGATACCCCTCCGAAACCCGGTCGAGTTTCAGGGTGGCGTTGACGCTTCGCGACTCGCCGGGCTTCAGCGCAACCTCGCTGGTATCAAGTTGCGGGCGGCGGTCCACGTTGGTGATCTCCAGCCGGATGGTGTCGGTCTGGTTGCCTAGATTGGTGATCTCCAGTGGCACCGTCAGGGTCTGCCCCGGCGTCCCGCTCAGGATCTCGGGACTCCGCAGCGATACGCGCGCACGCGGCAGGACACGTACTTGGGTCTGGGCGCGGGCCACTTCCTTGCCGCCCTGTAAGATACGCAGCACCAGCGGGGGCGAGTCCCCGGCTGGTGCCAACGCCGGAACCTGGAAGGTCACCGGAATCAAAGTGTTGCCATTTAGTTTCACTGTGCGCGTCCGCGTGACCGGCACCCACTCAGGCGGGCTGTCTACCTGCAACTCGTAGTCGCCCTGACCCTGGGCCTGGAAGGTCAATGTCACATAGCCGCCTGGCTTCCCCTCGCGGGCAACTGGGGCCGTCACACTCGGTCCGCTGCCCTGCGCCGCAGCAGTCAGCGATGGCAGGGCAGGGGGCACGAGGAGCAATAACGCAAGCAAAGTGAGGCGGCGGGACATGCAGGGCACTCCTTCTGAATGAAACGTGGGGTCACGCCCACCGACAGCGTATTCGCCGGTCGCCGGCGTCCGTGTCCAGAGGCGGTTGTTGGGTTTAGGGCAGCACGAGCGCCGTAAACGCTACGTCGAACAGGTAGCTACCGCCGGCCTCTGCACCGGTCAGATCCAGCGCGAACTCGATGTTTAATGGTAGCCAGCCACCCGACGG
The DNA here is from genome assembly GCF_006335125.1 of Deinococcus radiopugnans ATCC 19172. Classification (NCBI taxonomy): domain Bacteria; kingdom Thermotogati; phylum Deinococcota; class Deinococci; order Deinococcales; family Deinococcaceae; genus Deinococcus; species Deinococcus radiopugnans. The sequence continues at coordinate 63,919 of NZ_VDMO01000001.1, forward strand.
CCCGACGTTACTGAACACCATCTGGGGCGTGCCGGTCACGTCTAGCCACGGCCCCCCGTTGACGCGGTAGTGCATCTGCTTGCTGGGCAGGGCCCGGCCCTGCGTGTCTGGTTGGGAATGAACCTCCATCTGCACCGTCCAAGGCTTGGCGGCATTGCTGAACACGCCGAAGGCTTGCACTGGGGCCAGATAGCGGGCCGGAAACGTCGTGGGCGGGTAGTTGCCGGCATTGATGTCGAAAATCACGGCGGTGTTCGGGCGGCGCAGTGAGATGACATCGGGAATCAATGGCCGCACAGTAGCGTCGGTTTGAGAAGGTGCCCCTGGGTTGCCCGAGCCCGGCAGAGGCGCGCCGGGGACAGGTGTGCCAGGCAGAGGTGGCAGGCTCTGCGCTGTAGCATGTTCCCCGAAGAGCGCGCTCAATAGAACAGCGATCAGCAGCGGGCGGATCATGGTTTGCCTCCTGTCTTAGCAGGGCCAGAAGGGGCCGAGTTGGCACCGTTGGACTCAGGGTCTGCCGTGGTGGCCGGCGGTTTGAGATCAAAGGGTAGGGTGACCACATGTTCGCCCAGAATGTCCTTGTTCTTGTCCCCGTTGTTCAGAATCACCAGGGCGCTGTACTGGCCCTTGGGCACGGGCCCGCCCCAGGCACTCTTGAGTAGTACGGTGCGGTTGGGCAATGCCACGACCAGTGAGAGCGGCAGAGTGGCGGCCAGATTCCCGTCCGCGTCACGCAGTTCCACTCGTCCTTTCACTCCGGTAACGGCATTTCCAGTATTAGTGTATTGCACTGCAATTTGGTAGTTCCCCGTCTCATTTTGTGGAAGAGAATCAAAAATGCCCGTGATGCTGCCGTCTGCCTTGGTTGGCTGAACGTTGACGTAAATGGTATGGGCCACCCGCAGCCGGAAGGAGGCCAGTGTTTTGCCGGGTATCGCCGCCGGTTCCTGAGCCTCAAACATCAGCATTGCCCAGTGTGTGCCAGGCGTGGCGTCGGCGGGTACCTGAATGGTGTACCGGACCTGTTTGGTCTCCTCGCCGCCTAGTTCGATCTCAGCCGGGGTGAAGGTGGTCCACGCCGCACTACTTTCCTTCACGGTACCCGCCGGGGGAAACTCGGTCTCGCCAATCTCACTGACGTTCATATCGGTCAGGTAGGCGACGACCCGCAACTTTTGTTCGCTGGGGTTAGGATTGTAGATGTTCAGCACCTGTGTGATGGTCTGGCCTGGGGTGGCAGTGTACAGACGAGCTACTGGGTCCACGCCGACGGTGGCCTGAGCGACCGCCGTGACTGCAAATAGGAAGAGCAGTAAGGCAAGCAAACGGGCAAGGGGACGCATGAAGCCTCCGGACAGGATGAGAGTGCGAAAGGGAGCTGCTCCGAATTCAGTAACACCGGAAAGCCGGCCGCCCCGATAAATGGGAGCAGCGCCTATTGGCCTTGGCGCTGCTCCCCGTCACTTAGTTACCGGTGGCGTCAGAGTCGGCAAGCTCGAAGGGCGTGTCTTTTGATTCCAACGTGTAGGTCAGTACGGCATTGTTGTTACCGGCCCGGTCGCCATCCACCACCACCGCGATAACGACCAGATCATCAAGCCAGCTGGTAAGTGGACGGCACTTGTTCGATCCACCACCGAGTTCTGGCTGAGTTTGTCCGGTGGTGCCGGCAGCGCGCGCTCCTGTGGTTCCAGTGGTTTTATCCATAGGAATAAGCTCTCGGGTGGCTCCGGGTTCAAGCTTATAGAGCCCGGTTGGCCCACCAAAAGTGCTGCAAGGATTGTCTTGGATATACATCATCTGCCGGCCCTGTTCCCCAACAGCTGGGTTATTTCGTGTCACGCTTAGTTTGAAATTGCCCACGTTGGAGAACTTCTGGATGATGAAGGACCGGTAACACACAAAGTAGGCCTTGGTCGCGTTGTCAACTTCTTTATTGGCGTCTTTTTTGATGGGTGGGTAACTTGTAATCTGCTCACCTGCAATAACGTTAATTTCGCCCCACGTATCAGTGGTTTCGTATTTCGTTCCTAGCGGCAGAACCTGCTGCTGATTCCAAAAGTTAGGATTAGTCGAGGAAGCGACGTCAGGGCCAAAGCCGTAGGCACAGTACATCTTGGATTCTCTCTGTTCATCTGCGCTGAGCTTACTGATATCGAAGGTCAGTTTGGTAGCGTCCAGATGGAGCGCCGTCGCTTCGGGTAGCTTGAGGTTGACCGTCTGGTGAACCGTTGCGGTCTTCTTGCCGATATCCACGTCGTCTGGTCCAGACTCCGTAGTGTAACTAATGGTTTGAGCTCCTGCCACAGCAACAGTCATCATCAGAGCGGTCATCCAAAATTTACGCATGGTGTACTCCCCTTTCCTTCCCCTACCCTCACTTGTGGTCATTGCAGATCGGCCTGAGCGCACTGTGTTTCCCCCTATCTCTCTTCCCCCTTTGTCAGAAAGCGCCGCACCTCTCGTCTTTGTGTGTGCCGCGTGTGATGTGAAGGTAGTAAATGGTGCGTTACGCCTCGGTTAAGCGGGAGGACATTCTTTATGAGACTAGACGTTGCTATTTTTTCCTACATTGGACGCATTTCCCAGTTCTCTATCACCTTTCGCACATGTTTGGCAAAGTGTAAATGCCGTTTGAGACAGCAATTTTATCGATTGTCGTTGAGAATACTTCGCGCTCGAATCTAATATTTAAATAAAATTAGAATGTCGTTAATATAATCGTCGATGAATTAGCGTTCCGGGGAGGCGGTGAGACGCAGACAGCACAGAAAGGCTGTAGCTGTACGCTTATTTCGCCTTCGGGCGCGTCGTTAAAGAGGCTGAAACGGCAGTTGGCTTTGATTTGCCATTGTTAGCGGAATGAGCAAAGTAAAACTCAAGCGTCGGCAAGCCAAGACGGGTTGATTTCTGCAGGTTTTTGTCGGTGGGAACGTAGATTCAGGCACGCCCTGGCAGGTGACCAGTTCAGAACCGACGCATAAAGTCGGTGTCCTGGTCTCATGGTGTGAATGTTGGATGGGTAGGGCGAGTCTTTAAGGTCGGTGGCTTCTCAATGGACCTGAAATGACATACCCGCATCCCTTGACTCTGAGCCGTGAAGGGCTGGCCAGTCTGCCGTTCCCATCTGCCTCATGGCGTGCGGGCTGACGGGGGCAGCGCTGCCCCCGAAGAGTCAGGCGCGCTCTGTCGCTCCTCTCTTTCACCTGCGCCCTCTGAATTGGCCGTGCCCGGTGCAATGGCCGCGCCGGTGATCACCTCATAACGTAATCCGACGCCCCTCGCGCGCCGACTGCAGCAGGGCGTCCAGCACCCTGGCCTGCCTGACCGCGTCTTCAGGCGGGTACAGCGCCGTCTCTTCGCCCCGCACGACCCGCTGGAAGTGGGCCGCCATCAGGGCGTAGCCATTGCCGGGGGCCGGCGTCTGCGGCTCGCCGTCGCGGGTCAGGATGAACTCCGGCTCATCGCTGAAAAAGGCCCGGTCCAGTTCCATCACGCCGCCGGTGCCCAGCACCTGAGCGCGGCCGATCCGGCCTCCAGACAGCCAGTCGAAGCCGCAGTCAATGCTGGCCAGCGCGCCGCTTCCGACGTGGCTGTAATCCAGCACGGCGGACATCGACACGTCCACGCCGCCTGTGGTCCAGCGGGCCTGGGCCGTCACCGCAAGGGGCTCGCCCAGCAGCATCCGGGCCTGGTTGACCGGATAACAGCCGATATCGTACAGGGCGCCGCCGCCCAGTCCGGCGTTCAGGCGAATGTCCTCGGGATTGCGGACAGTAAACCCGAACGCTCCCCGGTAGGCCCGGACCTCGCCCAGTTGGCCGGTATGGACCGCGTCCGCCAGCGCGCGGTGTTGCGGCGTAAAGCGGTAGGCGAAGCCCTCAAGCAGGACCAGGCCGGTCTGCGCGGCCACCTCGGCCAGCTGGCGCGCTTCTTGCGCGTTGAGGGTGAGCGGTTTTTCAGTCAGCACGTGCTTGCCGGCCTGGAGCGCCGCCGTACTCCAGGGCAGATGCAGGGCGTTGGGCAGGGCGATGTAGACTGCGTCCAGCTCGGCGTCGATCAGCTCCTGATAGGTGCCGGTCCGCGGAATGGCCCAGTCGCTCGCAAAGGTCTGAACGCGGGACGACTGCGGCTCCCGCGCCCCCAGCATCACCACCTCGCCCCCTGCGGACCGAATGGCAGGAATGAACGCGCGGGCGATTCGGGCCGCGCCAAGAATGCCCCAGCGAAACGTCATGTGTCTCAGCATAGCGTCCCTGCCGGCCTGCTTCTCGTTTCGTTCCGGGGGCTGCGACGTCGTCGTGCCGACGTAGCCGGTGGGTTTGTCAGGACCGCTCCTGCCCTTTCCTGGTGCAGATCGACCGACAGCTGGCTTCAGGCCTCTGAGGAAGGTGTCAAGGCGTCTGCCAGCCCCTGGGCGAGTTTGGTGGCCTGGGCGAGCTTGCGGGTATCCCGGGCGCTGAAGCCGGCGCTCTGCGGCGTGTGCGGGTAGTCCCGCAGCGACACCCGCCGCAGCTCGCCGGGAGGGGTGTACGGCACGTTGGCGGCCTTGCAGGCCCTGAACAGGGCGGCGCGCAGGTCGCGTTCCTGTTTGTAGGGAAAGACCCGTCCACGGGCGTAGAACTCGCCGCCCGCCGCCGAGCGCAGCGGCCTGAGCGCGGCGAGCGCCGTGTCGCTCAGTCGGGTCAGGGCGTGGGGGCGCAGGGCCGAGCCGGTGTCGGGATCGAAATCCTCCCAGTGCAGGGATAGCAGATCGCGCACCCGGTAGGCGTGCTGGTCAATGAGAATCAGCGCAGCGTACAGCACCGCATCAGCCTGCACCTGCTGATGCAGACGTTCCAGATCGGTGCGTGAGAGCAGCGGTTCGCTCAGACGCTCGTTGGGAGGCCGGGGCATGCCGCGCAGGGGATGGCTGGGCCGCAGCCCCTCGTCCTGCAGCGTGCTGTACATCTTGGAGAGCAGCGAAAGCCGCAGGCGAATGGTGTTGGACCGGGCCTCTGCCCCGTTCTGGTTGCGGGCCGCCGCCTGCAGCAGCCAGGTATGGAAGTCGTCCGGCGGATCGGCCAGGTTGATCTGGTCCTGCTGCGCTTGGGCGAAAATCAGGCGCAGGGCGGTGTAGACCTCGTTGTCGGGGCGCGGCCAGATCCCGGACAACAGCGGGATCAGGCCATCGAGATCGGCGCGTTCGAGGGCCTGGATGAGTTTGCGGGCACGCTCATCGGTGGGAGGCATAGGCCAGTGTAAGCCAACTGGCGTTACCGGCTGCCGGGCCTGGAGGCCCCGCTCCCGCCCCGGTCTTGCGTCTCCCGCCACCCACCTGACCTCGGCGGCGGCAGCACGCAATGTGACCGGGCGTTCTCTGCCTTCACAGTATCCCGGAAAGCGGCACAGTGGCCCAAGGAGCGGCGCTGAGAGGAGCAGGTGGCATTTGCTCCGGCGTTCCCCCACGGAGCAGAGGCCGTCTCAGGCTGTTCACGGAGACTGGCCTTCCCTGCTCGCGTCTCAGGGCCAGTAGCGGGTCAGGGTGAAGTCGGAGTTGCTGTCGCCGGCCAGGACGATCCGCGTGGCGGGAATGCGGTCGTCAGGTTGCAGCAGTGCGGCGCGGGCGGTGGACCGCTTGCCCGCAGGCCCCCTGGTGATGGTGGTCCCACCGGTTCCGAAGTCAGGGTCGACCTGACCGGTTTCCATCAGCCGGGTCACCGCGAAGTTGTCGTTGGAGCTGTTGCCCTCGTAGACCCAACTGCCGGCAACCACCTTGCCGTCGGTTTGCACGGCGACGGCGGTCGCCACGTTCCAGTTGCTGGGGTTGAGTTTCAAGACGGTCCTGCCCGCGTTGCCGAAGGTCGGGTCGGGCGCACCATCCTTGGTTAGCCGCACCACGGCGGTGTTCATCTGGTCATGCCCGCCGACCACCAGGCGGTTCTGGGCGTCCACCACGACCGATGTGGCCCCACTGTTGTTGCCGGGGAAGAATTTCGGCACTTTCCCGCCAGTGCCGAAGGTGGGGTCGAGCGCCCCAGACGCGGTGTACCGGGCCAGCTGAAACGTGTCGCCGCCCGCCGCGACGATCCGGTCGCCCTGGAGCGCCAGCGCGAGGATCTTGTCCGAGCCACCCTCAGCGCTGATCGGGGTCGTGACCCGGCCACCCGTGCCGAAGCTGGCGTCCAGCGCCCCGCTGGGCAGATAGCGGGCCAGCGCGAAGTCCACGCCGCCGGCCGCGCTGCTGAAACTGGCCTGGCCCCCCACCACGATCTTGCCGTCCGGTTGAATCAGCAGCGCGTTCGCGCGGTCATGGTCGCTGCCCGTGAAGGCGGTGGTGAGCTTGCCGCCCGTCCCAAAACTGGTGTCCAGCGTGCCGTTGCCATTCAGGCGAAGCAATCCGAAGCGTTCTCCGTCCCCGTCAACGACCGTGCCGCCCGCCACGACAATCTTGCCGTCCGGCTGGACCGCGACGGCGCGGGCGATGTCGCGGCCCTGGGCGTAATCCACGACGACCTTGCCGCCGCTCCCGAACGAGGCGTCGAGCGCGCCGTCGCGGGTGAAGCGGGCAATGCCGAAATTCTCGAAATGGGGACCATAGACACTGCCCACCAGAATCAGCTTTCCGTCGGGTTGCAGCGCCGCGGCGTAGCCGTAGTCGGCAGCCTCCCCGATAGGCTGCCGGGCGATGCCGCCCGTTCCAAAGGTGGTGTCCAGGCTCCCCGCCGGGCCACGGACGGTCACGGTGATCGGTTTGGAAACGGTTGCAGAGCCGGTGGCGGTGCCGCTCAGGGTCACGGCGGTGGGCAGCGAGTGGGCGGCGCCCGCAGCCGCGCTCACCGTCACCGTGGCGCTGGTCTGCCCCTCGGGGATGGTCACGGCGCTGCTCGTGGCTCCGGTGGGCAGGCCGGACAGGCCGACACCCACCGCGCCGGTAAAGCCGGGCTTGCGGACGAGATTGACCGTCAGGCTGGCGCTTTTGCCCGTGACGACCGGGAGCTTGTCGGCGGAAAGCGTCAGGTCAAAGCTGCCGGCGGGCTGGGTCTGGGTGACGGTCACCTGGGCGGCGGTGCTGGTCACGCCATCTGCGCTGGCGGTGATCTGCGTGTCACCTGCGGTCAGTCCCTTGACCACCCCGCCCGCCACCGAGGCCACTGTCTCGCGGCTCGACTTCCAGGCAAAGTCGGTGTTCGGCACGATCTCTCCCTGAGCGTCCCTGGCGACGGCGGTCAGGGTGGTGCTCTGGCCCACCGCGAGGCTGGCCGATGCGGCACTGAGTTCAATGGTTTTGATCGTGGCGCTTGGGACCGGCCCCCCAGTGGTGCAGGCAGACAGGACGGCGGTGAGCAGGACGGCATTCAGGCTGTGCAGCTTCTTCTTTTGCATGGGTGATCTCTCCTCGCCAGTAGGGCGGGGGCACGTTATGGGTCACGCTGTGACTGACGCGTGACAGGGTGGCGGATGACGCCTCGCGCGGAGGGTTCAGTCCGCTGCCCAGTCACGCCACCGCCTCGTGGAAAACCGGGGCGCTGTTCTTCAGAGCGGCATGGAACGTCGCCCGAAGTGGGCGCGTTGCCACAGCAGGGTCACTCGAGCTCGCAACCGACCCCGGTGTTGCGGCGGCACCGGCGCCCGCGGTTGTCACAGCCGGGTCACGCGTGGAGGCCTAGCGTGCCCGAGCGGTCAGCGGGAAAACATTGCCGGTGGCCTCGCCCCTGACCTCTGGAGGAACAACCATGAACCGTCTTTCCAAGTCCGCGCTTCTTCTGACGGCCCTGCTGGGCCTGAGCCTGACCGTGACGGCCTGTGGGGGTGGTGACGCAGGCGCCAGCCCCCCGCCCGGCAAGGAAGAACCGCTGCCGGCCCAGGCGGGGTACGTCACCGGGAAGATCGTGGACGAACAGGGACATCCCATCGTTCGTGCCGAGGTCGTGGCCGACAACACGCTGTTCTACAACACCAATGTCATCGGCTACACGGACGCCTCGGGAACCTACAGGCTGGATATCCGTCAGCCCGTCGGCACCTGGCACGTGACGGCCACCATGACTCTCAACTACGAGGGGCAGACCATCCCAATCGATCTGGTTCCCGAGTCGGACGAGGTGCTGGCCGGCACCGTGGGTGGGGTCAGAAATTTCTCCTTCAAGCCCGCAGCAACGCAGTACGGCAATCTGGGGCTGGTCAATATCCGCACGGGCATCGGCTTTTACGGCGATCCCGGCGAGATGACTGTCACGTTGAAGTCGGTGGGAACGCTCGCCGACGGCTCTTCCAACAAGACCATTGCCGCCAAGCCCGTGCAATCCGGCGACGGCTACATCATCAAGAACGTGATGTATGGCACCTATCTGGCAACCGTGTCTTACCAGGGTCAGGATCTCTTCGTCCGAAAGGCCGTCAGCAGCGGTCCGGATGCGACGTACGGCAAAAGCTTCACCGGTGGCTTCTGGCGGGACTTTTACGCCCTCAGACCCACGATGTTTCTGGAGGTGAGCGATGTGGAGTGCCCGCCCATCTTGCAGCGATGTCAGGACCAGTAGCCTCACGTTTCCCAGGCACAAGAGATTTGTTCGACCTGCAGAAGTGAGCTTCGCGGGCGTCCCTGGCTGACTGAGGTTGAAGCCGCCACTTTGCCACCGTTTGTGTGGGTCTGTGCCGCGCGGGTGGGGTCCAGTGCGGGATCCGGCGCTCGCCATCCATCTGGAAGGCAGCCAGCGCCTCTGGCCGTCACGGCCCAGTCACACCCGCGGGCCTACGGTGCCGGGCAGACCCAGATGGACCGGACCTCAGATCGCCGCTATGCAGATGCAGCGCGTGATTGTGCGGCCGTGCCCATGCGCGCTGGGATCTTCACCCGGCCGTGCAGCCCAGCACCGGCCCAGGAGCAGCCCATGAAACGAGCCCTGTCCATCCTCACCCTCGCCCTGCTGCCCACCGCCACCGCCGCCACGCCCAGCAACGCGCTGGTGATTCAGACGGCCACCGATATCCCCACCCTCGACCCGGTCATGACCTACGACACCGGCTCCGGGCAGTACGTGGAAAACATCTACGAAACGCTGTACCAGTACAAGGGCAGTTCGGTCAAAGACCTGCAACCCCTGCTGGCGACGGGCCACAAGGCCAGCAACGGCGGCAAGACCCACACCTTCGACCTGCGGAAGAACGTCAAGTTCCACAGCGGCAATCCCTTCACCTGCGCGGACGCCGAGTACACCTTCCGGCGCGCGCTGGTGGTGAACGCCGCCGAGTCGTGGACCTGGTTTCTCAGCGAGCCGCTGCTGGGCACCCCGGACAACGCGCTGAACGACAAGTCGATCACCTGGGCCAGGATCACGAAGGCCGTGGCGTGCAATACCCAGAACCAGCTGGTGTTCAACCTGGCGGCTGTCGATCCGGCCTTTCTCGCCAAGCTCGTCTTTGTGGGGGCCAGCATCGTCGACCGGCAGCACGCCATCAAGATCGGCGAATGGGACGGCACCGAGAAGACGTGGAAAAGCTGGGTGGGCAAGAACCTCAACGACTCGGCGCTGTCCAAGAACCCGTCGGGCACGGGCGCCTACACGCTGGTCAAGCGCGACGCCAACAACACGGTGCTGCGGGCCTTCCCGGGCTACTGGGGTGGGGCGCCCGCGCTGCAAAACGTCATCGTCCAGCGCGTCGTGGAGCAGGCCACGCGCCTGGAGGCGCTCAAGCGCGGGGACGCCGACATCGTGGAAACCGGGCCGCGTCCCGTGCTGGCGCAGCTGCGCGGGCAGCCGGGCCTGCGGATCATCGACGATCTGCCGAACAACACGGCCAGCGTCATCTTCATGAACGAGAAGATCAGCGACGCCAGGGCGCTGGGCAGCGGCAAGCTGGACGGCCAGGGCATCCCGGCCGACTTCTTCAGCGACGTCAACGTGCGCCGGGCCTTTTCCTACGCCATGGACTACGGGCGCTACATCAAGGAGGTGCAGCTCGGCCAGGGGATGCAGCGCACCATGGCCCTGCCGGACTCGTTCCCCGGCTATGACCCCAAGGTCAAAAAATACGCCTTCGATCCCAAGAAGGCCGAGCAGTACTTCAAGCGGGCCTTCGGCGGCCAGCTGTGGAAAAACGGCTTCACGTTCACGGCCCACTACCGGGCGGGCGCCGTGGCGCAGCAGACCCTGATGGAACTGCTCAAGCAGGCGGTCGAGTCGATCAATCCCCGCTTCAAGGTCAACGTGGAGGGCAAGCAGTGGTCGGAGATGCTGCGCGACTCCAAAGACGGCCGCGAGGCCATGATCCTGATCGCCTGGGTACCGGACTACGCCGATCCCGACAACTTCATCAATACCTTCTACAGCTCGCAGGGCTTCTACAGCCCGCGCCTGAACTTCAAGGACGCCACCATCGACGCCTGGGTCAGGCAGGCGCGATCGACCACCGACAGCGCCAAACGTGACCGCCTGTACAGCCTGATCGGCAACCGCGCCTTCGAGCAGGCCCCTTTCCTGCTGATGCCGGCGGGCATCGGCTTCACGGTGGTGCGCGACAACCTCAGGGGCGTCAGTGCCGAGCAGTTCAACCCCATGCTGAGCTTCAGCTACACCGGCACGTACTGGCGGGAACTGAGCAAGAAGTAGATCCCCCCGCGCACAGCACGCGGGCCGGCGGCGGAGGTCAAGCTGCCCCGGCCCCACTCCAGCTTCTCAAGGACACCCGAGGACAACTCATGCTGATCTTTGTCGTCAAACGGCTGGCGCAGCTGCCGCTGGTGATGCTGGCGCTGACCCTGCTGATCGTGGGGCTGCTGCAATTCCTGTCGCCCGAGGAACGCGCCCAGGCGTACGTCACCTCTGAAGCCCAGACCCGGAATCTGGAGGTCATCATCCGTGAACACGGGCTCGATCAGCCGTTTCTGGTGCAGTACGGTCACTGGATGGCCGACGCCCTGCACGGGGATCTGGGCTTTTCCAGGGCCTCGAACAGACCGGTGACCGAGACCATCCGCGAACGCCTGCCCGCCACCATCGAACTGGCGCTGGTCAGTGCCATTCCCATCATTGGCGTCGGCGTGTGGCTGGGGATGCTGGCCGCGCTGCACCGCAACGATCTGCTCGACCGGAGCCTCCGCCTGCTGGCCATCGTGGGTTTCAGCCTGCCGACCTTCGTGATGGGCATCCTGCTACTGGTGGTCTTTTACGGGGCGCTGGGCTGGTTTCCGGGCAATGGCAACCTCAGCGTCGTGCAGCAGCTGAACCTTACCGATCCGGCGTACCACCGCTATTCCGGTCTGATCCTGGTGGACAGCCTGGTCAACGGGCGGCCCGCGATGTTCCTGGACGCGCTGCACCATCTGGCGCTGCCCGCGCTGACCCTGATCATCACCAGCGGCGCAGTGATCCTCAAGGTGATGCGGGCGCAGGTGCTGGAGACCCTGCGGGCCGATCACGTGCGGACGGCGCGGGCCAAGGGGCTGGCCGCGCAGGTCGTCAACGCCCGGCACGTCCGGCGCAACGCCCTGCTGCCCATCGTGACCTTCGCGGGCTTCACGGTGATCGGCCTGCTGGGCGGCGTGCTGTTCACGGAAACGATCTTCGGCTACCCCGGCATCGGGGAGTGGGGCGGTCAGGCGGCGCTGCGTTTCGACGTGCCCGGGGTGATCGGTTTCGCCCTGCTCAACGCCGTGATCGTGGTGGTGGTCAGCACCGTCAGCGACCTGCTGTACGGCGTCGTCGATCCGCGCGTGAGGGTGGGCTCATGACCACGCAGCCGCACCCCGCTTCCATGTCCGAGTCACCGCGCCCTGCCCGCCTCGCGTGGCTGCGCAGCAAGCCCGCCCGCCGACTGCTCGGGGATTCGTCGGCGCGCATCGGCCTGGCAATCATCGCCGCGTTCGTGCTGATGGCGGTGTTCGCGCCCGCCCTCGCGCCGCCCCGGGGCAACTGCGCCCGCGATCTGGGCCTGCCGGCCACCGGGTTCGGGGCGGGGGTGGCCGCGTACCTGCGCGAGACGTTTCTGGCCCCGGCCAGTTGCGCCCAGATCACCCGCATCAGCTTCAGCCCGGTGCCGACGCCCCCGGCACCCGGCGCGCCGTTCGGCACCAGCCAGGGCTACGACATCTACTACGGCATCGTGTGGGGCGCGCGCACCATGCTGCGGCTGGGGCTGATCATCGTGCTGATCAATCTGGTCACCGGCACGGTGATCGGGGCCATCAGCGGGTACCACCGGGGCGTGGTGGACAACGTGATCCAGCGGGTCATCGACGTCATCTTCGCGTTTCCCGGCCTGATCCTGACCGTGGTGCTGGTGGCCCTGTTCAAGCCCAGCGCGGCCACCATCCTGCTGGCCTTCGTGCTGACCGGCTGGGCCTCCTACGCCCGCATCCTGCGCGGCGACATCCTGCGGACGCGCGAGCTGGAATACGTGGACGCCGCCCGCTCGCTGGGGGCCAGCGACACCCGGCTGATCTTCCGGCACATCCTGCCCAACAGCCTGACCTCGCTGCTGACCCAGGTGGTGCTGGATCTGGGCACCGTGCCGCTGGGCATCGCCGCCCTGTCCTTCCTGGGGCTGGGTTTTCCGGTGGGCTACGCCGACTGGGGGCAACTGATGAACTTCGCCCGCGCGTGGATCCAGGGGCCGCCCGGCCAGCCGCTGGCGTACTGGTTCGTCACCGTGTTTCCGGCAGCGGCCATCCTGCTGTTCAGCCTGGGCTGGAACCTCGTCGGCGACGCCGCCCGTGACGCCTTCGATCCCCGGCAGGACGCATGACGCCGCACAACTTGTCCAGAGAGCTGCAACGCGCCCTGCGGTGGCAGTGCCAGCAGGTGTTCGGCGGCACGCACCACACCCACTGGTTTGAGGGCCTGCTCACGAAACTGAGGCGAGTGGACAGCACCCAGGCGTCCCGCTCGGTGTTCGGCAACTCCACCATCGCCCGGCACGCCGCCCACGTCCTGTTCTGCCTCCACGTCATGAACACGGATCCGGATCGGCCACCGGAAAGCGTGGACTGGGGCCTGTCGTGGGGGGACGTCCAGATCGACGACGAGACCTGGGCCGATCTCCTGCACCTGTTGACTGCGGAGGCCGATCGCCTGGAAACGCTGGTCGGCACGCTTCAGACCGGGCCGCTCTCCACCGACAGGCTGCTCCTGATCATCAACCAGCTGACGCACGCGGCCTACCACGCCGGGGCCATCGCGCAGATCCTGAAGTACGAGACCTACCTCAACCAGGACGTTGCGGAGGGTGTCCAGGAGGCAAAGGTTCTGATCTGAGTGTGGGCGAACGACGAACCCCTCTGCTGGATAGATCGGCAGAGGGGATTCACTTTGCACCGCTGGAACACGCCGTCTACCTGGCCCACTCCGGGGTCATCAGCTTCCCGTCTGCCCCATGAAACTGCATGTCGGCGGTGCTGACGATCAGCCATTCCGCGTCCTCCTGCCCCACGTTAGACAGGCTGTGCGGGGTCTGGGCGGGAATGATCGCGGTGTCTCCGCGGCGCAGCTCCGCGCTCTCCCCGGCCACCGTGAGGGTCACGGCGCCGCCGAGCATCACCATCACCTCCTCGTGGGTCTGGGTGTGGGCCGGATTCTGATGCCCTGGGGCCATCCGCTGCCGGATCACGCTGACCTGCGCCGCACCAAGCGACGGCGTGGCCAGCGGAACGACGGCGGCGTTGGGCGTGGTGAAGGTCTGCTGGTGCTGGGCCTGCACAATTTTCATAGCTTCTCCTTGCGATCAGAGGTGGCGATCTGAGCGCCGATGTGGATAGAGTAAACCCACCTGACTAATTTAGTCAAGGAGGTTGACCAATGAATCGCCAGGACTCTCTCCCCCTCACGGCGGCGAATCCCCGCCAGCAGCACATCGGCTGGTGGTTGCAGCAGGCGGCGCGGCACTTCAACGCCCGCGCCCTCCAGAAACTGCGCGAGCGCGGCCACACGCACCTGACCGCCACCCACCTGGGCCTGCTGCCGTACCTGGATGTCGGCGGCACCCGCATCAACACCCTGGCGGAGCGGGCCACCATGACCAAGCAGGCGGCCAGCCAGATCGTGACGGAGCTGGAGAAGTCCGGCTATGTCCAGCGCCAGCCCGATCCGGACGACGGACGCGCCGTGCTGGTGGTGTTCACTGCGCGCGGTGAGGCCTTCCTGGCCGACGCGGCAGCATTGAAAAGCGAGATCACGGCGGAGTTCACGCGGAAACTCGGTGAAGGGCCGTTCCAGACCCTTCAGGCCACGCTGGAGCGGCTGCTTTTGCCGGACGCCGGGGGCTGAAGAAGCGGGAGAGGAACCGTGTTACGCCCTGGGTTGCGGGGGCGAGGCCGGCATCATGCCCAGCTGCCGCATCAGCGTGGGGGTGTCCATCAGGTGCCACAGCTCGGTGCTCTTGCCGTTCTCGTACCGGATGAAATGCATGTGCCGCACCGCAACCTTTCTGCCGGTCGGCGGCAGATTCCTGAACGGCCCGATCCCGAACACGCCCTCGTGCGTGCCGGTCATGGTCGAGTGGAAGGCGACGATGTCGCCCTCGGCCAGCATGTGGTGCAGCTCGAAATGCAGGTCGGGGAAAGCGGCGCGCATCAGCGTGAACACCTCCTTGAGGTGCTCGGCATACACGGTGCCGGGCGGCTCCTGGTGATCCACGCCGTGCGCCGCCACGACCTCATCGAACACCGACAGATCGCCCTGATTCATGCCCCGCTCCAGGGTTTCGAGGGTCAACGCTCTGTGCTGCTCAGCCGACATAGCAACCTCCCCTTCTCGTTGTAGTCCAACTCTATTGATTCGGGTTATACTCCTGCCTGTGAACGATGTCAAGAGTGGACTCACGCACCGCCAGCGGCAGGCGCTGGAAACGCAGCGATTGATCGTCGAGGCCGCCAGGACGTTGTTTCTGGAGCAGGGTTATGGGCCGACCACCATCCAGGCCGTCGCCGATCAGGCCGGGGTGGCGGTCAGCACGGTCTACGCCATCTTCACCAACAAGCGCGGGCTGCTGAAGGCCATCCGCGAAACGTGGCACCTCGCCTCACAGGTGCGCGACCTGTACCGGCTGGCCCATCTGGAAAGTGACCCGGCGCGGCGGCTCGAACTGTATGCCCAGGCCAGTCGGCGACAGTGGGAGACCGGGGCGGCGATCATCAGGATCTACAGTTCTGCCGCCGCCGTCGACAGCGAGGCGGCAGCAGAACTGGAAACGGCGCTCAGCGGACGGCGCAGGAGCATGCAGGCCTGGCTGGCGGAGACCGCCCCGTTGCTGCGCGCCGACCTGACCTTTGAGGAGATCTGCGCCATTCACCTGGCCCTGACGCGCGCCGAGGTGTATCAGGAACTCGTCGAAGCGTGGGGCTGGACGCCCGGCGCCTACGAGGCGTGGCTGGCCCGAACGCTCAAGCAGCAGTTCCTGCCCTGAACGCGCTCTGGCTCAGGCCGGCCCCGGACACCGGGGAAGGGCACCACGGCCGGGAGTCACCGTTTTACACTGAGGCCCCATGACGGGCGGTACCCCTCCCCCAACCAGAACAGCGGCAGGCCACGACTGGTTCCTGAAGCTGCTGGGAGGCGTGTATGTGCTGGACGGCCCGGCGCACCGGCGCATCGAGCCGAGTCTGGCCGCCGTGCTGGCGTATCTGGCGCTGCGGGGCCGCACCCACAAATACCGTCTGGCCGGGTGGCTGTGGCCGGACGCGGGCGAGACGGCGGCGCGGGCCAACATGCGGCAGTTGCTGCGGCGGGTGCGGCTGACCCTGGGGCCGGAATTCATTCAGGGCGCGGGCGAGATCGAACTCAACCCAGGGGTCAGGGTGGATCTCCTGGAATTTCAGCGGCAGATGGAGGCCGGCGCTGTCCCGGACCCCCCGGCCCAGCAGGGTGAACTGCTGGAACACCTGACTTTCGACGACGCGCCGGACTTCGCCGAGTGGCTGGAAAGCGAGCGCGAACGTCTGCTGCAACTGCGGCTGCGGGCGGCCCTGGGCGCGTCGGAGACGCTGCGCGCAGCGGGACAGCTGGCCGAAGCGCTGCTGCACGCCCAGCACGCCCTGAGTCTGGAACCGCTGAGCGAGGAGGCCGCCCGACAGGTCATGACGCTGCACCACAGACGCGGAGATCGGGGCGCGGCCCTGCAGGCCTACGAACGCTGCCGTCAGGTGTTGCGTGACCGGCTGGGCGTGGAGCCGTTGCCCGAAACCCAGGCGCTGGCCGAGCGGATTCGGCAGGACGCGCCGCCTCCCGCTGCCCTCCCCCGCGCTGTCCCGGAACCGGTGGCGCTGCCCGCGCTGGTGGGCCGCCACCACGAACTGGGCGTGCTGGCGCAGGCGTGGGAACAGGGCCAGATGATCTTCGTCAGCGGCGAGGCGGGCATCGGCAAGACCCTGCTGACCCTGACCTTCGCCGCCGGGCGCGGGCGCGTGCTGCGCTTCGAGGCCCTGCCCGGTGACCGGCACGTGCCCTACGCCACCGCCGCCCGGATGGCCCGCCGCCTGCTCGAGCACTGGCCCACGGGCCGGGAACCAGGGGGCCTGCCCGACTGGGTGGCCGCTGAGGTGGCCCGCCTGGTGCCGGACGTGTTCGGGCAGGCAGGTCCGCCGCTGACCTCGGCGGCAGACCGGCTACGCTTTTTCGACGCCATGATCGAACTCAACCGCCTGGCCTGCGCCGACATCGACGTGTGTGTGCTGGACGACGCCCACTTCGCCGACGACGCCACCAGCGAATTCGCCGAGTATTTTCTGGCCCGGCTCGCCTCGTCGCCGCAGGCGCGCTTTCCGGTCTGGATCGACGTTTACCGCGACGACGAATTGCCCGAAGCGGCCCGCCGCAGCGTGCAGACGCTGACCGACGCGGGCCTGGCGATCAATCTTCGCCTCGCGCCCCTGTCGGTGGAGGGGGTAGGCGAGCTGCTGGGCAGTCTGAATCTGCCGCAGCGCCCCCAGCACCAGGCAGCCCGCTACCGCGACTCCACCGGGGGCAATCCCCTGTTCATTCTGGAGACCGTGCGCGACCTGAGCGAGGAGGCCGGGCTGGGACTGTCCGGGTGGGGGCTGGACGATCCACCCCGCCTGCCCACGAAGGTGGCGGCGGTGATCGCCCGGCGGCTGTCGCGGCTGAGTCCGGCGGCCTTGCAGATGGCGCGGGCGGCGGCCACGCTGGGCGGCGAATTCACGCTGGATCAGGTGGGCGAGGTGCTGGACCTCGGCCCGCTGGCGGCGGCGCAGGGCTGGGACGAGCTGGGCCACGCCGGCATTGTGCGCGGCGAGGCGCTGGCGCATGACCTGATGCGGGTGGCGATCCGCGCCGGGACGCCGGAGGCCACCCAGATCCTGCTGCACCGGGGCGCGGCCCGTACCCTGGAAAGGGCCGCCGGGCCGGGCGGCGCAAACGCCGCGCGCATTGCCCGGCACTACCAGGGCGGCCGGTTGCCCCTTCAGGCGGCGGCATGGTTCCTGAAAGCCTCGCAGGGGCTGGTCGACCTGATGCAGTACGGGGCGGCCCTGAAGCTGCGCGAACAGGCGGCGGCGCTGTACGAGGAAGCGCTGGAGTTCGACCTGGCCCTGGGCGTGCGGCTGGACACCCTGAGCGCCCTGTGGGCCGAGGAGCAGCCCGAAGCGCTGCGCCCCGTCGTGGACGGGCTGTTGCGCCTCGCCTCCGACGACGTGCAGCGTGCGGCGGCCCGGCTGGGGCAGGCCACGCTGCGTCTGGCCGAGTCCAGACTGCAACCGGTGGCCCTGGCCGCCCCGGACATGCTGGGCCGCGCCTCCGCTTCCCATGAGGCGCGGCAGGCCCTGTGGCAGACCCTGACCCTGGCGCGGGAGGGGCAGGCGCTGCTGGCCGCTGACGGCGGGCTGCCGCACGCCACCCTGTCCGCCCTGCTGTTGCGTGCCGAATTGAGGACGCTGGCTTTCCTGCACGACCAGACCGGGCTGCGGGAGCGGTTGGACGCCGCCACGGCGCTGTTTACCCGGCTCCCGGAGTCGCAGGCGGCGGCGCTGCTGCTGTACACGGTGGCGGCCCTGCTGATGCGGCAGGGGCAGCCCGGCGACGCCCTGGACGCCGCGCGGCGCAGCGCCGCCATGTTCACGGCCCTGGGAGACCGCTACGCAACCCTGGCGGCACAGCTGAGCGTGGCCGCCCTCCTCGAAGATCAGGGGCGACGGGCGGAGGCGGCCAGCTTCCGGCGGCAACTGGGCTCACCGGGCAGCGGGCCTCAGCTCAGCCGCCTCCAGTACTTCAACCAGTTGCGGCTGGCCGCCAATCTGGTGCAGCGCCACGCCTACGCCGAAGCCCTGGCTCTGCTGGAGCGAATGACACAGGCTGCCGATAAGGCAGCGCCGGCTGGAGAATGGCCGACTGGGGAAGCCCTGCCAAAAGGCGTGCTGTGGCGGGTGCAGGTGGACTTGCTGTGGCTGCTGGGGGCGGTGCCCCAGTGCCAGACGGCAGCGGAAGCCGCGCTGTCTGACCCCATGCCGGGTGACGACGCGGCAGGCGTGCCGTGGATCCGGCTGGCCCAGATTCACGCCCTGCTGGGGCAGGATCAACAGGCGAAGCGGGCGTTTGCCAACGCCGACGCCTTCCTGAGCGCCGCGCCCCACCTGACGTACTCGCGGGGGCTGTGGCAGCTGGCGTACGCAGGATTCGGGGGCCGCACGCGCGAGGAACGCCGCCACTCGCTGGAGGAGGCGCTGGCCGTGGCCCGGCAAAAGGCCCACCCGGAACTGCTGACCCACGCCCTGGCCCTGCGGGCGCAGTGGCACGCGGGGGGTCAGGACTGGCCCGCCGCCACGCGGGACGCGGAGGACGCCCTCGCACGCATGACCGCCGCCCCACCCCGCGACGATCACGCCCTGCCGTGGCAGGTTTTTCTGGAACTGCCCGGCGTTGATCCAGCACGCCGCTTGGCCGTGGCTCATGCGGCGCGGGACTGGATGGTCAGCATCCTTGGTCAGCCGCTCCCGCCGCCCTACCGCGATGCCTTCCTGGCCCGGCCCACCCAGCAGGCCCTCCTGACCGTGCTGGACAGCCTTGACCTGCCACTCTCAGGGCAGCGAGGCCAGGGATGAACGCTGCCCAGCAGACTGGGCCTCAAGGTGGCGTTTGAGCCGCGCCAGTTCCCGCCCAAATCTCTGCCGGGACAGCAGCTTCAGCAGGGGTGAGGCCAGCCGCAACGCCCCGGTCAGCCCAAGCTCCAGCGTGCCGACGAACCGTGTCCCACCGGCCTCGGCCACGGTCAGGCGGCTGCCGCGCACCGCAGTGGCTCCCTCCACGCTGCGAAACTGGTAGCTGCTGCCCTCCCTGACCTGGGAAACGACGCAACGGGTGGTGTGAACCGTTCCCAGGAACGTCAGCACGTCGGTGGTGATCATGCCGTCCTGCACGGGGCCGGGCTGATCGGCGCTCATCTTCAGGAGGCCCTCGCGCCACAGCGGATCGTGGGCAGGCGTGGCGATCAGGGCGTAGACCTCGCCCACCGGGCGGTCGATCCAGACCGAGGCGGTCACCTTCATGCCCACCCCCTCACGCCCAGAACCCGTCCACATGGTGCTGGTCATAGTTGTGCATCCGCAGCGACAGCAGTTGCCCGTTCCCGAAGGTCATCACGTAGGCCACCTGATTGTGCAGGGTGCGGCCCAGCCGGGTGGCGGTCACCGTGCAGAGGGCCACCGCATGGCGTTCACTGCCCAGCACGTCGGTCACGTCCACCTGCTGCGTTCCGGCGCTGCGCTCGGCCACCTGCGCGAAAAAACCCAGGATGGTGGGCAGCCCGTGCTTGTCGCCGGCCATCGGGTTGCGGCCCGGCACATGCAAGACCGCGCTGGGGGCGATCAGCGCCTGAAGAGTCGGCAAATCCTTTTCGTCAAAGGCCGTAAGCAATCGGAGGGCAAGGGTCTGGGCCGTGGGCGTCTGGGCGGTGGGCGTCTGTTCTGGGGCGGTCTGAATCATGGTGGCTCTCCTTGAGGGTTGAGCCTGCGCCGTGGGCTGTGACTGGCCCGTGATCCACGCGGGCCAGCCCGGGAATGGCCCAGTCACGGCCCAGTCACACCCGGCGCGGCAGGCTCGGACCTCCAGGCCATCGCCGGGCTGACCCATGCCCCGAAGACACGGCGATCCGTGCCTGGGAGGAGAGTCCATGCCCCAACCCACCCTTGCCCTGCTGCTGCTCGTTCACGTCGCCAGCGCCCTGACCCTCGTCTGCGTGGAGGCCGCCACGCTTCAGGGCATGTCCGCCCTGCGCTCGGCCCAGGACGCCCCCACCGCCCGGCATCTGCTCGGCTCGCTCCAGCGCTTGACCGTCCTGTCGCGCATCGCGCCTCTGACTTTAATCGGCTCGGGGCTGTGGCTGGCGGGGCTGGCCGGGGCCTTCGCCGCGCCGTGGCTGATCCTGTCCATGCTGGGCACGGCCCTGATCGCCGCGCTGGTGCATGTCGTGGAGCTGCCCCGGCTGGGGCGGTTCGGGGAAGCCCTGCACCGGGGCGGCGCGGACGCCCTGTCCGGTCTGCGGCAGGACTCGGCGCTGCGCTGGAGCGCCCGCGTCCGCTTCGCCACGCTGATCTGGGTCTTCTTCCTGATGCTCGCCAAGCCTGCCCTGCCCGCCGCCGCGTTGCTGGGCGTGCTGGTCTACGGCGTCGTGTTGCTGCCGCTGGCGCTGCGGCGAGAAGAAAAGGCGGTGCTGGCATGAGGCTCAGGTCTCGGTCAACGTCACGAGGAATGTCCATGAAAAATAATTTGATCGGAGATCAGACCGCCGAACGCCCAGAACCTCGTTCCAGACGCTCAGATTTTAGACCTGCCGTGCTGGCCGGCACGCTGGCCCTCGCCTGTGGCCTGGGGGTGCTGAGCGTGGTTCACGCTGCCCCGGTCAAGGCCGGGACGGTGCAGGGGCAGGCCGTGGATCACAAGGGCAAACCGCTGGCTGGCCTCCACGTCTGGATCAAGCCCGGCCTGACGACGGGTGTGGTGGACGTGCTGACCGGGCCGGATGGCCGCTACCGGGTGGACGGCCTGCCATACCTGCCCTACACCGCCCACGCGTGGTATCCGGTGACGTACAAGGGCCAGACCTACTGTTACCGGCTGGCCCACCCCAGCGCCGCCGAATACCAGCCCTTCAACGCGCAAAGCGGCACCACCCGTAACTTCCGGTGGCAGCTGTCCGGGAAGATCCCCGGCGTGGAGGACTACAAGGGCACCGGCTTTTACGGCGGCACGCTGGCCCTCCCGCCTGCTGCCTACCGAGAGGACATGGGCAGTCTGGAAGCGGAGGACCGTCTGGAAGTCACCCTGACCCCGGTTGGCCCCCTGATTGACGGCAGCCCAGGCAAGAAGCTGGTGCTGAAGACCAACGAGATCTCGCAGATTTACGACGTCCCGGTGGGCACCTACGCGGCCAGCGCGGTGGCCGTGACCCCCGCTGGAGCCAGGCGCCCCGTGCTGCTGGCCGGGGAATACAGCGGCCAGCCCGCGCCCAGCGTCACCTTTACCTTCGAGGGCCTTAAGGCGGGCGAGAGCTGCGTCGGCAAACTCTCCACCTGGACGGCCACCCGCAACCTGTATTACTTCGTGCCGGCCAAACCGTGACTCAGGAGTCCCCATGACCACAATCATTTTTTCCCGCCTGCTCCTCCTCACCGCGCTCTGCTCGGCTTCGGCACTGTCGGCTAGTGTGACTGGGCGCGTGGTGGACGCGGCGGGCCAACCCGTCAAGAACGCCACCGTCATTGCCGACAACACGCTGTTCTACAACACCAACGTGATCGGCTACACCGATGCCAACGGCAAGTACAAGCTGGATATCAGCAAGCCCATAGGCACCTGGAATGTCACGGCGAAGGTGAACCTGAAGTACGGCGATTACGAGGTGGGCATCGACCTGATTCCCGAGAACCCCAAGCTGCTGGCCGGCACCGAGGGTGGCGTCCGCAATTTCACTTTCAAGCCGAAACCCGCCACCAGCGCCGATCCCTACGGCAGCCTGGGCTGGGTGTTTCTGGGTTCGGCCATCGGCGTCTACGACATCGACGAGACCAAAGTGGAGCTGACCCTGACCCCGGTGGGCAAGCTGGCCGACGGCAGTGCGGGAAGCGTCATCAGGGGCCACCCTCTGAAGTCGGCAGATGGGGCGGTACTGGCGAACGTCATGTGGGGAACGTACCGGGTCACGGCCACCTACGAGGGTAAGCCCCTCCAGATCAGCCGCCGCCCACGCCCCGGCGAGGACGAGGACTACGCCTGGGGCAGCAGCTACACCGGCCCCTTTGTGACAGGCTTTTACCAGCTCAAGCCCTCGCTGTTTCTGGAAGTCAGGCATTGATGGTCAGTCAGGCGAACACTCTTCGGATGACCTGGCTCACCCTGGGCGTGCTGTGCGCCCCGCTCTCTTCCAGTGCCGACGCCGCCTCCACCGTGCGTGGCCTGATGGACCTGCACAAGCCGCCGCCCAGCGATCAGTTGCCCTGCCCGATCTTTCCCAGACGCCCGGTCCCGGGGAACGCGTCCCAGGCGACCAACCCCCAGATGGCGCAACAGCTGGCCCTGCTGGAAAAACAGCTCGCACAGATGCCTCCTCAGTCCGAAGGGTACAGGCAACTCAGGGCCGCGCTGGACGCCCTGAAGGCGGGATTGAAGCAGGAACAGGCCGCCCAGCCCGCCGTCAAGGTACTGGAGTACCGCAAGCTGAGCGTGGTGCAGGCCCTCGCCAACCTGTACGGCTCGCTGGCCGATCACCTGTCACCGGAGGCGTGGAAGGAGTGGGTGGAGAATGCCGCCCTCTCAGACCCAGACCGGGCAGACAGGGCGGCGGTGCTGGCCGTCGGCCGGGGCGTGCCGCTGCTGGCAGTGGCCGCCTACCTGAAGGTGCTGGAAAAGACGCCCAAGAACGCGGACGCCCTGTTCAATCTTGGCTCGCTGGCCGCCGTGCTGGGCGCGCCAAACGAGGCGCTAGCCCTGCTGGACGCGTCACAGGCGCGGGGGGGGCCGCGCAACACTTTCTATCCGCCCGCCGCCCAGCTCCTGACGGCCCGGGGGTACGCGCTGATGCTGGTGAACCGCGACAGGGAGGCCGAGCAACTCCTGACCCAGGCGGTGAAGCTGGCCCCCCGGATGGCCGAGGCCCAGCGCAATCTGGCGGCGGCCCTGGGCAATCAGGGCAAGTGCGGCCCAGCGCGGGCGGCAGTGGCGCGGTCCAGCAGTCGCCATACCCTTCCTCAGAAATCAGCTTCCACTTCACCAGCCGCTCAGCCGTCCTCCGCATCTGCTTCTCCAGTGCCGCTACCCATTCCCATACCTGCCGCTGATCAGAAGGAGGACACCGACTATAACCTGCGCGACGTGCTGGACTTCTCGCGGGGAACGGTGGGTGAGTGGCCGTACTTTGCCACGGTCTTTGACCCCTACGACGAGGCGAAGCTGGACCGCCGGGCTGCAGAGTACGAGCAGATGAAGGGCAAGCTGGACCCCAAAACAGATGCGGCGCACTTGTCTCAAGTCCAGCGAGGCGTGGCCAATCTGCTCACGAGTGTCCGAAATGACCGCCTGAGTGGGCCAAGGATTCGCCTGCTCCACACCGGGCAATTTCAGCTGTTCCGCGAGACCCGGTTCACGGCGCTGTACAGCAAGCTGGGCAAAGATCTGGCCACCTACCAGAAGAACGAGCAAGACGCCATGACGCACCTGAAAGGAGAGTTCGCCAATGCTGACGCACAGCATGACGCGGCCTACCGGGCCTGCGACTCCGCCACCGATAACTCGTACTGCCGCGACAAGGCCGAATACGACCAGAAGCTCAAGAAATGTTCCAGTCTGGTGACCTGGAATAACATGTGGCGCGGCAGCTCATCGTTCGTGGCGCATAGCGTCCGCCCCCTGGTGGAGGAGATCGACCTCTTCTACACCACCGTGATCTCGTACGCCTCCGAACCACGATTGCTGGCCGGGTTGCGGCTGCATCACCAGATGATCCGCAAGACCTTCATCAGCATCGTCCCTGGCTATTTCAGCGAGCATCTTTCCACTCTGGACCGCATGAACGAGCCGTGCCTGTACATCGCCCGGACCATGCCGCCCAAGCCGGTGCCGGACGACCAGATGGGGGTCTACACCGAACTGGTGGGGAACGGCTGCAAGCCCGCCGCCACGGCCACGGTCAAGGTCATGCTGGTGCAGTTCGGCATGAACTGCGAGAAGGTCTCGGTGGAACTGGCCAAAACGTTTCCGGGCACCAGTGTCGGCCTCTTCGCCAACGTGGAGCGCCGGGCGTCGGCAGGGGCGCGGCAGGGACCCCCCACCGCCCGCGACAAATTTATCAAGGCGATTGGCGCGGGCAACGTGCGCCCCCAGCAGCTCCCAGAATTTGGGCAGCAGAAGAGTGACGTCAGCATCTACACCATCTCGGCGGGCGTGTCCAGCGGCACGGCGGTGATGGGCAATGGGGCGACCGCCAAAGACGGCCTGTACCTGACCGTGGACAGCACCGGCAAGGTGGTGGACTTCGGCATCAAGGGCGAAACCTCCACCAGCGTTGGGGCCGAGTTCAATCTGGGCGCTGTCGAGCTGGGCGCGGGGCTGGAATTCGAGGGGCCGGGCAGTTCGGTCAGCTTCATGCCCAGCGTGCCAGGGACCTGATCCGGATGGATTTTGAAGCAGTTCAAGCTGTCCTGATCCTGCTGTGGGTGCTGTTCGTGCTGGGCTGTTTCGTCTGGTACCTCTCCCGCCGCCACGCACCAAGGCGCCGCTGGAAGCGCCCCGAACGCATCCGCCTGTGGGACTGGCTGGGTCTCCTGCTGGCCGTCTTCGGCAACGATCCGGGGATCGGTTCCAGCGGGCCTGATTCACCTTCTGCCAAAACACGGAAGAAGCAGGCGGCCAGGCCCAGACGCTGAGGCCCACTGCCCGGTCACACCCCAATCTCGCCCGATACATCCGTGACTCCAGGAGGTGCAGTTCAGAGATGAACCTTTTCAAGCAGATCGCAGTGTTCGGCGCTGTGGCGGTGAGTCTTCTCGCCCCCAATCCAGTCCAGGGCGGGAATGTGCCGCCCGCCGGTTCCAGTCCGGCCCGTTTTTTCATGCCCACCGATGTTCCCGAAAATACGGCGGGCAGCACCGTCAAAACCGACGCCCAGGGCAATGTCCACTCGGTGTACCGGGTCTATGCGCGGGGGGACGCGTTTTACAGCTTCTGTGCCTCTGCGTGCAACAAGGGAGCGCAGATGAAGGCCGTGCGCTTCAAGACCGACGGCGCGGTCCAGAACGTGATGCTGGCGCTGACCCGTGCCGGACAGCCCCGTGTGTTGATCAGCACATCGCAGCGGGTTCACTACGCCACCTGTGACTCCGGCTGTGCGGCACAGAGGAACTGGAAGACCACCGTGATTCTGGACCGTCAGGCATTCGGCGAGCGTGGTCTGGACATTTCCGGCGAGGCGTTTGCGCTCGACGCGCAGGACCGTCCGCGCTTCATCATGTCCAGTTACCCGCAAATCATCGCTTCCCTCCAGAACCGCTTCGACACCTACTTTGTGGGGTGCGACGCGGGCTGTTCCCAGGCGCAGAACTGGAGGTCGGCGCTGTTGTACGACGATCAGGCGTGGCGTGACGTGCAGTTGCGGTTCAATGCCAGGGGTCAGATGCGGCTGGCGCTGATTGGCCGGATCAAAGGGATCAGCGGCCCCAACAACAGTGATGTGGTGGGATATGCCGAGTGCGACAGCGCCTGTGACCGCGCAGACCGCTGGAATGCCGTGGGGCTGCAACCGGTCTATGTTACGGCACGGCTGACCTCCAAGCCCACGGTGGCGCTGCAACTGACCTCATCGGGAGCGCCGAGAGTCGCTTTGATCGCCACGCTACCCAACTATGAACTCGGCTACCTGAGGTACCTGAGCTGCGATCAGAACTGCACGGAAGACAACTGGACGAACACCGGTCTGTTGCAGGGCGAGTCTCTTTACCCAGGGCTTGGCCTGGCCTTGCGGGGGAATCAACCGGTGATTGCCCTGTCCTACGGCGGTGACGTGAGGCTGCTGAGCTGCCAGAGCAACTGCTCGGGCGTCAAGTCCTGGAAAGTCTCTGCGGTGGAGTCCGGCAGTGATCTGGCCGCCGATAAGATCATCCCCTACCCCAACTGCACCCTCTCGGCCTGGTTTCTCTACGATCCGTCCGTCGCCATCGCCCCGGATGGCCGCGCCGTGGTGACTTACTCGGCCTCCGACGATTCCGGCGGTTTCGCCAGACCCGACACCACCAAACCGGCGTGCAAGGCGGGAACAGACATGATTTTCGCCCGTTACGCAGCCCTATCGAAGGACTGATACGGATTCCGTCTGTTTCGTGTAGAAACCGGGACAGCGCCGGTTCCCACACTCCACGCCCGGAACCCGTTTTTCTCCTGCTCGCTCCGCTCGGATTTCCAGGTGTTTTCAACACCTTTCAATCGGAGTCCGTATGAGCCGTGGGACGGCCTCCAATTCCCAAAGGGGATTCCACATGAACCCAACCACTCCCGCGTCTCTGCGCGGCCAGCCCCTGACCATCCACAACAAGATTCAGCGTGACAGCGTGACGTTCCTGCGCCGCACCGACGGACAGCTCAGCACCCTGGTTCGTGTGGAACTCGCGCCCGGCGGCGGCAATCCGCCTCACCGCCACTCGGCCTACGCCGAAACGTTTACCGCGCGGCAAGGCACGCTGGGCCTGCATCTGGATGGGCGTGAACTGCGGCTCCAATCAGGTGAGACAGTCACCGCCCCAATTGGCTCGGTTCACCGCTTCTACAACCCCACGGACGAACCGGTGGTCTTCGAGGTGGAAATCCAGCCCGGCCACCGGGGCTTCGAGCGGGGGCTGATCGTGCTGTACGGCCTCGCCAACGACGACCGCACCGACATGCAGGGACGGCCCCGCCATCCGCTTCACCTGGGCCTGTTCTCCAGCCTGACCGACACCCGGCTGATCGGGCCGCTGGCGACGTTGAACCCGGTGATGACCGCCCTGGGGTGGCTGGCGCGGGTCACCGGCACACAGCGCCGACTGCTGGCCAGGTACGACCGCTGAGTGGTCTGAGATCATCCAGCGGCGCCCCCCTCTGGATGGGCGCAGTGATGCCGTGCCTCAAGCGAAGCCCTGGACAGGCCGGCCCCCTTGCGGGGCACATCCGCCGCCAGGTTTTGATCGAACGCAGATCATGCTGTGATCATGGTCTCCTGGTTACCGTGCCGTCATGACCCAGAATGGCTTACTGCTCAGCGTCTCCCGCAAGGCCGATTCTGCCGTGCCGGGACCCTACGACGTCCTGTGCGGTCACGCACGGTCACTGGGCCGCGACGCTGCCTTCCGGGCGTCGTTGCGGACTCTTCCCCGGCTGGAACCCAACACTCTTCTCCGCTGCGCCCTCGAAGCTCTCCCTGATCTGGAGCTGCTGCCCCTTCCCGTCCTGGCCACAGAACTTTTGACGGCGTTGGAGTGGACCGGCGTGCCGCCAGTCTCCTGGCCTGGTTGCGGGTGGACGAGCGCGTCGCCGTGACCACTGGACCTGCAGTTGCCGGGACTGGAGCGAGGCGACCCAGAAGACACCTGTCTCAGCGCGTGTCGGCCGCTCTGGATCGACACCGTCTGCTTTGACGGACGGCGGGCGGCGGGCCTTGCCGGCTTCTTGTCAGGCCATCTCGTAGAGGACACAGAAGGGGCAAGGCCACATCACCCCTCACTGCGGCGCTGAGAACGTCGAAGGACGGGAAGAATCGAGATTCCGCCGCATGGGAACAGCCTCTTTGCACGCTGTGGCGTGTCGCGGTGACCGTCACAGAGAGGCGGGGGTTGAGAGGTGACTGTTCTTGCCGCCCCGCCAGGTCTGGCAGGTGCGGCGGCAGTCACCTTTCACGCAGTCACATCCCAATCACCCCCCTTTTCCTAGGCTGCCGACACCTGCGGGACCGCGCCTCACACCCGCCCGCCAAGGAGACCTTCATGTTCAATGCACGCCCAGCCTTCCGAACGCTCCTGCTCAGTGTGCTGACCGTTGGCGCGGCCCTGGCCCACGGGCTGCCGTCCTCACCTGCCGCCCGCCCGTCAGGGCAACTGATCCGGCAGTTTCTCGCCCGCCCTGAGGGCACGGTGTCGCTGTCCCAGGCCACGCGCGGCGTCCACGCCTTCACGCTGAACGTTCACCGCATCGAGACCGAGATCGCGCCCGGCGTGCGGGTACAGCAGTGGGCCTTTGGTTTTCCGAGTCAGCCTGCCAGCGTGCCTGGCCCCGAACTGCGGGTCAAGGTGGGGGAGTTGGTGCGGATCACCCTGCACAACACCCATGACCAGCCGCATACGCTGCACCTGCACGGCATCACCAGCCTCGCTCAGGAGATGGACGGCGTGCCGCACCTGAGCCACGCCGTGTTGCCGGGTCAGTCCTTCACCTACGAATTCGTCGCCACCGAGGCGGGCACGTTTGCCTACCACTGTCACGTTCAGACCAACGTGCATCTGGACATGGGCATGTACGGGGCGCTGATCGTCGAAGACCCGGACGTCAAGCCTGTCTGGACCGCCGAACACACCCTGATCCTGGACGAGTGGGACAGCCACCATGACCCCGAGCAGCGGCCCTACACGCCGCACTACGACGAGTTTCTGGTGAACGGCAAGGCCTTTCCGCTGATTCCTGAACTCGACATTCCAGCGGGTCAGACGCAGCTGGTGCGGTTCGTGAACCTGGGGGCGCAGCCGCACAGCCTGCACCTGCACGGCACCAGCTTTCTGGTGATGGCCAAGGACGGCCATGACCTGCCCGCGCCGTATGTGGCCGACACATTGCCGATCCTGCCGGGAGAGCGCTACGACGTGCTGGTGAAAGGCCGTGACGGCACCTTCGTGTGGCATGATCACAACAGCAATGCCAACACCAACCAGGGCGAGTATCCGGGTGGGATGCACTTCGACGTGGCGGGCAGCCCGGCGCTGCGGGCGGATGGCACGCTGGCCCCACCTGCCGGGCATGATCACGGCGCGACGACGATGACTCTGCCCACGCCTGCATCCACGCCCGGCCCAGCTGAGACCGCCGCTGTGGTCAGGATCTCGAACTTCGAGTATGCCCCGGAAGCGGTGCGGGTGCGGGTGGGCGGTAGGGTCACCTGGGAGAATCACGACAGCGTGGGGCACGAACTGGCCGTGAGTGTGGGCGGTCAGGAACAGCGGGTGACGCTGCCGCCGGGGGGCCGGGCGAGCGTCACCTTTCCCGAGACGGGCAACTTCGTCTACCGTTGCCTGCCGCATCCCTTCATGACCGGGACCGTACAGGTGCAGTAGTGCGGCAGAGCTGCCGTTTGCGGCTCGCTGACCCGACGCTCCGTGGCTGGTCACGCTTCAGTCACACCCCGGCTTCTACTGTCGGCCAGGTTCGGCCCATGCGCCGATCTGACACAGGAGAACCCACCATGAAAAACCCTGCCTCCGCCCGTTTTCTGCTCCCTCTCATCCTGAGCGCTGCCCTGACCACCCCCGCACTGGCCCAGCACGGGGCGCACAGCCTGCCCGCCGTTCAGATCCAGGGACAGGACTACCAGTACAGCGGCCCGGCCAGCGTGCCTGCCGGCTGGACCACGCTTGAGTTCCGTAACACCGGCCAGGAACCCCATCATCTGCAACTGGTCCGCCTGCCGGACGGCATGACCCAGGCCAGCTTTCTGGCGGGTCTTCAGGCCAACGAGGGCGCCACCCTCGCCAGCGTGGAGATGGTGGGCGGCGTGGGGATGCTGCTGCCCGGCCAGTCGCAGCAGGTGACCGTGAACCTGAGCGAACCCGGCACGTACCTGGAACTGTGCCTGATTCCTGATGCCAACGGCGTGCCCCACCTGGCGCTGGGCATGGTCAAGACCTTGCAGGTGGCCCCCGCCGGAGCGGTTCAGGCCCAGCCACCCCAGGCCGACTTCCAGGTCAAGCTGGTGGATTACGGCTTCGAGCTGCCCAGGGGCGTGACCGTCACCGAAGGTCCGCAGGTCTGGGAGATCGCCAACGACGGCCCCGAGGGTCACGAGATGACCGTATTCCGGCTCGCACCTGGCAAGACGATGGAGGACGTGAATGCTTACCTGAAAAATCCCGAAGGCGCCATGCCGCTGATTCCGCTGGGCGGGGCACAGGCGATGGCAAAAGGGCGGGTGTCCTATCTGCATCTGGATCTCGCACCCGGCGAGTACGTGATGGTCTGCATGGTGCCCAGCCCCGGCCATCAGGGAGCGCCGCACGCCGTTCTGGGCATGCTGCGCCCCTTCACCGTTGCGGCCAAAACGGCCCAGCGCTGACAGGCGAAGGGGTGGACAGGCCCGGAGAGGGTGGCCTGTCCACCTGGTTCTGGACACTGGCGGGAAGAGGCGCATGAGCGGTATGCAGACGGAACGCCCTGTGGATCACCCACAACACGCTGGTCCTCCGCGTCCGCCTCCCTGGGCAGAGGAGGCTGGCCCCCGCCTGAGCGCCCTTCGGCGCGCAACGTCTGCACCGGACCGTGCCCTGCCCCCCCCTCTCAACACCGGAGACGCCATGAACATGCACAGGCTGAACGACATAACCTTCGCCGCTGGCGTGGCCGAGGGCTACACCCTGGTGGATTTCTGGGCACCCTGGTGTGCGCCCTGCCGCCTGATCGGCCCGGTCCTTGAGGAACTCGCCCGCGAATACCAGGGCCGGATCTCGGTGGCCAAGCTGAACGTCGACGAGAGCGCCGCCACGGCCCTGCGCTACCGGGCCATGAGCCTGCCCACGCTGATTCTGTTCAAGGACGGCGAGCCGGTCCGCACCACTGTCGGCGCTCAACCGAAACGGAATCTGAAGGCCATGCTCGACTCGGAACTGGCCCAGGACGCCGACTGAACGGCCGTTACCGCGTTGGAATTGACTCGCTGTCTCCCTGTTTCTGGACGCCGCCGAGGAGCGCCTGGGCCCGTTGCCTGAACGGTTCGAAAAACTCGGGCGGGACGTCAGGTTGGGCTCTCCGTTCCAGCCCGTCACGCAGCCCTAAGGCGGCCTGACAAGCGCCCTGGGGATCCTGGGCCGCAGCAGTGTGACCTGGCCTGGTTTTGCCTCCATCTGCCAACACGCTTAGGTTGTCACCGTGCGTGCGCTGAGGGGAATTGGGGCAACTTGAGAACAGGTCACGGCGGTGGATGGATGCGCCCGGCGGTGTCACGCCCCAGTCACATGCCTCCTTCTACCTTGCCCCCGTGCGACGCTCTCTCTTCTGGCTTCTCTCCACGTCCCTGTTCCTGTGCAGCCTGGCCCACGGTTCAGGCATTGCCGGCACAGACGCCGATCACAACGGCATCCGCGACGACATCGACACGTACATTGCCGAGCAGACCCCCGCGTCCTCAGCCACGCGGGCGGCGGCGCAGGAGTATGCGCGGGCCATCCAGAGCCTGGTGACGGGCGTACCGCCAACGGCGGGCGCAGAAGCCCCACTGCTGGCCCTTCTCCACAGCGGCGCACTGGGCAGTGGGGCATTGGGTAGCGAGGGACAGGACAACGAGGTCAGGGGCTGGGCCGAGTGGGCCAGAGAGTTGCGGGCCCGCACGGTCAACACGGGCGCGCGGCTCAACGCCTACGCCGCAGCGCTCGATGCGGCGGGGCCCCAGTTTGTTCCGCTCCAGCCGGACGGTGAAGGCGAGTGCCCTGCCGGCAACTGCACGGTGGTCATCTTCCAAAATGGAATCCTGACCTCGGAGGAGACGGCCCTGAAAAGCGTGCTGGCCCTGCGGCGGCTCCTCGGCGAGACGGCGGCCAACCAGCGCCTGCTATACGCGCTGAACTACAACCCCACCGAGGGAATGCGCGACTTTGTCGAGGTCTTCCGCCAGAAATTCGGCGAGCAGGATACGGCGGCAGCCTTCGCCGGGACGTTCGGGGAGCCGGGCGCGCTCTCGGGCGTGGCTGCCAGCCTGCTTCAGGCCAGGCTCAAGGCCGCAGCGGAGCCTCCAACCACGCTGGCGGGCTGGGCGACGGCCCTGACGCAGCCGGGCAGGCTTCTCTCCGGGGCCGGTGCCCTGATGCCCACGCCCGACGAGATCACGGGTGCCGTGCGCCAGTACGCGGAGGTCTACCTGAAGCAGCTGGTGCGCGCGACGGTGCAGATGCGGGAGCGCCTGGGCACCACCACGTATATGGACGACAATGCCCGGCAGCTCACGGACGGCGTGGAGGTCTACCTGCGCCGGGGGCTGCGGGTGGTGCTCGTCGCCCACAGCCAGGGCAACCTGTATGCCGACGTCGTGCACCGCGAACTCGCGCGCCGGGGTGTGTCCACCGCCCGGTTTGCGGTTGTTGGCGTCGCCGTCCCTAACGGGCAGTCTCCTGCCGGTGGACCGTACGTCTCGACCCAGGCGGACCTCGTGCTGGGGGCCCTGCGACTGGTGTTCCCGGTGCTGGAAGCCAATGACCGCACGGTGGCGGCGGGGCAGCCGGGCGGGACGTTCCTCGGCCACGCCTTCGTGGACGTGTACACCAGTCCAGGGTCCGTGGTGTCAGGGCGGGTCAGGGACGCCGTCTATCACGCCATCGAACAGGTGGCCCGGCCGTGAGGTCAGGGCCGCAACTTTGCCGCTCCGGAACACCCCAGCCCGGACCGTCCCCGTCCTCTGGAACCTCGGTCCCCCTGGCCACCGGGGTTCCAGGCCGGTTGAACGGCTGTGCCACCCATCTGGCCTGCCGGTCAGTGGTTCATGGCATGGTGGGGGGGTGACCCCCGTGATCCGTGCGTACCAGCCGTCTGACCGGGCCGCCTGCCTGGATATCTTCGACGCGAACACGCCGCAGTCGTTCGTGCCGGGTGAGCGGCCAGCGTTTGAGGCCTGGCTGGACGAAGCGCCAGGCCGGGCCGACTACCTGGTGATGGAGGGGCCACCGGGCGTGGTGGCTTGCGGCGGCCTGTGGGTCAGCGAGGATGCGGAGCGGTCGGCGGGCTTGGCCTGGGGCATGGTGCATCCGGCCTGGCAGCGGCAGGGGCTGGGCGACGCGCTGGCCCGGGTGCGGCTGGCGCGTCTGCAGGCGCTGGGGGTGACGCGGGCGGTGCTGGACACCAGTCAATTCACCGCCCCGTTCTACGCCCGGCTGGGGTTCCAGGAGGTGCGGCGCACGCCCAACGGCTACGGACCGGGTCTGGACCGCGTGGATATGGTGGTGGACCTGACCGATGCAACCGGCGGCCAGTCCTGGCCCGCCCTGGCTCAATCTACAGAGTAGACCGGAGCAGGCAGAGGGGCGGCCGTTTGATCTTCCGGAGCGCCACTGGTTCACGTTCCTGGTGGGTTTCGCCCGCACTGGGCCTGTACGCTGACACGTGATGTCCTCCTCCGCCCCGGTGTCCAGTCTCAGCAAGTCGCAGCTGCGCGGCGCAGCCTCCTCCATACTGATCAGTGCGGTCTTCGCGCTGATCTGGGGCATCAATGGCAGCCTGGCGCTGCCAGGAGGGTGGAGCGTCCTGGCGTTGGGCGTGGTGCTGCTGGTCACCGCAGCGCTGGCGTGGCTGGTGCGGACGCTCGGCCGACGGGTGCCCCACGCGCCCGTCGGCCCGGATTCGCCCGGCCCCAACCCCTTCACGACCACGGCCTACCGGGTGTCCCTGGGCGCCATGATCGTGGCCTTTCCCCTCACCGCCCGCCTCCTGACGGCCAACGGCTGGGAGCAGGCCATCATGGCCGCCGCCGTGATCATCGTGGGCCTTCACTTCATCGGGCTCATCTTCGCGTTTCGCAACGGCATCTTCGCGTGGGTGGCGGGTGCCTTCTGTCTGCTCGGTGGAGCGTCCCTGCTGCTGCCTGCGGCGGTGCGGACGCCGCTGCTGGGGCTGGGCTGCGCGCTGATCTTATGGCTTGGCGTGACGCCCCTGGCCTTGCGAACCCTTCAGAGCAGTCGACAGGCCGCCCAGGGTTAACAGTCCTTTTTATGACCCTTGAGACACACAGGCTTTTATGACCAACCGGCGTTACCAGACAAATGAGAGTATACCTCCTCCTTAATTCCCACGCTTCTGCACCTGCCCAAGCTGCTGAAAGGGCCTTCAGCAACCTGGAGACCAGTTGAATGCGCCACACGGTGCCGCTGTTGCCGTCATGGTCCAGCGCGGTCCAGACGAGTGGCACGGTGTACCCGTGGAGGACGACGCCAAGGACCAGGAGATTCAGGGGGGATTCCCCACGTTCCCAGGTGGTGCGGTCCAGGCTGAGCAGCAACTTCCCTGGAGGCAGTAAGGCCAGGAGAAACGCCAGGAAGACGGGCTCTATGAGCTGAGGATCCCGGCAACCTCGTTCCACCCGGCGTTTCTTCGCTTCGATGGAACTCGTGCCGGGGAGATGAGCACACAGGTCACTCTGATTCACGCTCCTGGCCGTGACCATCGCGAAGACGATGTCCACGACACGCTGCAGCGTGTCGTGGCGCAGGAAAAGGACGCAGGCTTTGAAGTGGCGGGTCAGTTCGCTCCGCTGGAGGTCGGCGGGTTTTGGCGTGGTCACAGACCCAAGACACCGCCATTTGTCGTGCCGGTTCGCAACCAGTCACACGTTCAGGGATTTGCCGTCCAGCACATTCTCAATATGGAGTTGTCCGGTACACAGGATGAGCTAAAAAAAACGGGCGCATCAAGTTGTGGGATATGCGGCTTTATCTGGTAACGCCGGTTGCATGTCGGCTCAGCGCCTCAGCCAAGCTCCATTCTGAGCGGAATCCGGAAGAACGTTCAGTCAACATTGGGACTCTCAGCCTCGTGCGGCGCTGGCCGCCCATACTGCTTGACCATGTCCGCTTCCCCCCAGTTCTCCGGTTTCGTGCAGGTGCGCGGCGCACGGGAACACAACCTCAAAGACCTCTCGGTGCAGTTGCCCCGCGACGCCCTGGTGGTGTTTACCGGAGTTTCGGGCTCAGGCAAATCCTCGCTGGCCTTCGGAACGCTGTACGCCGAGGCGCAGCGGAGATACCTGGAATCGGTCTCGCCGTACGCCCGCCGCCTGTTTCATCAGGTGGGGGCGCCCGAGGTCGACGCCATCGAGGGCCTGCCTCCCGCCGTCGCCCTGCAGCAGCAGCGCGGCGCCCCCACAGCCCGCTCCTCGGTGGGCAGCGTGACCACCCTGTCCAACCTGATCCGGATGCTGTACTCGCGCGCCGGCACCTACCCCCCGGGCCAGGGCATCGTCTACGCCGAGGGCTTCTCGCCCAACACCCCGGAAGGGGCCTGCCCCAACTGCCACGGCCTGGGGCGGGTCTACGAGGTCACCGAGGCCTCGATGGTGCCGGACCCGTCGCTGACCATCCGGCAGCGGGCCGTCGCGGCCTGGCCGCAGGCCTGGGGTGGACAGAACCAGCGCGACATCCTGGTGTCGCTGGGCACCGACGTGGACCGGCCGTGGCGTGAGCTGCCGCAGGACACGCGCCAGTGGATTCTGTTCACCGACGAGCAGCCGGTGGTGCCGGTGTATCCAGGACTGACGCCCGAGGAAACCCGGCGGGCCGTGAAACGCGGCGCCGAGCCCGGCTACATGGGCACCTTCAGCAGCGCGCGGCGGCACGTGCTGCACACGTTCGCCACCACCGAAAGCGCGTCCATGAAACGGCGCGTGCAGGGGTACATGATCTCCACCGAATGCCCGGTGTGCCGCGGCAAGCGGCTGCGCCCCGAGGCGCTGGCCGTCACGTTCGCCGGCCTCGACATCACCGAACTCTCCCGGCTGCCCCTGAAACAGGTGGCCGCCCTGCTGCGCCCCTACGCCAGCGGTCAGGAGAGCGGGCACGCCCGGCTCGTCCAGCAGCAGCCGGAGCAGGCCCTGGCGCAGCGGCGCCTGAGCGGGGACCTGTGCGCCCGGCTGAAGGTGCTGCTGGACCTGGGCCTGGGCTACTTGCAGCTCGAACGCTCGACGCCCACGCTGTCGCCCGGCGAGTTGCAGCGGCTGCGGCTGGCCACCCAGCTGTATTCCAACCTGTTCGGCGTGGTGTACGTGCTGGACGAACCGTCGGCCGGCCTGCATCCCGCCGACACCGAGGCGCTGCTCACGGCGCTGGGGGGCCTGAAGGCGGCAGGCAACTCGCTGTTCGTGGTGGAACACGACCTGGACGTGGTGCGCCGCGCCGACTGGCTGGTCGACGTCGGTCCCGGCGCCGGGGAACAGGGCGGCGAGATCCTGTACAGCGGGCCGCCGGCAGGGCTGCGGCAGGTGACGACGTCCAGGACCGCCGAATATCTGTTCCGAACCGTCCCGGTCCACACTCACCCGCCGCGCACGCCCTCCGGCTGGCTGGAATTGGGCGGAGTCACGCGCCACAACCTCGAAGACCTGAGCGTCCGGTTTCCGCTGGGCGTGCTGACGTGCGTGACCGGCGTCTCCGGCTCGGGCAAGTCCACCCTGGTCAGTGGGGTGCTGGCCGAGACGCTGGCCCGCCACTTCGGGCAGCCCCCGGTGGACCCGGCCGCCGACGCCCCCGATGACGGGGAACCCGGCGACGCCCCGGCGGCCCTCACCACGCAGCTGGGGGGCGACGTGGCCGCGCTGTCGCGGCTGGTGCAGGTCAACCAGAAGCCGATTGGCCGCACCCCTAGAAGCAACATGGCCACCTACACCGGGCTGTTCGATCACGTCCGCAAGCTGTTTGCCGCCACCCCGCTGGCCCGGCAGCGCGGCTACGGGCCGGGGCGCTTTTCCTTCAACGTCAAGGGCGGACGCTGCGAACACTGTCAGGGCGAGGGCTGGGTGATGGTAGAGCTGCTGTTCCTGCCCAGCGTGTACGCGCCGTGTCCGGTGTGTCATGGAGCGCGCTACAACGCCGAGACGCTCGACGTCCAGTACCGCGGCCGCAACGTCGCCGAGGTGCTGGGCATGACCGTGGACACCGCCTGGGCCTTCTTCCAGGACGACGCGGCGGTGTTCCGCAGCCTGGACACCCTGCGCGAGGTGGGGCTGGGCTACCTGAGGCTGGGGCAGCCCGCCACCGAACTCTCGGGCGGCGAGGCCCAGCGCATCAAGCTGGCCACCGAACTGCAGCGCGCCGGGCGCGGCAAGACGCTGTACCTGCTGGACGAACCCACCACTGGCCTGCACCCGGCCGACGTGGACCGGCTGGCCCGGCAGCTGGACCGGCTGGTGGACGCGGGACACACCGTGATCGCGGTGGAGCACGACATGCAGCTGGTGGTGGGCAGCGACTGGGTGATCGACGTCGGCCCCGGTGCGGGAGACGAGGGCGGCCAGATCGTGGCGCAGGGCCGCCCCCAGGACGTGGCGCAGGCTGCGGGCAGCCGCACCGCCCCGTACCTGGCCCAGGCGCTGGGCACCCCCGAACGGCGCGCGTCCGCCCCCTGACCGCGACGACGCTGCTGAGCACGCGTCCTCACCTGCCTGGAGACGGTGCAGGCGGCCGGGGCGTCAGCGATTGGGTAGGATGAGGGGAAAGGGAGGTCAACATGCCTGAAGGACGCCCGGATCGACCCCAGCCCATCGCCCTCAACCGCTATGACCTGCAGGGTCAGCTGGCCCGGCTGCGCGGCGACACACCTCTGGCGGAACACGGGCGCGATTCCCTCACGCTGGTTCGTGACGCCGGTTTTACCCTGCTGCTGGTGGTCCTCAAGGCCGGAAAGGGCATGCCGAACCACACCGCCCCCGGCCCGATCAGCGTGCTGGTGCTCGACGGGCGGGTCGCCTTCACGGCCCAGGACACCCGCCTGGAACTCGGCCCGCATGAGCTGGCGACCCTGCCCGTCCGCGTTCCACACGAGGTGACCGCGCTGGAGGACAGCGCCGTCCTGATCACCATCGCCGAACCCGTCACCCACACCAATCCGGTGGGTCTTGAAAGCGAGCGGCAGGGCGCCGGCGGAGCCTCGTCCCGGCAGGACTGAAGGCAGGCCGCGCGGCGGCCGGCCCCATTCAGGAAGGGAACCCGCCGTGACCTACACCAGCTGGCGCAGCGTCAGCAGACGCAGCAGCAGCGTCGTCCGGTCCACCGGACGGGCCGCCGGCGGCCTGAGCCCCCGCGCGGCCCCCACCAATGGGCTGCGCCGCAGGGTGCCGAGGGCACTGCGCAGTGGATGCCGGCGCAGCGGCGAGAGGCTGTCCAGCAGGGCCAGGATCGCCTCGGGGGGCACGAACCCGTCCAGGCGGCTGGGGCCGCAGCGCCCAGCTGCCGCGCCAGGGTGTCACGGCCGCGCAGCAATTCGGCGGTCCAGTCGGGGGCGTAGCCCGAGACGCGCGCCAGCGGCACCCTCATCAGCCCAGGGTCCAGTTCCAGCAGCGCCTGCTTGAACAGGGTCTTCTCGCGGATCAGGCGTCTGGGCAGGGTCTGCATGAATTCCAGCAGGGCGCCGTCCAGCAGCGGAAGATGAACCGGGGCCACCCGGCCGGCGAACTGCTCGCGCCACGGCATCAGCCGGCGCGGTCCCAGCTGTTCGAGGTAGGCCAGGGTTTCGAGCTGCGTGGGGTCCAGCCCGGACGGCAGCCGCCCGATCAGCGCCTGCAGCTCGTGGCCGTACGCGCCCTGCAACCTGGCGTGGCCGGCAGCCGGCAGCACCCCTTGCAATCCGGCCAGCGCCTGGGCGTCCGGCAGACGGGCGTGCAGCAGCAGTTCGGTCATCGACCGCGCGGGCCGGTCGTACCAGCCGAACAGCTGTTCGCCGGCAAAGATAGCGCTGGGCGCGTGCCCGGCCAGTTCGGCCCAGGCGTCGGCCTCGTCGCAGAAATTGGCGACGCCCTGGCCCCAGGCCGCATTGCGCCGCAGGGCAGCCCCCACGTCCCCCCGGTAGGCCTGCAGGGTCACGTGCGGCGCGCCGTACTGCCGGGCCAGCTGCCGGGCGACGTCCGCGTCGCTGCCGGGGCGCGGCGGACCGTCGCTGTAGGAAAAAGTGTGAATCTCGCGCCCCGAACTGCTCAGCAACGTCAGCAGCCCGCGCGAGTCGTAGCCGCCACTGAGCGACAGAAACACGCGCGGCCCGGCCCGCCTCAGGCGCCGGTCCACCGCCGCGCGCAGCAGCCCGGCCAGTTCGGCGCGCAGCTCGGCCACCGGGCGGCGTGACGGCGGCCCGAAGCGGAAGGCCCAGTAGGGCCGGGCCGTCGCCCCGTCCGGCGCCAGGGCATGCACGCAGGCGCGGTCCAGCGAACTCACTCCCTGATAAAGGGTCAGGTCACCAAGCATGACCCCGCTGGCCACGGCGCAGGCCACTCCAGCCGGGCTTAAGGGACGCTGGGTGAACTCCGGACGGTTCAGCTGGGTGGAGACCAGCAGGGTGTCTTCCTCCTGCGCGGCGTACACCTTCAGGGACGCCATGCGGTCCGTCACCGCCCACAGGTGACCGGCCGGCACGTCCACCAGGGCCAGAGCGAACGAGCCTTCCAGGTGCTGGGCAAAGGTGGCACCATGCCGCGTGTACAGGGCGAGGACAGCCTGCAGGTCGTGGCTGTACAGCTCTCCCCGCAGCACCACGGCCAGGCCCCGCTCGGGCAGCACCAGGAACCGGGTCCCCAGGGCGCCGAACTCCACCTAGGTCTGGCCCACGGCGAAGGGTTGATCCAGGAGGCGCGGCAGGGCCTGAGCGTCCGCTGGAGGCCCCTTCCGCCGGCTCACCCGCACGGTCCAGCCTTCCAGAGCGCTGTCAACTTGGGGCATGGGCCTCGGTTGTGTTCACTGCCGACAGGGTAACTTGAATCCGGACGGTTCAGGGCCGCGCGGATCCTTAAGACGCGGGAAGGTCCGGCGCATCCGGCATGAACGGCCGCGGGGCATAGTGCAGCGATGTCAGATGCCAGAGAAAAGGTCGAGCGGGCCAGCCTTCAGGTGGCGCCGGGCCTGGAAACGCTGGCCCGCTTCGGCTATGCCAGCAAGGGCGTGGTCTACGGCACGGTGGGCGCGCTGGCGCTGGGTCTGGCGCTGGGGGCCGGGGGCAGCACCACCGACACCAGGGGAGCGCTGCTGCGCCTGCAAGACCTTCCCGGCGGCAGCGTGGTGCTGTGGATCTTGATGGTGGGGCTGGTGGGCTACGCGCTGTGGCAACTGGTGCGGGCGATGCTGGACCCTGAACACCAGGGCACCGGGGCCAGGGGGCTGGTCAAGCGTGCGGGCTATCTGATCAGCGGCGGCGCGTATCTGGTCCTGGCCGTGTTCAGCGCCCGCGTCGCGGCCCAGGGCAGCGCCCCCCGCGACCCGAACAGCGAGGCCCAGGCGGCCCAGCAGGTGCTGCAACTGCCCGGCGGCCAGCTGCTGCTGGGCCTGGCTGGCGTGGCGCTGCTGGCCGTCGCGGCCCACCAGCTCTACAACGCTTACGAGGCCAG
Source organism: Deinococcus radiopugnans ATCC 19172 (assembly GCF_006335125.1). Lineage (NCBI taxonomy): Bacteria > Thermotogati > Deinococcota > Deinococci > Deinococcales > Deinococcaceae > Deinococcus > Deinococcus radiopugnans. The sequence continues at coordinate 104,176 of NZ_VDMO01000001.1, forward strand.
ATTCATGAAGCGCATGGCCTTGACCGATGTGGGGGCGCAGTACAAAGGCACCCTCAAACGCATCGGGCAGCTGGGGATCGCGGCGCGCGGCCTGCTGCTGGGCCTCGTGGGCGTTTTTCTGCTGGTGGCCGCGTGGCGCAGTCAGGCCAGCGTCGTCATCGGCACGGCCGAGGCCCTGGCCTGGCTGCGTGAACAGCCCGCCGGACAGTTCCTGCTGGGCGCGGTGGCGCTGGGAACGCTGTGCTACGGCGTGTGGTGCCTCACCCAGGCGCTGTACCGCCGCATCAAGGTGGCTGACTGAGGCCCGCCGCCCAGGAAAAGGCGAAATCGTGGACCGACAGCCCGCGCCGCAGCGTCGAGGCTCAGTACCAGATGCTCACGGGGGGGGAGTGGACCATGGCGCGCAGCAGGTCGCTGGCCGTCAACACGCCCAGCAGCATGCCGTCCTGATCGACCACCGGCAGGCCACGGATGTCGTGCTGCAGCATCAGGCGGGCGGCGCGCTCGATGCGCGACTGCGGCCCGACTGTCGCGGTGGCCGGGGCCATGACGTCCTGCACCGGCGTGTGGGGCGGCGCGGCGCTCACGCGGGGATCGGACTGAAGCACCAGACCAGTCAGGCGGCCCGCCGTCACCACCGGCAGGCAGCGCAGGTGGCCCTCTTCAAGCAAACTCCGCGCCTCGCCCAGCGGCGTCTGAGGGGTCACCGTGACCACATCGCGGGTCATCTGATCGCGGATCTTCATGGGAACCTCCGGAGCCAGGGGCGGGCCGCACCGAACCGCAAGGGGTCAGGGCAGGGACCGAGCGTGGCACGGCCATCCTGCCGCGCGATCCGTTGGGGACGGTCAGGCGCCCCTGCGCCGTTCCGCGCCCCCACCACGGCGGGCCGTCTCCCCATTCTAGCCCCCAGCCTCAGGAGAACGGCAGCGTCCGGGTGATCATGACGCCGCCCCGCCTTCCCCGGTGCCCAGGGGCGAACCCCCACCGCCGAGGTTCAGGCGGCTGCCCGCGCTAGCGCACGTAGGACGCGCCGTTGATGTCCAGCGTCGCCCCGGTCATGTGCCGCACCAGCCCCGAGGCCAGGAACACCACGGTGGCGGCCACGTCCTCCGGCGGGGCGGCGTCGCCCAGCGGGAATTCACGGGTCAGATCCGCCGCGTGCTCTTGCAGGTACGCCTCGGCCATCTCGGTGCGGACCCAGCCGGGGGCCACCGCGTACGCCAGCACCCCCTCGTGGGCAAAGCCGCGGGCCACCGAACGGGTCAGCGCAATCACCCCGCCCTTCGAGGCCGCGTAATGCATGGCGTCCGGCTGATCGCCCCGGAAGGCGGCCCGGCTGGCAATGTTGATGATGATGCCGCCGCCCTGGCCCCGAAACTGCCGGATGGCTTCCCGGCAGGTCTCCGCCACGCTCAGCAGGTTGACCTGCAGGGTCTCGTGCCACACGGCGGACCACGCGTCCAGAGGATCGTCCACCGTCACGGCCGGCGCGATCCCGGCGTTGTTGACCAGCACGTCCACGCGGCCCTGCCACGCGGCGGCGGCCTGAAACAGGCGGGCCGCCTCGCCCTCCTGGGCCAGGTCACCGGTCAGCAGGTGCAGCCGCGCCGCCCCGAACTCCTGGAGCAGCGCCTCGCCGCCCTGCCCACGGCGCCCCAGGTGGGCCACCACCGACGCGCCCGCCTCCAGCAGGCTGCGCACACACGCCGCGCCGATGCCGCGCGAGGCTCCGGTGACCAGGACCACTTTGCCGCTTAGATTGATCATGCCCGACAGTCAAGCACAGGCCCGTCCGGCCTGAAGCCGGCACCTGCCTCCTGCCGTTCCAGATCGCGAAATTCCTCGCCTCTTCTGCGCCTTGAACACTCCTCACGGCGTTCAGGTCGACGGGTCGACTCTTCAGTCGGCGTCCGGATAACATCCGGCCATGCCTGCGCCGCCCCTCCAAGACCGTGACCCCCGCCGCGAGTACGACCAGGCCCGCCAGACCTGCCCTGTGCAGCGGCAGGCCGGAAAGGTGATCGTCTACGGGCATCCTGAAGTGACCGAGGTCGTCACTCAGCCTGAGCTCTTTTCAAGCGCGGTGTCACGCTTCCGGCAACTTCCCAACGGGCTGGACGGGGCCGAGCACCAGCAGTGGCGGGCGTTAACGGACCCGTACCTGATGGACCCCGAGAACCTGCGTGAGGTCGAGCACCTCGCGCGGCAGGTGATGCGCGAGGTGCTGGGTGGCCTGACCCTGCCCGCCACCGTGGAGGCGGTCAGCGACCTGGGGGCGCGCTACGCGGTGCGCGTGCAGCTGCGCTGGCTGGGCTGGCAGGCCGATCTGGAGGGCCAGCTGCTGGACTGGGTGCAGGAAAACCGCCGCGCCTCCCGCTCCGGGGACCACGCGTGGACGGGCCGGGTGGCCGAGGCGTTCGACGCGATCATCCGCGGCGAACTGGCCCGCCGGCGTGGGCAGGAACGGGACGACGTCACCGCCCGCCTGATGAACGAACAGGGCTCGGGCCGCCCGCTGCAGGATGAGGCACTGGTGTCGGTCCTGCGCAACTGGACCTCGGGCGACCTGGGGTCTCTGGCGCTGTGCGCCGGCGTGATCGTGGCTTTCCTGGCCGAGCACGCCGAGGTTCAGGCCCGGCTCCGGGCGGGAGTGACGACGCAGGAATTTGACGCCGCGCTGGACGAGATCCTGCGGATGGATGACCCCTTCGTGGCCAACCGCCGCGTGGCGCTCCGGGACACCCGGTTGGGCGGGGTGGCCGTCGCCCGGGGAGAGGTGGTGCAGGTCAACTGGACGGCGGCCAACCGCGACCCGCGCGTCTTTGCCGATCCTGACGCCTTCTGTCCCGCGAAGCATGCGCCTGACAACCTGGTCTACGGCCTGGGACCGCATGCCTGTCCCGGACGGGCGCTGTCCACCCTGGAACTGCACGTGTTCACCGAAGAGTTGCTGCGCGCCACCCACAGCGTCACCTGGGCCGCAGCAAGCACCCGGGAGCTGCCTCCGGGCGGGGGATACGCGACGGTGGTGGTGCGCCTGGCCTGAGCCGTCCGCAGGAGGCACAACGGCGTCATGAACGGGCCGCGCACGGGACGGACAGCCCCACCACCCTCACCGCAACGGTGGGCTGCCCCATCTTTCCACCGGGCTGAGAGCCTGGAGGTGGGCGCCGGGTGCTGAAGCTCCGTGGGCCAGGACCGCACCTGCCCGGCTGTTTGTTAGCGTGACGCATGTTCCGCGACCCACCCCCACCCTTCCGGCGGCGCCTGCGCGAGCTGGGCATCGTGCCCGGTATCCTGGCGCCCGGCCCGCTCAACGCCATCACCGACGTCTCTGACGTTCTGGTGGGGCACGAAACCCTGATGGTGGAACCGGGCCTGCGGACCGGCGTGAGCGCCGTTCTCCCCCACCGCGGCAACGTCTTCGAGGACCGCGTTCCCGCCGGCGTCGCCATCGGCAACGGCTTCGGAAAATTCGTGGGGCTGACGCAGGTTCAGGAGCTGGGGGAACTGGAAACGCCGGTCCTGCTGACCAACACCCTGAGCGTGGCCCCGGCGATGCAGGGACTGGTGGAATGGACGCTGGCCCGCAACCCGCAGGCCCTCAGCGTGAACGCCGTGGTGGGCGAGACCAACGACGGCGTGGTCAACGACATCCGGGCGCGGGCGCTGACCCCCGAACATGCGCTTCGCGCGCTGGCCGCGGCGCGTGGCGGCCCCGTGCAGGAGGGCTGTGTGGGCGCGGGCACCGGAACGGTGGCCTTCGGCTGGAAGGCCGGGATGGGCACCAGTTCCCGCGTGCTGCCGGCCTCGCTGGGCGGCCACACGGTCGGCGTGCTGGCACAGGTGAATTTCGGCGGGGTGCTGCAGGTGGCCGGCCTGCCGGTGGGCCAGCGGACCGGACGGCACTACCTGCGCGGCGAGCTGGACCGGGGCGACGCGGACGGCTCGGTGGTGTTCATCCTCGCGACGGACGCGCCGCTGTCGGACCGCAACCTGCGCCGGCTGGCCGGGCGGGCCTTTCTGGGCCTGGGCCGCACCGGCTCGGCCATGAGCAGCGGCAGCGGGGACTACGCGCTGGCCTTTTCAACGGCGCAGGCGGTGCGGCGCACCCCACCCAGGCGCGGCGCACCCTGGACCCCGCTGGAGCTGCCCAACGATCTGGTCTCGCCGCTGTTCCTGGCCGCCATCGAGGCGGCGGAGGAGGCCATCCTCAACGCGCTGTGCATGGCGGTGCCGGTGACCACCCATGACGGTCAGCAGATCGAGGCCCTGCCGCTGGAGCTGCTGGCCGACGCCTGGGCCGCGGCTGGGCGTGGGCGGCCCGGACAGGGTTGACCTCGGGGTGTGATGGACACCCGGCACGCGGCGCTTGCTCACCTGAGTGTTCCCTCCCCTCCCCTGGTGGCCTGGCAAAGTGCCCCATCGGCGGCGTTCGGTTGCCCATGACCAGACTTATAAAAAACCGCTTGTCAGACGCGGGACAGACGCCGCCCGGCAGGATGCGGACCATGATCGGCGCCCCCTTGCCACCTCACGAATACGTCCGGCTGCTGGATCTGGCCCGCTACGAGATTCTCGACACCCCCCGTGAGGAAGTGTTCGACCGCATCACCCGGCTGACCGCCCGCCTGCTGGGCACCCCGGTGGCGGTGATCAACTTCGTGGACCAGGACCGCCAGTGGGGCAAGTCCAGCGTGGGGGTGGGCGACACGACGGCCCCACGCCACGATTCGTTCTGCGCGTGGACCATCCTGCAGGACGGGCCGCTGGTGATCGAGGACACCCAGACCGATCCACGCTTCGCGCACAACCCGATGGTGACCGGCGAACCGCACATCCGCATGTACGCGGGCGCGCCGCTGACCACCCCGGCGGGGCAGCGCATCGGCACGCTGTGCGTCACCCATCACCAGTTCCACCCCCTGACCCCGGACGACCTGCAGGCCCTGCAGGACCTGGCCGCGCTGGTCATGGGCGAGCTGGAACTGCGGGCCAGTTCCCTGGCGCTGGCCCATGAGCTCAATGCCCAGCAACTGCGCAATGCCGACTTGCAGCGCAGTCTCGCCCACGCCCACGTCCTGGAAGGCGTCAGCAGCCTGATGGACCTGGACCTGAGCCCCGAGGAAACGACCCTGAGCGCTGCGGCCCTGCTGGGCGAGGCGCTGAACGCGGACTACATCGGGCTGCTGATCTTCGAGGGCGGCGAGCTGCGCGTGGAGGCCGCTCACCAGACCCCGCAGGTGGCTCCGGCCATGGGCGCCCTGCCCGCCCCGCGGCCCGACTGGTCCGGCTCGATCACGCGGACCCTCACCGATCTCAGGCGCCCGCTGTACCTGGACGACTACCCGTCGGTCCCCGGCGCGCTGACAACGATGGTGGACGCCGGGGTTCAGCAGGTGGCCTGGAAACCGCTGGGCACCCGCGGCGGCGTGACCTCGCTGCTGATGGCCGTGCGGCTGCGCGACAATCCGGTGACGCGCTGGCGGGGCAGCGACCGGGCGCTGCTGGAGGCGGCGGGGCGCAGCGTGCGGGGCGCCCTGGACCGGCGGCTGGAAATGCAGCTGGCCCGCCAGGAGGCCCGGCACGACGCGCTGACCGGCCTGCTCAACCGCCGGGCGCTGGAGGAGGACCTGCGGCAGCGCCAGCAGGACGGCGCGCCCTTTCTGCTGGCCGGGCTGGACCTCGACGGCCTGAAGGCGCTGAACGATCAGGAGGGCCACGCGCAGGGCGACAAGCTGCTGCAGGTGTTCGCCCGCACCCTCCGGATGGAGGTGGGCAAGGCGGGAGAGGTCTACCGCCTGGGCGGCGACGAATTCGTGATCCTGGAGAGCGTGGACGAGGACGCGGTTCATCACGCGGTGGACATGGCGGTGCTGGCCGCCCGGCAGGTGGGCGCGCTGCGCGGAGCCAGCGTGGGGGTGGCCCACAGCCACGAGGGCGAGGGCGAAGCGCTGCTGGCGCTGGCCGATGAGCGCATGTACGGGGTCAAACGGCGGCGGCAGGCCGTGCGGCAACAGCAGGCCCTCTCGTCCTGAGCGGCTGATCCGACCTGTGCTTCTCCCCTGGCCCGCCCACGCTGAGGCGGATTAGGACCGCTCCGGTCCAGTCCGGTCCCCGGCCGCCAGCCGCTCGATTTCCAGAATCAGGGCGCTGTGGTCCAGCCCGCCCCCACCGTCCCGCGCCAGCGCGCCGAACAGGTCATGCACGCGCCGACTCAGCGGCAGGGTCAGGCCCACGGTGGCCGCCACGTCCAGCACGGCGTCCAGATCCTTGAGCTGGGTGGTCACGGTGCCGCCCGGCTCGAAGCGGCGTTCGTTCATGCGCTGGCCGTGCAGTTCCAGGATGCGGCTGTGGGCGAAGCCGCCCATGATCGCCTCACGCACCTGGACGGGATCGGCCCCGCCCGCACGCGCCAGGCTCAGGCCCTCGGCCACCGCGCCGATGGTCACGGCCACAATCGCCTGATTGACCAGCTTGCACAGCTGGCCGGCTCCGTGCGGCCCGACCAGCGTGGGCCGGCCCAGCACGCTCAGCAGCGGCGCGGCGCGCTCGAAATCGGGCTGATCGCCGCCCACCATGATCGCCAGCGTACCCTCGGCCGCCCCCACGGTGCCGCCGCTGACCGGGGCGTCCAGCGCCTGGCCCTGCCGCGCGGCGATCAGCCCGGCGTGTTCACGGGCCAGCGCCGGGTGGATGCTGCTCATGTCGACGAACAGCGTGCCGGGGCGCGCGGCTTCCAGCACGCCGCCGCGCAGCACCTCGCCCACCACCGGGCCGTCGGGCAGCATGGTGATGACCACGTCCGCCTCTGTCACCGCCTCCGCCGCGCTGGGGGCCGCCCCCGCCCCGGCCTCCACCAGTTCGGCCAGCGGCTGCGGCGAGCGGTTGAAGGCGGTCACCGGCACGCCCGCCGCGAGCAGTCGCCGGACCATCGGGCGGCCCATCAGGCCGGTGCCGAGAAAGGCCACCTTCGGCCAGGAGGCTGAACGGGCGCTCACGCCGTTACGCCGTCACGCCGCGCACGTTGACCTCGAAGCGGTACAGGCTGGTGCTGGCCGCGATAAACAGGGTGGTGCCGTCCGGGCCGCCGAAGGTCAGGTTGCCGATGGCCTCGGGCACCGCGATCTCGCCCAGGCGGGTGCCGTCCGGCGCGAAGACCTGCACGCCGCTGCCGCTGCTGGTCCACAGGTTGCCGTGAACGTCCACCCGGAAGCCGTCGGGAAAGCCCGGCGAGACCTCGGCGAACACGCGGGCATGGGCCGCCTCGCCGTCCACCACGTCACCGTCCACCACGTCGTAGGCCAGGATATGGTGATGCCGCTCGGGCCAGTGCGTTTCACCCGAATGCGTCCCCGCCGTGTCGCCCACGTACAGCACCGATTCGTCCGGACTGAAGGCCAGCCCGTTGGGACAGACCATCCCGCGCACCACTGCCCGGAGGTCCCCCGTTTCGGGATCAAAGCGGTAGACCTCCTGCCCCGGCTGCTCCTGGGTGCCGCCGTAGCCTTCCTGCGGCTGAATCAGGCCGTACGGTGGATCGGTAAACCAGATGCTTCCGTCACGCGCCACCACCACGTCGTTGGGACTGTTGAGGCGCCGGCCCCGGTACTCGCCCACCAGCACCGTCCAGCGGCCGTCCTGCTCCTGCCGGACGATGGCGCGCTCCCCGTGCGAGCAGCCGACGATGCGGCCCTGGTGGTCCAGGGCGTGACCGTTCTGGAAGTGCGAGGGCTTCAGGTACTCCTGCACCTCGTGACCCTCCTGCCAGACCAGCAGGCGGTTGCCGGGAATGTCGCTCCAGACCACGCGGCCATCCGGCAGGTACACCGGCCCCTCGCCCCAGGTGGACCCGGTCCACAGCCGCTCCAGCACGGCTCCGGCTTTGAGCAAGGGGCGCAGGCGCTCGTCGGCCATCTCGATGTGTGTCTCAGGGTTCGTTGCGGGTGCGTCCAAGATCAGTCTTCCCCCTCGTCTGGTGCTGGCTCGTCTGGTACTGGCTCGTCCGGCTCCAGCATATCCCGCTGATCCTGGGGCTCCAGACTCACGCTGGCGGCCCGTTCCACTCGCTGTTTAGACAAGTGCGGTCTGTTTAGACACCGGGCCGTGCATCACGGTCAGGATCGCCGGCCATCCCTTGCGGAACACCTCAGAAAATGAGTTTGTCAGAAGGGGTTTGTCAGGATATTTTCGTGTCTGTGCCCCTCCCGCCCACCCCCCCGCTCCCGGCGAGGTGCGACTGTCAGGCCATCCGGCCCACAGCCGCCAACGGTCCGGACGGGCTGGCTGTCCGGGCGGCGTCCACCCACCTTCAGCGCAAGCTCTGGACCGCCCTGGAGGCGCACCACGTCCGCTTCCACAGCCACGGGGCGGCGTTCGTCCTGGCTCCCGAGACCTTCGCCACGCTCCGGGCACTGCTCTGCACCTTCACGTCCACCGAACGTCAGGAAGTGCTCGCCACGCCGTGGCACGGGGACGGCCCGGACCCCTGGCAGACCGCACCGCTGGAACAGTGGCTGCACCGCCTGGACACCGCCTGGTTTTCCGACGCCTGCCAGCACCTGTCTTTTGACGTCCAGCCTATCGTGGAGCTGCGCGGCCTGCAGGTCTACGGTCATGAGGCGCTGGTCCGCGCGCAGTGGGACGGGCAGCGGCTGGGGGCGCCCGCCCTGCTGCGCGCCGCCGCCGCCCACGGGCAGCGCCGCGCCTTCGACGCCCACGCCCGCCTGGGCGCCATCACCCAGGTGTATCCGGCGCTGCCCCGGGACCAGCGGCTGTTCATCAACTTCTCGCCCAGCGTGGTCTACAACCCCGACGTCTGTCTGCGCTCGACTTTTGAGACCTGCCGTCAGGTGGGGGCCGACTTCTCCCGGCTGGTGTTCGAGGTGACCGAGAGCGAGGCGTTCCCTGACCTGACGCTGCTGCGGCGCTACCGGGCCGAGGGCGCGCAGGTGGCGCTGGACGATCTGGGGGCCGGGCACACCAGCCTGACCTACCTGGCCGAGTTGCAGCCGGATGTGGTGAAGCTGGACCGTGGCCTGACGCATGGGCTGACCGGCGACGACGCCCGGATGCCGCTGGTGCAGGCCCTGATCACGTATGCCCACGATCTGGGCATCCGCGTGGTGGCCGAGGGCATTGAAACCGCCGCTGAACTGGCCCTGGTGACCGCGCTGGGCAGCGATTACGGCCAGGGCTACCACCTGGGCCGCCCGGCAGCGCAGCCAGTCTTCGGTGGCCTGCACCTGTCCTAACTGCGCGTGGGCCGCGCCGCTGCCGGGAGCCGCCAGCGGCGCAGATGATCCCACCAGAACAGTTCGTCAACTGGACTTGACGCCCCGTACAGTCGACGCTACGCTCAGGCATGTCTTACGCGCTGGGTGTGCTGCGCTCCTCTGTGCAGGAGCAGCGGAAGCAGGCGGGGCTGGGGGCCGCCGAGCTGGCCCGCCGGGCGGGCATCACCCGTCAGGCGCTGCACAACATCGAAACGGGCCATTCGGCGCCCACCACCGTGGTGGCGTTGCGGCTGGCCCAGGCGCTGGGTTGCCGCGTCGACGAACTGTTCAGCCTGAGTCCCGGCACCGTGCAGGCCCGCCTGACCGGCGACGCCGCGCCGGGGGGACGCGTGCGGCTGGCCCGGCTGGCCCACGAGCTGCTGGCCGTGCCGCTGCACGGCGCGGCGGGCCTGACCCACCAGGCCGACGGCATGATCACGGCGCAGCGGGGGGCGCAGGTGGACGTGGACCTGGGCGGCGACCTGGAGCTGGCCGGGCGCTCGGCCGTCCTGACCGGTTGCGATCCCTCGCTGGATCTGCTGGCCGCCCACACCGGGCGGGCCGCGCCAGGGACACGGGTAATCACGCGCCCGGCCTCCAGTCAGGCGGCGCTGGCAAGCCTGGCGGCGGGCGAGGCGCACGTGGCGGGCGTTCACCTGTGGGACGCGGAGAGCCAGGAATCCAACCTGCCGTTCGTGCACCGCCTGGGTCTGAACCAGCCGGTGCATGTCATCGCGCTGTGGACCTGGGAGCAGGGCCTGCTGACGGCGGCGGGCAATCCCAGGCACGTCCGGGGCGTGGGCGACCTGCGCGGCGGCACCCTGCGCCTGATCAACCGTGACCCCGGCGCGGGCAGCCGTCTGATGCTGGACGCGTGGCTGGACGCGGCGGGCATCGGCGGCCCCGAACGGCAGGCGCTGCCCGGCTACCGCGACGAGGTGGACTCCCCGCTGGAGGCCGCCCGCCGAGTGCAGTCGGGCGCGGCCGACGTCGCGCCCGGCCCCCGCATCGCCGCGCAGGCGCTGGGGCTGCATTTCGTGCCTCTGCAACGCGAACACTTTGACCTGATCGTGCCTGAGGCCCACCTGAACCATCCGGCAGTCCAGGCGCTGCTGCACACGGCCCGCAGCCCGGCCTTCCTGCTGGAACTGGCCGCGCTGGGCGGCTACGACGCGGCGCAGGTGGGGCATCTGCGGGGCATCGTCGCATGACCTTCACTCCGGCCCCATTCCAGTCCAGCTGAGGTTCACGATGAAGAAAAAACTGCTGATGTCCACCCTTCTCCTGAGCCTGGGCAGTGCCAGCGCGGCCAACCTGACCGTGTTCGCCGCCGCCTCGCTGACCGACGCCTTCGCCGAGATCGGTCAGGCCTTCGACGCGAAGACCGGGCACACCACCCGCTTCCAGTTCGCTGGATCGCAGGCCCTGAGGACGCAACTGGACCACGGCGCGCGGGCCGACGTGTACGCCAGCGCCAACAACGCGCAGTTCGACCCACTGGTGAAATCGGGGCTGGTCACGGCCGGTCAGCCGTTCCTGAGCAACCGGCTGGCCGTGATCGCCCCGAAGAACAACGCGAAAGTACAGACGCTGGCAGACCTGAGCAAACCGGGCCTCAAACTGGTGATCGCCGACAAGGCCGTGCCCGTCGGCGATTACACCCGCCGTATGATCAGCGCCATTGACAAGTCCGGCGCTTACGGTCAGGACTTCTCGGGGCAGTTCCTGAAAAACGTGGTGAGCGAGGAGCCGAATGTGCGGCAGGTGGCCCTGAAGGTGCAACTGGGCGAGGCGGACGCCGCCGTGGTCTACAGCTCGGACGTCACGCCTGCCCTGCGGCCCAATGTCCGGGTGATCACGCTGCCCACCCGCTTCAACCAGAGCGCGAGCTACCCCATCGGGACGCTGAAGGACGCGGCCAGTCCGGAGGCGGCGCAGGCTTTCGTGAAGTTCGTGCTGTCGGGCGAGGGACAGGCCATCTTGAAGAAATGGGGCTTTCTGAAACCACAGTAATGCCCACCTGCCCGCAGCCCCCAGCCTTCTCCGCGCCACCCAGGGAGACCCATGTCGCTCAGCCGTCCCTATCCCCTTGACTGTTCCGTGTCCGCCCGTCCAGTTCCGCTCCCGTCCAGTCCAGGCGTGACGCGCTGATCAGCCGGCCCCTTCCCGACGACGCGGCCGCCCGCCGCCCGTCCGCCCGCCCCAGACGGCGCGGCGTGCCGGGCGTGCCGCTGGCGCTGAGCGCACTGCTGGTGGTTTTTCTGGTGCTGCCGGTGCTGGCGCTGCTGCTGCGCGGCCTGAACGCGCAGTTTCTGCCCACGTTGCTGGGGCCGGTGGTGCTGGACGCCCTGCGCATCAGCTTGCTGACCACCAGCTGCACGATGGTGCTGACCGTGCTGCTGGGCACGCCGGTGGCGTGGTTGCTGGCCCGGTACGATTTTCCCGGCAAGACGGCGCTGGACACGCTGCTGGACCTGCCCATCGTGCTGCCGCCGGTGGTGGCGGGCGTGGGGCTGCTGCTGGCCTTTGGGCGCAGCGGCCTGCTGGGGGCGCCGCTGGAGCTGGCGGGCATCAGCGTGGCGTTCTCGCCGGCGGCGGTGGTTCTGGCGCAGCTGTTCGTGGCGGCTCCCTTTTACCTGCGGACCGCCAAGGCCGGCTTCATGGCGGTGGACCGCGACGTGGAAGACGCCGCCCGCACCGACGGGGCGGACCGCTGGACCGTCTTCCGCTACATCACCTGGCCGCTGGCCTCCGCGTTCCTGCTGGAGGGTCTGGTCCTGACCTGGGCGCGGGCGCTGGGCGAATTCGGGGCCACCATTCTGTTTGCCGGCTCCCTGCAGGGCCGCACGCGCACCATTACCCTGGCGATCTATTCGGCCCTGGAATCCGACCTGGCCCCGGCGCTGGTGCTGTCGGCGGTGATGGTGCTGGTGGCGTTCACGGTGCTGGCCGTGGTGCGGCGGCTAGGCAGCCTGCACACCCCCCGCTGAGCCGGGAAGACCGGCCCACCCCGCGCGGCTCTCCGGACGCCGCAGCAAAGGCCTTCAATCGGGACGCCGCAAAGCAACGCCGGACGCCCAACCACGCGTCCCGGTAGGCACGGTGGACCGGTGTTCTGCCACTGATACGGACTCCGATTGAAAGGTGTTGGAAACACCTGGAAATCCGAGGGGGAGGAGCAGCGTCCTCATGGGCGTCTGTCCGCGACGATAGCGAGAAAGAGAAAAACATCCCTCCGGACGTGGAGTGTAGGAACCGGGAGAGCGCCGGTTCCTACACGAAACAAACGGAATCCGTATGACCGACGGCCGACACGATGAGCAGCGGAATCAGCGCCGCAGCAACTTCACCGCCCGCACCACGTCCTGCGGCGTGATCGGCTCGCCGGGATGCGCGCGGCAACCCGAGGCGTACTGCTCCAGAATCTGCTCGCCGGCGGCGTCCAGGGCGCTGCGCACGCCGCTCAGCTGAATCAGGATGTCGTGACAGTCCCGCGCCTCCTCGATCATGCGCTGAAGGCCGCGCACCTGACCCTCAATGCGGCGCAGTCTCTTCAGAACTTTCTCGTCGGTCTCGGTCAGCGGGGCCGGGGAAGATGGGGCAGTGGTCATGGCGCTCCTTTGGCAAGGTCAAGCAGATGGCGAAGCTGGGCGCCGCTGAGCGGACCCAGATGACGTGCCACCACGCGGCCGGTGGCGCTGACCGCCAGGGTGGTGGGAAAGCCGGTGATGCCCAGCGGGGCACTGAGGTCCTGGCCCTGCACCCACGTCTGCACCTCAAGAGTGTTGGTGTTCAGGAAAGTCTCCACCGTCGCGGCCGATTCTCCGACATTGACCAGCAGGACATTCGCCCCCTGGGCCTGCCGGGCCGCCAGCAGCGGCAGCTCCGAGCGGCACGGCCCGCACCAGGTGGCCCAGAAGTTAACGACACCGCCGGTGGGCACCGGGGCCGCCGGCTGAAGCCCCAGCGCGGTCAGCCGGGGCAGCGGGGTGCGGGGCAGGACGGTCTGCAGCTCCTGCGGGGCAGGCCGGAGCAGCCCGGGCAGGGCCGCGGCGACCACGGTCAGGGCCAGCGCACGCGCCAGCCCGGCGGGGAAGCGGCGCCGCGGCCACCACAGCGTCGTCAATCCCGCCACCATTCCAGGCCCCCACGCCCAGCCGCCCCGGCGAAGGTCCACGAGGTCCAGGACGTTTTCCAGCAGCGGTCGGCCGCCGTCCAGGCCCGGCAGCGCCGCCCACACCCGCGCCACCAGCAGCGTGACCAGCAGGGCGCGTTCCACGTGGGCAAAACGGGCCAGGGTGAGCCACGTCACCGCCCCCAGCACCAGCGTCAGGCTCGGCCAGCTCAGGTGCAGCGGCCCCAGGCCCAGGCCGTCCAGACCGAGGGTCATGGCCCCACCTCGGCGGTCCCCAAGGTCACCGGGTCACCGGATATCCGGCGGCGGCCCAGTCGTTCATGCCGCCGCCCACGTTCCGGACGTCCCTGTTTGCTTTTTTCAGGATGACGGTGGCCTGGGCGCTGCGGTTGCCGCTGCGGCAGATAACGTAGACCGGGCGGTCACCCGGCACCTCGTCGGCGCGGGCTTCCACCTGGTCAAGGGGCAGGTTGATGGCGCTGGCAATGTGTCCTTCCGCAAATTCGGCCGGCGTCCGGACATCCAGCAGGTACGCGCCGCCGTCCACAGCAGTCTTCAAGTCGTTGACCGTGACAGTGGAGAAACTGCTGGCGTGCGGCGCACAGGCCACGAGCATCAGGGCGCCGGTGAGTGGAAACAGGATCTGGAGCTTCTGGCGGGTCATGGGTCTGGGATTCTCCTGTCAAAGCGGGGCGGATGGGCAGCAATCGCACGAGTTGACCTTTCCGGTCACTTTGTTGACAGTATACCCCCCGGGGGTTTAAGGTCAAGACGTTGGCGCTCTGCCCCACCCCTGCCCAGGAGGTTGAAGATGTATTTCAAACGTTTTTATGACACCGATCTGGCCCAGGCTTCGTACATGCTGGGCTGCCAGAAAACCGGCGAATGCCTGGTCATTGATCCCGTGCGCGACATTGCCCTGTACCTGAACGAGGCTGAGGCTCAGAAGCTGCGAATCACCCACGTCACCGAGACCCATATCCACGCCGACTACCTGAGCGGCAGCCGCGAGCTGGCCCACGCCACGGGCGCAGCGCTGTATCTGTCGGACGAGGGAAATATCGACTGGAAGTACGGATTTGGGGGCATCAAGGTCTATGGCGGCAGCACCTTCATGGTGGGCCACCTGCAAATCGAGGTGAGGCATACCCCCGGCCATACCCCCGAGAGCATCTCCTTGCTGGTCACGGACACCCCGCGTGGCGATCAGCCCATCATGATCTTTACCGGCGACTTCGTGTTTGTGGGTGACATTGGCCGCCCCGACCTGCTGGACGAGGCGGCGGGCGGCGTGGACACCCGTTTTGAAGGCGCGCGGCAGATGTTTGCCAGCCTGAAGAATCAGTTTCTGACGCTGCCGGACTTTGTGCAGGTCTGGCCCGCCCACGGCTCGGGCAGTGCCTGCGGCAAGGCCCTGGGCGCGGTGCCCAGCACGACCGTCGGCTACGAGCGGGCGCTGGCGTGGTGGGCGGGCTACGTTCAGCGCGGTGACGAGCAGGGCTTTACCGATGAGCTGCTGGGCGGCCAGCCCGACGCTCCGCTGTATTACGGCCGCATGAAAACGCAGAACAAGGCCGGCCCCGCGTTGCTGGGCGAGGTGCCAGCGCTGCACAAGCTGAGGCCGGCCGACGTTCTGGCCCGCCTGCAGACCGGCACACGCCTGATCGACACCCGCGTCCGGGGGGAGCATCACGCCGCCGCGCCGCAACACAGCATCCACCTGCCCGACGGCAACACGCTGGAAACCTGGGCCGGCTGGCTGCTGGAGCCGCAGCGCGACTACGTGCTGATCGCTCCGGCTGGGCGGGCCGAGGCCATCCGCCGCCGCCTGTGGATGGTGGGCGTGGACCACGTGGTGGGCTTCGTCGAGGAAGTGGCCGGCCTCCAGACCCAGGACGCTCGGCCCTTCCCGGCCTCGGAGTGGCCCAGGCACCAGGGCGCGCTGATTCTGGACGTTCGCAACAAGACCGAACATCAAGACGGCGCGATTCCCGGCAGCGTGCAGCTGCACGCGGGCCGCCTGCCGTGGAAGCTGGGTGAGCTGCCCCGCGATCAGGACATCGTGGTGCACTGCCAGAGCGGGGCCCGCAGCGCCGCTGCCGCGAGCCTGCTGCGCGCCGAGGGCTTCAACGTCACCGAGCTGGAGGGCGGCTACGAGGCTTGGGCAAAGGCCCGGACCGACTCGCCACCCGCCTGACCCTCACCGCCTCCCTCTCCTGTTCCAAAAGGCTGACCCATGTTCGGATTCCTCAAAAAATGGCTGGGGGGCGCATCCGGCCCCGCCTCCCTCTCGCCGCAGGACGCCCAGGCGCTGGCAACATCTGGCGCGGTCATTCTGGATGTCCGCAGCGCCGCCGAGCGCAGGGCCGCCTTTATTCCCGGCAGCACCCACATCCCGCTGGACGAACTGCAGACGAAGCTGGCCCAGTTGCCCCGGCAGAAGACCATCATCTGCCAGTGTGCCAGCGGCAGGCGCAGCGCTCTGGCTACCCGCCTGCTGAGCGCTGCCGGACTGGACGCCCGCAACCTGCGCGGCGGCATCGCCGCCTGGCAGGGTGCGGGCCTGCCGACCAAATCGAAGTAGTGCCTCTGCGGCACATTCAGCTCCGAAACGCCCAAGTCCATCCGTCTCCAGAGCAGTCAGGTCGTCCAGCGGCCTGAGCGGCCCACCGCAAAAGGAGAACCACCCGTGAGCTATCAGGATATTTTTACCGCCGAGGTGGCCACCCGCGTCCGCGAGGGCGCTTACCTGTACGACGTGCGTGAAACAGACGAGTACGTGCAGGGCCACATCCCCGGAGCCATCAGCCTGCCGCTCTCGCAACTGGCCGGCCGCGAGAACGAGATTCAGACCCCCGCCATCATCGTGTGTCTGAGCGGAGGCCGTAGCGCGCAGGCCGCCAGGCATCTGGCCGCGCAGGGCAAACAGGACGTCATGAACCTGAACGGCGGCACCATGGGCTGGATCAGTGAGGGCCGCGAGGTCACGCAGGGCCCCCACCCTTGACGCTGCCCCTGATCGGCGCGGCGCTGATCGGACTGGCGCTGGGCCTGCTGGGCTCGGGCGGCAGCATCCTGACCGTGCCGGTGCTGGTCTATCTGGTGGGCGAACCGGACAAACTCGCCATCGCCGAAAGCCTGGCCATCGTGGGCGCGATCAGCGTGTTCGGAGCGCTGCGCTTCACCCTGAAGGGACAGGTGGAGTGGCGCCGGGTGGTGATGTTCGGGCTGCCCGGCGTGCTGGGAACAGCCATCGGCGCCGCCCTGAGCCGCGGGCTGCCGGGCAGCGTGCAGCTCACGATCTTCGCCGTGGTGATGCTGCTGGCCGCCGTCATGATGTTTCGCCCACCGGCCCGCGCGGCGGCCGCCAGCGGGCGCCGCCCGGCGCTGCTGACCGCCCTGGACGGTCTGGGCGTGGGCATGCTGACCGGGCTGGTGGGCGTGGGCGGCGGCTTTCTGATTCTTCCCGCGCTGGTCTTGCTGGGCGGCCTGCCCATGGGCATGGCGGTGGGCACCAGTCTGGCGATCATCACGCTGAACAGCTTCACGGGCTTCTACCGGCACGCCCAGCTGCTGCGCGGCACCCCGGACCACCTGAACTGGCCCTTGATCCTGACCTTCGCGGCCATCGGCGTCGCGGGCAGTCTCGTGGGCGCACGCCTCGGCGGCCGGGTCTCGAATGTCCGGCTCCGGCGCAGCTTCGCGGGCTTTCTGGTGGTCATGGGGGTGTTTGTGCTGGGCAGCAATCTTCCCAGGGTCATGCACCCCGTCACACAGGCGCAGGTGACGCAGCCGCCCTAACGGCAGTCCAGGAGTTCTTCCCCTTACCGTGAAGGTGAAGGGGCATTGAACGTGTGGGGCGGGGCACACCACCCCCAGCTCTGGTGGGGCGACTCGGAAAGGCCCGAGGGCCGCCCGCAGTCCGGTGCGGCGCCAGCGCCGAAGCACCGCCAGATGACAACTTTATTCGGGCAGCATTGACTTTTCCTTCATTTTCGCCCTACCATACGCCCACGCGGTTAATCGTCTCCGGTGAGGGTCTGGACCGCTGCCCAGTGGCCTCGACGCGGCCCGGGCGGTGGCCGGTTTCCATGTCTTCACTTCAGGACGCACGCAGGACCGGAGGACGCCTTGACAGACCATGCGCTGGGAGACGACGCCCTATCCGAACGGAACCATTCGCCCGACACCCACGACCGGTATGACCCCCGCTTCGCCCCCACCCACCCTCCGCTGAGCGCCCACGAGGCCACGGTGGAGGCGCATCGCTGCCTGTACTGCTACGACGCGCCGTGCATTCAGGCCTGCCCCACCCACATCGACATTCCCACCTTTATTCGCAAGATCGCCACCGACAATCTGCGCGGCAGCGCCCGCACCATTCTGGAGGCCAACTTCCTGGGCGGCACCTGCGCCCGCGTCTGCCCCGTCGAGGAACTGTGCGAGGGCGCCTGCGTGCTAAACGCCGAGGACAAGCCCATCGCCATCGGGCGGCTGCAACGCCACGCCGTGGATCACGTTCAGCAGCGCGGCGTGCCGCTGTTCCAGCCTGGGCCGCCCACCGGCCGCCGCGTCGCCGTGGTCGGCAGCGGCCCGGCGGGCCTGAGCGTCAGCGCCGAGCTGGCCAAACTGGGCCACGCCGTCACGCTGCTGGAAAAACGCGAGCTGGGCGGCGGCCTGAGCACCTACGGCATCATCGTCCTGCGCGAGCCGGTCGAGGTCTCGCTGCGCGAGGTGGAGGCCGTGCGGGCGCTGGGCGTGACGGTGGAAACCGGGCACGAACTGACCGGCAAGGCTGGGCTGGACACGCTGCTGTCGGAGTACGACGCCGTGTTCCTGGGCCTGGGCCTGGGCGCGGTGCCGGCCATGGGCATTCCCGGCGAGGAACACCTGATCGACGGCCTGCAGTACATCGAGGACAGCAAATTGCATCCTGAACGGCTGCCTCACTCGGCAAATGTCGTGGTGATCGGGGCGGGCAACACCGCCATCGACGCCGCCACGATTGCCCGGCGGCGCGGCGCGGACGTGACCATGCTGTACCGCCGCACCGAAGCGGAGATGACCGCCTACCGCCACGAGTACGAGTTCGCGCTCTCGGAGGGCATTGGGTACCGTTTCCTGACCCAGCCGGTGCGGGTGGTCTCAGAAGACGGAAAAGTGAAGGGCGTGGAGTGCGTAAAAATGGTGCTGGGCGTCCCGGACACCGGGGGGCGGCCCACGCCCAGACCCCTGCCCGGCAGTGAATTTGTGGTGCCCGGCGACGCCGTGATCAAGGCCATCGGCCAGGAGAAACCCGCGCTGGCCCACGAACTGGGGCTGGATGTTTCTGGCGGCTATATCGTCGTCAACCCCAAGATGCAGACCAGCCTGCCGCGCGTGTACGCCGGGGGCGACTGCGTCAGGGTGCGCGGCACCGCCAGCACGGTGATGGCGGTGCAGGACGGCAAGTACGCCGCCGCCGCCATTCACGGGCAGCTCTTGCAACACGCCGAATCCCACCCCCAGGAGGCCGCCCATGGCTGATCTCTCGGTCAATTTTGCCGGCATCCGCGCGCCCAACCCCTTCTGGCTGGCCTCCGCACCGCCCACCAACAGCGGGGCGCAGATTCACCGCGCTTTCGAGCACGGCTGGGGCGGAGCCGTGTGGAAGACCATTGGCGCGCCGGTGCTGAACATCAGCAACCGCTACGCGGGCCTGAGCATCGCCGGGCAGCGGCTGCTGGCCATCAACAACGTCGAGCTGATCAGCGACCGCCCGCTGGACGTGAACCTGCGCGAGATCGCCGAGATCAAGCGGCTGTGGCCGGACCGGGCCGTGATCGTCTCGGCGATGGTGGACGCCAGCCCCGAAGCGTGGCGCGAGATCGTGATGATGATCGAGGACACCGGGGCGGACGGCATCGAACTGAATTACGGCTGTCCCCAGGGCATGAGCGAGCGCGGCATGGGCGCGGCGGTGGGTCAGGTGCCGGAGATGTGCGAGCTGAACACGCACTGGGTCACGTCGGTGACGAGGCTGCCGGTGATCGTCAAGCTGACGCCCAACGTCACGCGCATCACCGAACCGGCCCACGCCGCCATCGCGGGCGGGGCCAACGCGCTGAGCCTGATCAACACCATCAATTCGGTAATGAGCGTGGATCTCGACACCCTGCAGATCACGCCCAACATCGGCGGGCGCGGCACCCACGGCGGTTACGCGGGGCCGGCGGTCAAGCCGATTGCCCTGAACATGCTCACCGAACTGCTGACCGACCCTCAGGTGCTGAGAAGCGGCGTCCCGGTGTGTGGGATGGGCGGGATCGTCACATGGAAGGACGCCGCCGAGTTCCTGCTGCTGGGCGCGGGGGCCGTGCAGGTGTGCACCGCTGCCATGCACTACGGCTACCGCATCGTGGAGGACATGATCGACGGCCTGTCCAACTGGATGGACGACAAGGGCTTTGCCACCATTGCCGACGTTTCGGGCCGGGCGCTGCCGCAGGTCAGCACCTTTGGCGAGCTGGACCTGGGCTATCAGGCGGTGGCGCGGATTGACCCGGACAAGTGCATCCAGTGCAACCTGTGCTACGTGGCCTGCAACGACACGGCGCACCAGTGCATCGATCTGGTGGCCGGAAACGGGGTGAGGGTTGATCCCGGCTACGACGTGCGGGTCAACGGCAAGGCGGTGGCCGACACCCGCCCGACGCCCGTCGTGCGCGAGCCGGACTGCGTGGGCTGCGCGCTGTGCGCCAACGTCTGCCCGGTGGACGGCTGCATCACGATGGTCAGCGTGCCGGGCACCCAGCAGAGCGTCAGCTGGGACGCCCTGACGGCCCAGCGACCCGAGATCGCCTCCAGCTGGGACGCCATGATGGCCTACCGCGCGGAGCAGGGCATCGAAATCCATTGACAAGAACCGATTTGACAAGGCGTTGAGTGAGGCCAGACCCCCTGACCGCCGCCTGTGAGGACGCAACTATGACCCTGCTCATCAAGAACGGCCAGATCGTCACGGCACAACAGCAGTACGCGGCAGACATTCTGATCGAGGGCGAGACCATTGCCATGATCGGGGAGAACCTGATTGCGCCGGAGGGCATCGAGACCATCGACGCGGCGGGGCACTACGTTTTTCCCGGCTTTATCGATCCGCACGTGCACGTCCACCTGCCGTTCATGGGCACGTTTGCCAAGGACACCCACGCCACCGCGTCCCAGGCCGCGCTGATCGGCGGCACCACCACCTTCATCGAGATGCTGGCCCCCGCCGGCAGCGATGAACTGCGCGACGGCTGGAACACCTGGACGGGGATGGCCAAGAACAGCAGCGCCTGCGACTACACCTTCCACATCGGCGTGACGCGCTGGGACGGAGAGACCGAGCAAACCCTACGTGAACTGGTGGCGGACGGCATGACCTCGTTCAAGGTGTTTCTGGCCTACAAGGGTGCGTTCGGCATCGAGGACAGCGCCCTGTTCAACACGCTGACGCTGGCGAAAGAACTGGGCGTGGTGGTCACCGCCCACTGCGAGAACGCCGAGCTGGTGTCGCAACTTCAGGCCAAGCTGCTGGCGGAAGGCAAGACGGGGTCCGGGTGGCACGAACCCAGCCGCCCCGAACAGGTGGAGGCCGACGGCACCGCCCATTTCGCCACCTTTCTGGAGATGACCGGGGCGGAGGGCTACGTGGTTCACCTCTCGAACGCCAAAGCCCTGAAAGCCGCGCTGGACGCCCGTAAACGCGGCGTGAACATCCATATCGAGTCCGTGATCCCCCATTTCCTGCTGGACAAGACGTTTGCCGAGCGCCCCGGCGTGGAGGGCGCGAAATACGTGATGAGTCCGCCGCTGCGCGACAAATTAAACCAGGCGGCGCTGTGGCAGGCGCTCAAGGACGGCGAGATCGATACGGTGGCCACCGATCACTGCCCCTTCGACGTGGCGCAAAAGCACATGGGGGACAATAATTTTACCCTGATTCCCAACGGTATTCCCGCCATCGAAGACCGCGTGAACCTGCTGTACACCTACGGCGTCAGTCGGGGCGGCCTGAGCCTGAACCGTTTCGTGGACGCCGCCAGCACCCGCGCGGCGCAGATTTTCGGGCTGTACCCGAAGAAGGGCGCGATCGAGGTGGGCTCAGACGCCGATCTGGTGATCTACGATCCGCAGTACCGGGGCACCATCAGCGCGGCCACGTCACACGTCAACAACGACTACAGCGGCTTCGAGGGCTTCGAGATCGACGGGCGGCCCCGCGTGGTCACGGTGCGCGGGCAGGTCGCCGTGCGCGACGGCCAGTTTGTGGGCGAACCGGGGCGTGGGCAGTTGCTGCGGCGCTCACCGCGCCCGGCACCGCGGCAAAAGGTTCCGGGTTGACGGCCGCCGCGCCCGTGCCGACGCTGCGGGGAACGGGGCAGCCGGCCGTTCACCTCAAGGACCTCAACATGGTCTTCCGGGGGGCGCAGGGCGACACCGTGGCCCTGCAGGACGCCAATCTGGACATCGGGCAGGGCGAGTTCATCAGCCTGATCGGCCCCAGCGGCTGCGGCAAGACCACGCTGCTGCGGCTGATGGCGGACCTGATCACGCCCACGGGCGGCGAACTGCTGATCGGCGGCCGGTCGCCCGCGCAGGCGCGGCAGGAACGCGCCTACGGCTACGTGTTTCAGGCCCCCGCCCTGCTGGAATGGCGCACCGTGCTGAACAACGTGCTGCTGCCGCTGGACGTGATGGCCGGGTCTCAGCAAAAGATGTCGAAGGCCGCCCGACAGGCCCGCGCCCACGAGATGTTGAGGCTGGTGGGGCTCGAAGGCTTCGCGGGCCGTTACCCCTGGCAGCTGTCGGGGGGCATGCAGCAGCGCGTGAGCATCGCCCGCGCCCTGGCCTTCGATCCGGGCCTGCTGCTGATGGACGAGCCGTTCGGCGCGCTGGACGAGATCACGCGCGAACACCTGAACGGCGAGTTGCTGCGGCTGTGGCAGGAAACGGGCAAGACGGTGGTGTTCGTGACGCACGGCATCAGCGAGGCCGTCTTCCTCAGCACCCGCGTCGTGGTGATGACCTCGCGGCCCGGCAAGATCGAGGGCGTGGTGGACATTGACCTGCCGTACCCCCGAAACGTCGAAACCCGCGAGAGTCCGCGCTTCTTTGAGCTGGCGACGCGGGTGCGCGAGCTGCTGCGCCGGGGGCATGGGTTCGACGCCGATGGTTAAAGCTCGCCGTCCCGTCATGGCTGGAAGCCTCGGCCCCATGCTGGTCGTGGCCGCCGCCGCGCTGCTGCTGTACTGGCCGCTGATGCTGTGGGCCAACGTCGGCGCGGCGCAGCGCAGCCTGAACAGCGGCGCGGAACTGGGCTGCGCCACGGCCCTGGCCTGCGCCACCCAGCTCAGAAACCCGGTGCTGCCGGCCCCGGCGCAACTGGGCCGCAGCCTGCAGGCCATGAGCGTGCCGCCGCTGGCCCCCACCAGCGTGCCGTACAACACGCTGGTCACGGCGAGGGAAACCGTCGTGGGCCTGCTGATCGCCTCCGTGCTGGGCGTCCTGCTGGCCGTCGCGCTGGTGGGCAGCCGCGCCTTCGAACGCCTGACCCTGCCGTGGCTGATCGCCTCGCAGACCGTGCCGGTGATTGCCCTGGCCCCCATGCTGGCGGTGGTGCTGGGGCAGTACGGCGTGCAGGGCTGGCTGCCCAAGGCGCTGATCGCCGCCTACATCGCGTTTTTTCCGGTGGCGGTGGGCGTGGCGGCAGGATTACGCAGCCCCGATCCCATGCAGGAAGACCTGCTGACCACCTACCGCGCCTCGGGCTGGCAGACCTTCTGGACCCTGCGGCTGCCCGCCAGCCTGCCTTTTCTGTTCACGTCGCTGAAAGTGGCCGCCACCGCCGCGCTGATCGGCTCGATTGTGGCGGAAATCAGCACCATCAGTTTTTCGGGGCTGGGCAAGATGCTGGCCGAGAATTCGCGGGCCAGTGACACGCTGGCGCTGTGGGTGATCATGCTGTACGGCGCCGGGCTGGGCATCGCGCTGGTGGCCGTGCTGGGCCTGATCGAGAGGCTGGTGACGCCGTGGCGAGCCGGACAGTCGCGCTAGGCCGGGGCCGGACGGGCCGGCTGCCGGGGCGGGGGTGGCTGGCGCTCGCGCTGGGTGCGGCGTTGCTGCTGGCCGCCGTCTGGAACGTCTGGAGCTTTCCGCTGGACGGTGTGCCGCCCGGACGCAAGGCCACCAGCCTCGCCTTGATCGTGCTGGGGCTGGCGGGGGGAATATCTGGCCTGGCCGCGCTGGCCCGCCGGATGACCGGTCTGGTGCCGGCGCTGCTGGCCGCCCTGCTCACGCTCCTCGCGGTGGAGGGCCTGCTGCGCGCTTACGGCGTCCCGCCGGGCCTGATTCCCACGCCCACGCGGGTGGCGACGGCGCTGTACACCTCCCGCAGCGTGCTGCTGGGCGACGCCCGCGTGACCTTCGTGCAGGAGGCGCTGCTGGGCTACCTCGCCGGGGTGGGGGCCGGCATCGTGGTGGCGCTGGCTGCCGTCCGCTTCCCCTTCCTGGAACGCGGCGCGCTGCCCTACGCCGGCCTGTTCGCCAGCATTCCCATCGTGGCGCTGGCCCCGGTCATCGTCAAGGCCTTCGGGCTGGAGTGGCCGAGCAAGGCGATCATCGTCGCCATCACGGTGTTCTTTCCGGTGGTGGTGAACGTGGTGCGCGGCCTTCAGAGTGCCAGTCCACTGCTACTGGACCTGATGCAGACCTACGCAGTCACCCCCGCCGCCTCGTTCCGGCTGGTGAGGGTGCCGAGCGCCCTGCCGTTTCTGTTCAACGCCCTGAAAATCGGGGCGACGCTGGCCCTGATCGGCGCGATTGTCGGCGAATTCTTCGGCACCACCGGGCAGGGCCTGGGCTTCCGGATTCAGATCGAGGCTGGGCGCTTCAATCTGGACATCGTGTGGGCGGCCATCGTGATCGCCTCGGTGCTGGGCATTGCGTTCTACGGGGTGATCTCGTGGCTGGAAATGAGGTTTACAAGCTGGCACGCCAGCCGTCGACAACCGGGCTGAAAGATCAGATTCCTCCACCTGTCTTAATCCGACTTTTCCCACCACTGCGCCACCGCGCGCCCGGAGGAACACATGAACAAAAGCATCCTGTCCGCCCTGACCGCCGTCCTCGTTGTCTCGGCCCTGAGCAGTGCCAGCGCGGCCAATGTGCCGGTGAGGATGCAGCTCAAGTGGTTTCCGCAGGCGCAGTTCGCGGGCTTTTTCGTGGCCCAGGCCAAGGGCTTTTACAAGGCCGAGGGGCTGGACGTGACGCTGCTGCCCATCGGGGACCAGTCGCCGATTCAGACCGTCGCCACTGGAGCTGCGGACTTCGGCACCACCTGGATCACCGACTTGCTGACCGCCCGCCAGCAGGGCCTGCCCGTGGTGCACATCGCGCAGCTGTTCCAGAAGAGCGGCTACACCCTGGTGGCGCTGAAATCCAGCGGACTGACCGACCCCAAGCAGTTTGCCGGCAAGCGCGTCGGCGTGTGGCCCAGCGGCAACGAGTATCCGGCGGTGGCGCTGCTGAAAAAATACGGCATGACCACCAGCCTGGACAGCACGGTGGCCAACCCCAGCGTGCAGGCCGTGACGTACCCTTTCGATCCCAGCCTGGTCTTCCCCGACAAGGTGGACCTGGTCTCGGCCATGACCTACAACGAGATCGATCAGATCGTGGGGCTGGGCTACCCGCTGGACAAGCTGAAGGTCTTCAACGTCAGCGATTTCGGCGTCAACCTGCTGGAAGACCTGATGTTCACCACCCAGAAGACGCTGGACAGCAAGAATTTCAAGAACAGCGGCCTGAGCGGGCAGGAGGTGGCGGCCCGGCTGGTGCGCGCCACCCTCAAGGGCTGGAATTACGCCGTGGCCAACCAGAAGGAAGCCGTGCAGATCGTGCTGGTCAACTGCGGCAACACCTGCAAGGGCTCGGGCACGCGCTCCAGCGCCGCCGGGCACCAGACCTGGCAGATGGCCGAGGTCGCCAAACTGTACCGGGCCGGGCAGACCCTCAAGGGCAACGCCGGACTGCTTGACCGGGTCACGTACGACGCCAACGTCAAGCAACTGATGGATCTGGGCATCCTGAAATCGGCCCCCAGCGCCGGGGCCGTGACCTACAGCGTGTGGGAGAAGGCGACGGGCAAGAAGGCGAAGTAAGGACCGGGCCAACCAACTTCCAACGGTGGGGCGTAGGCTGGGGGCATGTCTGCGACTCTGCCGCGCCCCACACTCTGTCTCGCTGAGCGTTCCTGCCCCGGTCAGTCCGGGGGACGGGCATGACCCCCTGGCCGGTCCAGGAGGGGGTGTTCGAGCTGGGCGACTGGCCAGCCGAACGCGGCGGCGTGATCCGCAGCGCCCGGCTGGCGTGGCAGACGCACGGCACGCTGAACGCGGCCCGCGACAACGTGATCGTGTACCCGACGAGCTACACGGCCACGCACGACGGCCAGAGCTGGGCCATCGGCCCGGACAGCATCCTTGATCCAGAGCGGTATTTCATCGTCATTCCGGACATGTTCTCCAACGGGCTGTCGTCGGGCGCTGCGAACACCCCGGACTACCCGGCGGTGGTGACCCTGCGCGACAACGTGCTGGCGCAGGAGCGGCTGCTGCGCGAGGTGTTCGGGGTTACACATCTGGCCGCCGCCTACGGCTTCTCGATGGGGGCCATGCAGGCCTACCACTGGGCCGCGCTGTTTCCGGAGCGGGTGCAGCGTGCCTTTGTGGTGTGCGGCAGCGCCCGCACCGCCCCGCACAACCGGGTGTTCCTGTCGGGGCTGCTGCGAACGCTGGAGGCCGCGCCGGAGTACATCGGGAACGGCCAGTTCAGCGCCGTACCGCACGGCACGCTACGGGCCTTCGGCCACATCTACGCGGGCTGGGGCCTGAGTCAGGACTTCTACCGTCAGGACCTGTTTCGCACCGTCCTGGGCGCCCCCGATCTGGAGACGTACCTGCAGACCGACTGGGAGGCGAGTTTTGCGGCCCGCGACGCCGCCAATCTGTACGCGCAGGCGCTGACGTGGTTCCACGGGGACATCAGCGCCAACGCCCTGTACGGCGGCGACCTCGCGGCGGCGCTGGGCGCAATTCAGGCGCGGGTGCTGCTGCTGCCGGGTGAAACGGACCTGTATTTCCGGGTGGCCGACAACGCCGCCGAACGGGCGCACCTGAAACACGGTGAACTGAACCCCATCCCCTCAGTGTGGGGCCACCGGGCCGGCAGTCCCGCCGGACTGCCGCAGGAACTGGCCTTTTTGAAGGGGGCGGTGCGCGGCGCACTGGCCACAGAGTCGCCCTGACCCGGCTTTTTCGCTAAGCTGGACCATGACCCTCAATCCAACGCGAACCCTGGACGAACTCAAAGCGCTGCGCGAACTGACCGGCGACGCGGATGGGGCGCAGCGGGTGGCCTTTACAGACCTGTGGGTCACGGCCCGTAAATTCCTGACCGATAAACTCGCGGATTTGCCGGTTGAGGTCCACACCGACGCGGCGGGCAACCTGTGGGCCACCCTGGCGGGTGAGTCCAGCAAAGAACTGCTGATCGGCGGCCACATCGACAGTGTGCCGAACGGCGGCTGGCTGGACGGCTGCCTGAATACGCTGGCCGGTCTGGAAGTGCTGCGCCGCCTGTCGGAGCAGGGCAAACCGCCCGTGACCGTGCGACTGGTGGACTGGGCCGACGAGGAAGGGGCCCGCTTTGGCCGCAGCCTGTACGGATCGAGCGCGGCGGGGGGCAACATCGACGTTGCCGAAATGCAGAAGCTCAGGGACCGGGATGGAATCGGGTTAGAGGAGGCGCTGGAGCGGGTGGGCATCACGCTGGCGGACGCCCCCAACGCGCGCGAGGAACTCAAGAACGCCGCCGCATATCTGGAGCTGCACATCGAGCAGGGGCCGGTGCTGGAAGGCCTGGGGCTGCCGCTGGGCACGGTTCTCGGGACATTCGGAGTAGAGCGGCACACCATCACCTTTCACGGGCAGGCGGCGCATTCGGGCAGCACGCCCATGAACGTGCGCCGCGACGCCTTCCGGGCCGCCGGGCAATTCTCGCAGGAGATTTATGCCATTGCCGAGCGCCACAGCGGAGTGTGTACGATTGGCAGTTGCACCACGCTTCCAGGCATCGTCACCAGCGTGGTGGAGACCTGCGAGATCACCCTGGATCAGCGCAATCTGGAGGCGCACAGACTCGCGGCCATGTGGCAGGACGCGCAGGCCGCCGCCACACAGTTTGCCGAGGAAGGCGGCTGCACCGTGACCTTCGGCGATTTGTGGAACATCGAACCCATCCTGTTTCACCCGGAGCTGATTGAGGCGGCCGACGCCTCCATCCTCGAAATCGTTCCTGTCAGTCACCGCCTGCCCAGCGGCCCACTGCACGACGCGGCAGAGGTGGCCCGCGCCGGGGTCCCCACCGTGATGCTGTTCGTCCAGAGCCTGCGCGGCATCAGCCACAACAAGATCGAGGACACCGAGGAAGCGCACATCCTGCAAAGCGTGGAGGCGCTGGATCGGCTGACGGACCGAACGATGGCGTGGATCGGGAGATGAGCGGCCCGGCGACGGACGCCGCAGCCAGGGTCAGTCGTTACAGCCCCAGAACAGACCGGGCGATCAGGAAATAGATGACCAGCCCGGTGCCGTCCACCAGCGTCGTGATGAAGGGCGCGGATACCACCGTCGGATCAAAACGCAGCCGGCGCAGCGCCAGCGGCAGCGCCGCGGCCACCACCGAGGACCAGATCGTGATGGCCGCGATGGCCAGGGCCACCACCGTGCCCACGTCCATACCCACGCCCAGCATCCACGCCCGCCCGAAGGCGATGACGGCCATCACCACGCCGATCAGCAGCCCCACCGCGAATTCCTTGCCCAGAATCCAGCGCAGGTCCCGCAGGCCCAGATCGTCCACTGCCATGGCGCGGACCAGGGTGGTGGTGATCTGGCTGCCGACGTTGCCCCCGGTGCCCAGCAGCAGCGGGATAAAGAACGCCAGGGCCACGACCTGCTCCAGCGTGTCCTCGAAGTAGCGCATCACGTTGCCGGTGTACGCCTCCGCGACAAACAGGGCCAGCAGCCAGGGCAGCCGTTTGCGAAACAGCAGCGTGGCCCCGGCGCGGCGGTACGGCATCTCCAGCGGTTGCGAGCCGCCCAGGCGCTCGAAGTCCTCGGTGGCCTCCTCTTCCAGCACGTCGGCGACGTCGTCCTCGGTCAGGATGCCGACCAGGTGGCCCTGCGCGTCCAGCACCGGGAGGGCCAGCAGATCGAGGCGCACCAGCAGCCGCGCGGCCACCTCCTGATCGGTGTCCACCTGCACCGAGACCGGGTGGGGGGTCATCAGCCCACGCACGGGCGTCTCTGGCGGGGCCAGCACCAGGTCACGCAGCGAGAGAATGCCCAGGAACGCCCCGCCGCCGTCCACGACGTAGACGGAGTACACCGTCTCCGCCTCGCGGGCGGCCTGCCGGATGGCCCCGATGGCCTGATCGGCGCTGAGGTGCGGTTGCACGGCGACGAACTGCGGCGTCATGCGCCCGCCCGCGGTGTCCGGCGGGTAGGTCAGCAGCTGGCGCAGGCGGGCGCCTTGCTCGGCGGGCAGCCGGCCCAGCAACTCCTGGGCAGCCCCGGCCCGCAGGTGCGCCAGCAAGTCCACCGCGTCGTCCGGGTCCAGGGCCCGCAACAGCGCGGCCCCCTGCGGCGGCGGCAACTGTTCGGCCAGCTCCGCTGCGGTGCGCGGCGGCACCTCGGCCACGATCTCGGGCAGCAGTGCGGTGGGCAGACGCAGGGCCGCCTCTCGCAACTCGTGGGACGGCAGCCGCACGAGGACCCAGGCCCACTCCGCCGCGCCCAATGGGCCGGTGACCGTGTCCAGAGGGGCCGTCCCCTCCTCGCGCAGCGCCCGGCGCACCTCGTCCAGCTGCCCTTCCAGTGCCGTCATCCATCCTCCATGCGCCCACTATCACACGCCCTGTGGGGCCGGGGCAGGCAGGTCAAGGCCACGGCAGCCCCATGCCGTGCTCCGGCGGGGACACGACCTTCAGGAAGAGCCGCACTTCAAGCCCCCCGACATGCACAGGACGGGCCGCCTCCCAGGGAAGCGGCCCGCCTGAGCATGAGGCTTACAGGCTTAGAGGTTGCCTTTGAGGGTGCTGGCGACCTTGAAGGCCACCTTCTTGCCGGCGGGAATCTGGATCTTCTCGCTGGTGCCGGGGCGCACGCCGGTGCGGGCGGCGGTGTCCTTGACGCTCAGGGTGCCCAGGCCGGGCAGGCCGACGCTCTGGCCGCCCTTGATCGAGCTGACCACGGCGTCCAGCATGGCGCTGACGGCTTCCTCGCTCTGCTTCTTGGTCAGGCCGGTCTTGTCGGCGACCATTTCCACCAGCTGGGTCTTGGCGACCTTGTTGCTGGCGCTGGGGGCGGCCTTGGCGCTGGCAGGAGCAGCTTTGGCAGCAGGCTTTTTGGCGGCGGGCTTCGCAGTCTTTTTCGTCATGGTGAGCAGCATGACATATGGAATGGCGCTTGGGAAGGGGGGTGGGGTGCAAAGACGCCCGCCAGCACGTCCTTATTCTCTTTTCATTTGGGAAAACTCTGTCCAGCACACGCTTTTTCGTTAAGGCAGTGAAACGCCGTGGTACACGCCAAAAGCCATTGATTAAGAAATTTCGGGCCGCTGCCCCCGACGGTGACGTGAGATTGGTCTGGCACGCTACACTCTGGGCATCAACAATCCTGTTTTTCCAGCGTCATCACGGCGAGCAACCGACCAGGAGGTTCATTTCATGACCCAGCACTCTCCCGCAACCACGGCAGCCCCTTCCCAGAGCCAGGGCCACTACTGGCCGCCCTTCAAACCCCGCACCCTGACCCTGCCGCAGACCGGCATCATGCATAACCTGCGCGTCAGTGCCGAGCGCTATCCCGACAAGGTGGCGCTGTGGCACTACGGGCGAGAGCTGACCTACCGCGAACTGCACGACCAGGCCACCCGTCTGGCCGGGCATCTGGCCGCCCAGGGCGTGGGCAAGGGCGACCGGGTGGCGCTGTGGATGCAGAACAGCCCCGCGTGGGTGATCGGCGCCTTCGCCGCGTGGCAGCTGGGGGCGGTGGTGGTGCCGCTGGCCCCGATGCTTCAGGCGCGTGAGTTTGGCTTCTTCCTGCAAGACGCGGGCATCCGGGTGGGCGTTGTGGGGGCAGAGCTGTACGAGAAGGCCAAACAGGCCGGGCTGCAGCACGCCGTCGTGGCGAACGTGATGCGCGGCACCGACGCGGGCGCGGCCGGCGTCCCGCTGCCCGAGGGACTGGACGTGGAGGCTGCGCCGCAGGACGGCGACGTCACCCTGGAAGACGCGCTGCAGGCGGACCCCGCTCCCGCCGCCGACGTGTCCTCGGACGATCTGTGCGTGATGCCCTACACCAGCGGCACCACCGGGCTGCCCAAGGGCTGCATGCACACGCACCGCAGCGTGCAGGCCAACGTGTTCGGCGCGGGCGTGTGGGTGGACGGCAACCTGGAAGACGTCTTCCTGGCCGCGCTGCCGTACTTTCATGTCACCGGTTTCGTCAACAGCCTGCTGACCGGCCTGACCAACGGCGCCAGGATCGTGATCATGTCGCGCTGGGACCGCGACGTGGCCCGCACGCTGATCCGCGAGCAGGGCGTGACGCTGTGGACCAACACGCCCACCATGGTGATCGACATGATGGCCTCGCCGAACTTCGATCCGGCGGATCTGAGAAGTTTGCGCAACGTCACCGGGGGCGGGGCCAGCCTGCCCGCCTCCGTGGGCCAGAAACTGCTGGACGCCACCGGCATCCTGTTTCTGGAAGGCTACGGCCTGTCCGAGACCATGGCGCAGTCACACAGCAATCCCAAGGGCCGCCAGAAGCTGCAGTGCCTGGGCGTGCCGCTGTTCAACGTCGATTCGCGCATCATTGACCTGGACACCGGGCAGGAACTGCCTGCAGGCCAGATCGGCGAGATCGTCATTCGCGGTCCGCAGGTCATGCAGGGCTACTGGAACCGCCCGGAAGCCACCGCCGAGGCCTTCATGGACATCGACGGCCAGCCGTTCTTCCGCAGCGGCGACCTGGGCTATATGGACGAGGAGGGGTATTTCTTCTTCACGGACCGGCTCAAGCGCATGGTGAACGTGTCGGGCATGAAGGTCTGGCCCGCCGAGGTGGAAAACAAACTGCACGCCCACCCCGCCGTGCAGGAAGCCTGCGTGATCAGCGTGCCGGACGAGCGCAGCGGCGAGCGTGCCCGCGCCCTGATCGTGCTGAAGCCTGGAGCCACCGCCACCGGCGAGGACATCGAGAAATGGGCGCGTGAGCAGATGGCCAGCTACAAGGTGCCGCGCGACTATGAGTTCGTGGACAGCCTGCCGCGCAGCCCCACCGGGAAGGTGGCGTGGCGGCCCCTGCAGGAAGCGGCGCGGGCCGCGATGGCCAGCGGCTGAACCCAAAGTTGCCCTGATACGGATTCCGTTTGTTTCGTGTAGAAATCGGGACAGCTCCGATTTCTACACTCCACGTCCGGAACCCGTTTTTCTCTTGCCCGCTCTGCTCGGATTTCCAGGTGTTATCAACACCTTTCAATCGGAGTCCGTATGATATCGGCGCGAGCACCGAAATGGAATCAAAAGAGAGGTGGAGCCACAGACCCGGCTCCACCTCTCCCCTGTCCCGTCTGGGGCGCTAGCCCTCGTTCAGCCAGATGTAGCGGGCCAGCAGCAGGGCGCCCACCACATACAGAATAGGACTGACTTCTTTGGCCCGGCCGCTGAGCAGCTTGATGGCGCAGTAGCTGATGACGCCCAGGCTCACGCCGTTGGCGATGGAAAAGGTCAGCGGCATGGTGATGATGGTCAGGAAGGCTGGCAGACTGTCGGCGATGTCGTCCCAGTCGATGTGGCGCACGCCGTCCATCATCAGGGCGCCCACCAGGATCAGGGCGGGGGCGGTGGCGGCGCCGGGAATGGCCGAGGCCAGCGGCCACAGGAACATGCTCAGCAAGAACAGCACCGCCACCGTCACGGCGGTCAGGCCGGTGCGGCCGCCCTCGCCGACGCCGGCGGCGGATTCCACGTAGGCAGTGGTGGTCGACGTGCCCATGAACGCGCCGAACATGGCGGCCAGGCCGTCCATCGAGAACAGGCGGCGGGCACGCGGCATGTTGCCCTGCGCGTCAATGAAACCCGCGCGCTGCGACAGCCCGGTCAGGGTGCCGGTGGCGTCGAAGAAGTCCACGAAGAAGAAGGTAAAGACCACGCTCAGCAGGCCCAGGCCCAGCGCGCCCACGATGTCCATCTGGCCCACAAGCGCGCCCGGCCAGACCGGCGTGCCGAAAATGCCCAGGAACGAGCCATCGAAGCCGGGGAAGGCACGCAGCGCGCCCTCCGGCCCACCCGCGTACACGGCGGCCCCGGTCACGATGCCCAGCACCGTGGTCGCCAGGATGCCGTACAGGATGGCTCCGGTGACCCGGCGGGCCATCAGCGCGGCGGTCAGGATCACGCCGACGCACGCCAGCCACACCGTCGGCGAGGCGAACGAGCCCATGCCCACCAGCGTCGCCGGGTTGGCAATCACGATGCCCGCGTTCTTGAGGCCCAGAAACGCCAGGAACGCCCCGATGCCCCCGGTGATGGCAAACTTCAGCGAGTTGGGAATGGCCTGCACGATGGCCTGCCGCGCCCCCAGCACGCTCAGCAGCACGAACAGCACGCCGCTGATGAACACCGCCCCCAGCGCCGTCTGCCACGGCACGCCCATGCCCTGTACCACCGTGAAGGCGAAGAACGCATTCAGGCCCATGCCCGGCGCCTGCGCGAAGGGGTACTTGGCCACCACGCCCATGACCAGCGAACCGAAGGCCGCCGCAATCGCCGTGGTCATCAGCAGCTGCACGAAGGCGTTGGGCACGTTGATCGCCGTGGACAGCACCTGCGGGTTGACGAACAGGATGTAGCTCATGGTCAGGAAGGTGGTCAGGCCCGCGCGCATCTCCTGCGTGACGCTGGAGTTCTGGGCGCTGATCCCGAAGTAGCGGTCCAGGCCCGACAGCGGGGCGAGGGGGGCAGCGGGGCGGGGTGCGGCTGGATCAGACATAGGGTCTCCTTTGCGCCCTTCGCGGAACCGGAAAAGGGCTGGTACGGGAACAGTTCATGGGGGCCGGAAGATGTATGAGCCAGACTACTGTACATGCGGTTCAGGTGAGGCCAGCATTAAGACGCCAGGACAGGCGATTGTTTTCCCGACTCGTCGCGCAGGGGATCGGCAGGACGCGCGTACACCTCTTCGCCGCCCACCCACACCTGGGCCACGTCGGCCTGGGTGCCGTTAGCGAACAGGGCGGCCAGCGTCTCGGAGGGGCTGCCAGCGTGGTTCAGAATCGCGGCCAGCGTACTGCCCGCAGGCGGACGCAACCACACGGCGTCGAAGGCCTTGCCGGCACTGAAGTCCCCAATTTGATCGTGTAGATCCAGCGCCTCGGCCCCCGCCCGCGTGGACAGGTACAGCAGGTGCGCGGGCGTCAGCGGCAGGCCATCACGGCCCTGAAGCTGCTGCATGAAGTACGCCTGCAAGCCTTCCTTGAGCATCGAGAAGCCGGTGCCACCGCCCACGTCGGTGCCCAGGGCCACATGCACCCCGGCGTTCAGGTGGCGCCTCAGGGGAAACAGCCCGCTGCCCAGCGCCGAGTTGCTGCACGGACAGTGCGCGGCGCTGCACCGGTGCGCGGCCATCTGCCCCAGTTCGCGGTCGGTGGTGTGGACGCTGTGCGCCAGCACCCCCCGGCGGCCCAGCAGCCCGGCACGCTCGTAGGTGTCCAGGTAATCCAGGTGGCCGGGAAACAGCTCGCGCACCGTCTGCACCTCCGCCACGTTCTCGTTGATGTGGCTGGTGAAGTGCACGTCCGGAAATTCGGTCATCAACGCGGCGCAGGCCTCCAGGATGCCCTCACTGGCCGACAGGCTGAAGCGCGGCGTCACGGCGTAGCGGGCGCGGCCCACCCCGTGCCAGCGCTCAATCAGCGCTTTGCCCTCGGCGTAGGCCAGCTCCGGGGTGGTGTGCAGTTCGGGGCGCAGCAGCCGGTCACTGACCACCTGTCCGGCCACGGTTCGCAGCCCGGTCTGCGCGGCCTCCTCGAAAAAGATGTCCATTGCCCCCTTGAAGTGCGAGCCGAAGACCAGCGCCGTGGTGGTGCCGTTGCAGCGCAGACCGTGCAGGAAATCCTGGGCCACGGCGCGGGCGTAGGCGCTGTCGCTCAGCCGCGCCTCTT
Source organism: Deinococcus radiopugnans ATCC 19172 (assembly GCF_006335125.1). Classification (NCBI taxonomy): domain Bacteria; kingdom Thermotogati; phylum Deinococcota; class Deinococci; order Deinococcales; family Deinococcaceae; genus Deinococcus; species Deinococcus radiopugnans. The sequence goes on from NZ_VDMO01000001.1 coordinate 138,904, forward strand.
CCGGCAGCGTGACGTGTTCGAGCCAGTCCAGCAGCGGGCGGCCCAGCCCGCCGATGATGCGCACCTGCGGGTAATGCACGTGCGTGTCGATGAAGCCGGGCAGCAGCACGCCGCCGCGCAGCTCGGTCACGCGGGCCGTCGGATGGGCGGCGCGCAGCGCCGAGAACTCGCCGCTCGCGAGGATGGTGCCGCCGTTCACCAGCAGCCCGCCGTCCTGCTGAACGTGCAGGGCGCCCTCGTTCTGGAAGGCGTTGAAGGGCGTGTGCATGAAGGCGGCGCGGTACAGGGTGGGGGTCATGGTTGCCTCTGGGGGGTCTGGTGTTGGGCTGGCCGGTGTTGGGCCGACTGGGATGCGGAAGAAAGGGGGTGGAGGGTGGCCGCCCCGTCGGCTTCCAGCCGCTGCACGAGCTGCGCGGCCACGCCCACGGCGATCACGGCGGGCGTCTTGCCGACGATGCCCGGCAGCCCGATGGGGGTGGTGATGCGGGCTAGGTCTGCGTCGGTGTGGCCCTCGCGCCGCAGCTGATCCTGAAAGCGAATCCACTTGACCGCCGAGCCGATCAGCCCGATGAAGCCCAATTCAGGCCGCCGCAGCGCCGCGTCGCACAGGGCGGCGTCCTCGGCGTGGTCATGGGTCAGGATCAGGATGTGCGAGCCAGGCGGCAGCTCGTGCAGCGTCATTTCGGGAATGGGCGAGTGGTGAATTTCGGTTCTCGCCGCGCCGCCCTGCAACGGGGCCAGCCGTTCGGGGGTCAGTTGCGCGGCCCGCGAATCCACCAGATGCAGGTTCAGCGGCAGCCTGGAGAGGATCAGCCCCAGCTCCAGCCCCACGTGCCCGACGCCGAAGATGGCGACGTGCGGGCGCACCGTCTGAAGGGGTTCGAGCAGCAGGGTGACCTCGCCGCCGCAGCACTGGCGGCCATGTTCGTTGCTGGCCGCGTCGGTCAGGCGCAGCGTCAGCAGTTCCGGCGCCGTCGCCGACACCGTGAGCATGGCCCGCGCCCGCTCGGTGGCAGTGGCCTCCAGGTTGCCACCGCCCACGCTGTCCCAGCTCGTTTCCAAGCTGACCACCATCTTGGCCCCCGCCTCGCGCGGCGCGTGACCCCGCACGGCGGCGACGGTCACCAGCACGCCGGGAGTGGCGGTGTCGTGCAGGTGCTGGACGGCGGAAAGCCAGTTCATGACGCGGGACGGAACGGCAGGTGCTCAGGTGGCCTAGTCATCCGCTGCCACCAGTTCCCCGGCCGACTGCCGCGCCCCGTCCAGTGCCCAGAAGACGGCCTCGGGGGTGGCGGGCGAGGCCAACTCCTGCGCCCGTCCAGCCGGGCCAAAGGCGGCGGCGGCCTGACGCAGCGCCTCGCGGACGCTGATGCCCAGCATCAGGGGCGGCTCGCCCACGGCCTTGGAGCCGTACACCACGCCGGTCTCGGTGGCCCGCTCCATCAGGGCGACGTTGAACACCTCCGGCATCTCGCTGAAGCTGGGCAGCTTGTAGGTGCTGGCGGCCTGGGTGGACAGGCGTCCCCGGTTGGGGCCGTCGGACTCGTCCCAGCGCAACTCTTCCAGGGTCAGCCAGCCCGCGCCCTGCACGAAGCCGCCCTCCACCTGCCCGAGATCCACCAGCGGCGAGAGGCTGTCGCCCACGTCCTGAAGGATGTCCACCCGGCGGGTGCGGTACAGCCCGGAAAAGCCGTCCACCTCCACCTCGGCCACGGCGGCTCCGTAGGCGAAATACTTGAAGGGTTCGCCCTGCATCGCCACGCGGTCCCAGTGCAGGCCCGGCGTGCGGTAGTAGCCCGCGGCCCACAGCTGCGTCCGCAGATGGTAGGCGTCGTGGACGAGCCGCTTGAAATCCATGCCCTTGTCGGGGTGGCCCAGCGGATAAACGAGGCCCTGCTCGAAGCGCACGTCATTGGGATGCACGCCCAGCGCCCCGGCAGCCACTGCCGAGAGGCGTTCCTTGATCTGCTCGCAGGCGTTCTTGATCGCGCCGCCGTTCAGATCCGCGCCGCTGCTGGCGGCGGTGGCGCTGGTGTTGGGCACCTTGTCGGTGCGGGTGGGGGCCAGCCGCACCCAGCCCACCGGCACGCCCAGCGCCGTGGCGGCCACCTGAATCATCTTGGTGTGCAGGCCCTGGCCCATCTCGGTGCCGCCGTGGTTGATCAGCACGCTGCCGTCCTTGTAGACGTGCACCAGCGCGCCCGCCTGGTTGTAGGCGGTGAAGTTGAACGAGATCCCGAACTTGACCGGCGTGATCGCCAGCCCGCGCTTGGTATGCGGGTGCGCGCCGTTGAAGGCGTTGATCTCCGCGTACCGGGCCTCGAAGGCGCTGCTGACCATCAGCTGCGCCCACAGGTCTTCCAGGCGTTCGGCGTGGCGCACCGGCTGGCCGTAGGGGGTGGCCTCGCCGGGCTGGTAGAAGTTCAGGCGGCGCAGCGCATGCGCTTCCAGGCCCAGCAGCGGCGCGCAGCGGCCCAGGATGTCCTCAATGATCAGCATGCCCTGCGGCCCGCCGAAGCCCCGGAAGGCGGTCTGGGAGGTCTTGTTCGTCTTGGCGATGCGCCCGTGAACCTCCACGTGCGGGATGTGGTAGGCGTTGTCGATGTGGCACAGCGCCCGCGCCATCACCGGTTCGGAGAGATCCAGGCTCCAGCCGCCGTCGCTGGTGAGGGTGGCCTGCAGGGCATGCAACCGGCCGTCCGCGTCGAACGCCACTTTCCACTTCGCGTGGAAGGGGTGACGCTTGCCGGTCATGGTGATGTCCTGGGTGCGGTTCAGGCGCAGCCGCACCGGGCGTCCGGTCAGGACGCTGCCCAGGGCGGCAATCGCGGCGTAGCCGTGCGGCTGCATTTCCTTGCCGCCGAAGCCGCCGCCCATGCGCAGGCATTGCACGGTGACCTGCGCGGCCTCCAGGCCCAGCACGTGCGCCGCGATCTCCTGCGTCTCGCTGGGGTGCTGGGTGCTGGACTGGATAAAGACCTGCCCCCCCTCGTCGACGTAGGCCAGCGCCGCGTTGGTTTCCAGGTAGAAATGTTCCTGCCCGCCGAACTCGAATTCGCCCTCGAAGGTGTGGGCCGCGCCTTCAAAGCCCAGCACGATGTCGCCGCGCCGCAGGGTGGACTGCGCGCCCTGGAACGACTCGGCGGCGATGGCGTCGTGAATGGAGACGAGCGAGGGCAGTGGTTCGTACTCGACCTCCACCGCCTGCGCGCCCAGCCGGGCCGCGTCGATGCTGTCGCCCAGCACCCAGCAGACCGGGTGGCCGTGGTACATCACTTCCGTGGGAAACAGCGGCTCGTCGCCCTTGACCCCGGCGTCGTTGGCGCCCGGCACGTCGGCGGCGGTCAGCACGCGCACCACGCCGCTCACGTTGAGGGCCTGCGAATAATCCAGGCGGGTCACGCGGGCGTGGGCGTGCGGGGCCTGCACCGGCCACGCGTGCAACAGGTTGGACAGCCGGACGCCCAGATCGTCGGTGTACAGCGCGTGTCCGGTGACGTGCGCCGACGCGCTCTCGTGCGGCACGGCGTCGCCGACGGCGCCGTTGTGGGGGCGTTCATGCAGGCTGGTCATGGGTCACCTCCGGTGACGGGAAAGGCGCGCGGGTTGCGGTACGCAGGATGCGGGAAAAGGGGGCAGCAGACCGCGTACTGCGTCCCGCGTCCCGCGCCCTCCTACCCACCAACCACTTCCGTCTTCTCATAGAAGAACTTCAGCAGCGCCTGTTCCAGCATGGCGGCGCGGTATTCGGCGCTGGCGCGGTGGTCACTCAGCGGCGTACCCTCCTGGCCCATCAATCGGGCGGCCTCGCGGACGGTGCGCTCCGTCCATGGCTGGCCGATCAGGGCGGCCTCGGCTTTCAGGGCGCGGATGGGCGTGGCCGCCACCCCGCCCAGGCCGATGCGAATTCGCCCCACCATGTTGCCGTCGAGTTCCATCGCAATGCCCACCGCCACGCTGGAGATGTCGTCGAAGCGGCGCTTGGCGTACTTGTAGAACCCAGTGACGGGCGCCAGCGGCAGCGGAATCCTGACCGCGCGGATCAGCTCGCCGTCCCGCAGTTCGGTCTGGCGGTAGCCCTTGAAAAACTCCGAGAGCGGCACGTCCCGCTCGCCCCCCCGCGAGGCCAGTATGAGCGAGGCGTCCAGCGCCAGCAGGGTGGGCGGGCTGTCGCCGATGGGCGAGGCGGTGCCCAGGTTGCCGCCCAGCGTGGCGCTGTTGCGGATCAGCCGGCTGGCGAACTGCGGGAACCACTCGGCCATCAACGGAATGCGCCCGTCCAGGCGGCGCTCGATCTCCGAGAGGTTCAGGCCCGCGCCAATGCGGACGTGATCGTCATGCCACTCCAGTTCGCGCAGTTCGTCGAGGGCGTCCACTGCAATGGTGACCCCGGCCCGTGCGTGGCGGATGTTGACCTCCACGCCCCAGTCGGTGCCGCCGGCCAGCAGCGTGGCGTCGGGGTGTTCGGCCAGCAGGTCCAGCGCCTCCGGCAAGTCGGCGGGGCGGTGAAAGTCGCCGTCGGGGCCGGACAGGTGCAGGGCCTGTGGCGCGGGGGCCGGGCGCGTCCGCAGCATGGCGATGGTGTCACTCTCCGGCGGCGTGCCCAGCGCGTGCGCGGCGTCCTGGATGGGGCGGTAGCCGGTGCAGCGGCACAGGTTGCCGCTCAGCGAGTGGATGTCGAAGCCGTTGGGGGCGTGGTGTTCGCCTTCACGGCGCTCGGGACGGTAGTACTCGGCGGCCATGCTGACCACGAAGCCCGGCGTGCAGTACCCGCACTGCGAGCCGCCGCGCACCGCCATTTCATGCTGGACAGGGTGCAGGTGGTTCGGAGTGCCCAGTCCTTCGGCGGTGATGACCTCCTGACCGTTCATGGCCGGCAGCATCACCAGGCAGGCATTGACGCTTTCCAGCCGCGTGCCGCCGCGTCCGTCCGGGCGGGAAACCAGCACCGCGCAGGCGCCGCATTCGCCTTCGGCGCAGCCCTCCTTGCAGCCGGTCAGGCCGCCGTCGCGCAGCCAGTTCAGCAGCGTCGTGTGGGGCCGCGCGCCCTGCACCTCGCGGGGTTGTCCGTTGACTGTGACCGTGAAGCTGTCCATATCCTCTCCCTCTCGTCCAAACGACAAGCCCGGCGCTGCGATGTACCCGCGCTTCACGAGGAAGCCGAAGTACATGGTTCGCGCCGGTGAAGATACAAGGGCGGGTCGCTGGTTATCCATGCAGAACAGCAACCTGTTTTGGTGTCATTTAATTTTACGCCTAAGTAACTCATCTGCATAGCCCCCCTCAGAAAGTTTGCACCGGATCTAAAAAGGAAGCATGGAGATCGGCCCTCTGGCTCCCGGCCTGCTGTGGCTGATGCCGTCCGGGGTCCGGGTGGAGCGCCCTGCTTCTCCAGAACGATGAGCTGTTCCCCGGTGGGCCTCGACCCGCAAGCCGACTCAAGGGGGATGGGCAGGAGTAGGGCCACGGCCCACAGTGGCCTGTGGAAGCCCCCCGCCTGCGCTCATGCGCCACAATGGCCCCATCACCAATTGCACACCGGATCCATTGCACACGGGCCGCCGTGACGCACGCGGCTGGAAGGAGACCCCATGACAATCCATGACACTGACATCATCGTGATCGGCGCGGGCCTGGCCGGACTGGTGGCCGCCGCCGAGGCCGCCGACGCCGGCAAGCGCGTGCTGCTGCTGGACCAGGAGGGCGAGCAGAACCTGGGCGGGCAGGCCTTCTGGTCTTTTGGCGGGCTGTTCGTGATCGACACGCCCGAACAACGCCGCCTGGGCATTCGCGACAGCCACGAGCTGGCGTGGCGCGACTGGCAGACCACGGCGGGATTTGACCGCCCCGAGGACCACTGGCCGCGCCGCTGGGCCGAGGCCTACGTGGACTTCGCCGCCGGGGAAAAATACGGCTGGCTGGCCGCGCAGGGCGTCAAGTTCTTTCCCGGCGTGGGCTGGGCCGAGCGCGGCGGGCAGGGCGCGAGCGGCCCCGGCAACAGCGTGCCGCGCTTCCACATCACCTGGGGCACCGGGCCAGGGGTGGTGGAGCCGTTCGAGCGACGCGTGCGCGAGCATGTGACGGCGGGCCGAATCGCGTTCAGGTTCCGCCACCGCGTGCGCGGCCTGAACATCACGGACGGCGTGGTGCATGGCGTGCACGGCGACATTCTGGAACCGTCGGACGTGGGACGCGGCGAGCCGAGCTCGCGCGTCGTGGTGGACGACTTTGACCTGAATGCCGGGGCGGTGATCCTGACTTCCGGCGGCATCGGCGGCAATCAGGAACTGGTGCGCCGGAACTGGCCCACGGCGCGGCTCGGCCCCGCCCCGGAGTTCATGATCTCCGGCGTGCCGAAGCATGTGGACGGCGCGGCGCAGGCGATGGCCGAGGCGGCGGGCGCGCACCTGATCAACCGCGACCGCATGTGGCACTACACCGAGGGCATCCGCAACTGGAACCCGATCTGGCCGATGCACGGCATCCGGATCCTGCCCGGCCCCAGCAGCCTGTGGCTGTCTCCAGACGGCACGCGCCTGCCGTACCCGAATTACCCTGGCTTCGACACCCTCGGCACGCTGCAACACATCACGACGAACGGCTACCCATACACCTGGTTCGTGCTGAACCGGGCGATCATCAAGAAGGAATTCACCCTCAGCGGCTCCGAGCAGAACCTCGATCTGACCGACCGTGATCTTCGCAAGGTGGCCGGGCGGCTGGGCAAGAACGTGGCGCCCTCGGTGCAGGCCTTCATGGATCAGGGAGCAGATTTCGTGGTCCGCGACACGCTGCCCGAACTGGTGCGCGGCATGAACGAGGCCATCGGCAATGACACCGTGGATTACGAGAAGGTGGCGCGCGAGATCGCAGACCGGGACCTGCAGGTTGCCAACGTGTTCGGCAAGGACCCGCAACTGGCGGTGGTGCGCGGCGCGCGGGCTTTCATCAACGAGCGGCTGATCCGCATCGTCAAGCCCGCGCCGCTGCTGGACCCGGCTTCTGGCCCATTAGTCGCGGTCAAGCTGAACATCCTGACCCGCAAGACGCTGGGCGGCCTGGAAACGGACCTGCACGCGCGGGTGCTGCGGCCTGACGGTCAGCCGATGCCGGGGCTGTATGCCGCCGGGGAAGTGGCGGGCTTCGGCGGCGGCGGCATGCACGGGTACCGCTCGCTGGAGGGCACCTTCCTGGGCGGCTGCCTGTTCAGCGGGCGGGTGGCGGGGCGCTGCGCGGCAGGGGCGGTGGATTAGAGCATTTGTCCGAATTGCCGCATCAGAAAAAAGACTTCTGATGCCTCCATTCTCCCCAATGCTCAGCAAAATACACTCACTCCGTTCGGTCAAAAGCAAACAGCACTTTTGACAAATGCTCTAGGGTGCCAGCCGCGCGGGCACATCAGGTCCCGGCCAATAAAGTCCCGGCCAAGCGCCGCCCATCTTCCCTGCCCGCGCCCCCGCTACCCTGGCAGCCATGACCCCCTACCACGCAGTCATTCTCGATCTGGACGGCACGCTGGTGGACAGCAACGACGCCCACGCCCGCGCCTGGGTCCATGCCTTCGCCGACAAGGGCTTTCACCTGAGTTTCGAGGAGGTGCGGCCCCTGATCGGCATGGGCGGCGATCAGCTGGTGCCGCGCCTGACCGGGGTGTCGCCCGGCAGCGAGGCGTACAGGCAGCTCTCGGACGCCTGGAAAAATCACTTTCAGCGCGGCGAGTTGCCCACCGTCCGGGCGCAACCGGGGGCGCGCGAGCTGGTGGAGGAATTGCGGCGGCGCGGTCTGGACCTGATCATCGGCACCTCGGGCGACGAGGCCGTGGTGGAGGCTTTGCTGATGCGGGCGGATGTGGCGGATCTGGTGCCGCAGCGCACCACCGCCTCCGACGTGGAGGATTCCAAGCCTGCCCCCGACATCGTGAAGGCGGCGCTGGAGAAACTGGGACGGAAGGCCGACGAGGTACTGATGCTGGGCGACACGCCCTACGACATCGAGAGCGCGGGCCGCAGCGGCGTCAGGACCGTGGCCCTGCGCTGCGGCGGGGACACCCGGCTGGACGGTGCGGTGGGGGTCTACAACGATCCGCTGGACCTGCTCAACCATCTGAGCGATCTGCCACTGCGCTGACGTGAATGGTCTGCAGTTCCTTGTGGCTCAGTCGGCGCTCAGGGCGGCGTCTGGCGCCACCTCAAACTGGTACTGCCACACGCCGGGGCGGGCCGGGCTTTCGCGGCGTTCGGGCGCGTGGCGGGCGTGACGGGGCAGCACGCGGTCCCAGAACCGGATGGCACCCAGGTTCTGCGGCAGGTGGGCCACAGACCAGCGCCCTGGGTGGGCACGCAGCACCTCACCCGCCAGCGCCGCGCCCAGACCCTGCCCCCGGTAGACCCGCAGCACGCAGAATTCGTCCAGCGTGTGCCAGACCGGGCGGTCCCCCAGGCGGCGAACCAGGGCAAAGCCGGCAGGCCGCCGCCCCACCTGAAAGAGATAGGCGGCGTGGACCTCCTGTTCCCAGTACTGCTCGAAAGCCGGATACTCGTATTCACCACGGTCATTGAGGGCGCTGCGCAGCGGCACGCTCAACTCATCGAGGTACAGCTGGAGCAGCCGCCAGATCAGGGCTTTCTGGTCAGGCCCGGCACGGTGCAGGGTAGCGGCGGGCGGCGCAGCAGGATTGTCTGCGCCCTTGGCCGCCAGAACGGTGTTCCAGTGCGTCAGGGCTTCAATCAGCGTCTGCCGGTCACCTGCCATCTCGTCGATCAGCTGGGCGGTCAGGTCATCCAGACGGCGCAGGCCAGGCCCGGTCAGCTGCAACTGGGTGCCCTGACGCCGCCCACCGGCCGAGCTGCGCGTCAACAGGCCCGCCGCCTCTGCGCGTTGCGACAGTTCCACCACACTGTTGTGGGCGATATGCAGCCGGGTGGCCGCCTCCCCGATGCTGAGTCCTTCCCGGCCTTCCGCGCCGAGGATCACCAGCAAGGAGAACTGCTGAGGCGTCAGGCCCGCCGCCTTGATGCGCCGCTGGTTCTCGTGGGTGAAGTGACTCAGCTCGCAGCGAAAGGCGCTGTACACCCGGTAGAGCGCCGTGTCGAAGGGCAGAGGAGTGGAGGCCATGCCGCATTGTCGCGTATCTGAGGGCAACCGGTCTGACCGTAGCGCAGCGTGTTCCCCTGTTCGGTGGCCATGCATCAAGCACCGTGGCGACCCGCTGCTCGATTGGGATTGCGAGTGGACAGCGACCCGAGCGCTGAGAAACCCCACGGGAAGGACAGTGAAGGGCGGTGACGGGTGAACCGGAATCCAGGCCCGGGTCGTTCATCGTCCATTCCTGGCAACAGCAGCGAGGTGGCACGGGGCCGGGACGGACTGGCGCGCCGTCACCTCTGGCTCCCCGAATTGGCAGGGGCAAACTGGACTCTTGGCCGGCGGATGCGGGCTGTGCCTTCCAGACCAAAAATGCAGCAGTGCCACTGGGAGAGCAAAATACATGAGGCAAGGGACTTGCCGTTCAAGTCCCCTGCCCTTCGACGCGCCTTCACCAAACCGCTTCGGCAAAGGCGAACCCGTTCCGTCAGCTGAAGTCCAGCAGGCTGCGGCCCTCCTTCTCACGGTCCTCGGCAACCTTGCCGAGAATGAAGAAGGTGGGAGCCCAGTGTCCCAGGAACAGACCGTCGCGCTCCTTGATGTCCTGCGCCTGTCCGTCCTTGGCCTTGCCACGCAGGAAGTTGGTGGCCGAAAGAATGATGGAAGCGTAGCCGAGAATGTACAGCACGTTGGAAGTTTTCATGGGCGCACTGTGGCCTGTGGTCCTGCGCTGGAAGGTGACTGTTCCCCTAATTTCAGCGCTGGATTGAGGTTGCTATAGCAATCGGTAAACGTCAGCCTACTCGGGGACTGACAGCTGGGTTCTGGCCTGCCAGAACGAGTTGGACGCTTTCAGGCACCCGGCGCCGCGCCACCCTCGTCACCTGCTCTCCCATTCACCTCGAAAATCACCCCCCTTCGGAAGACGTTCGGAGAAGGGCGGGCTGTCAAAAGGGGTCCGGAGCCGTCACACTCTCAGCGCCGGTCTGACCCAGATCAGGGTGAACCGGTTGGGACACGCCCTCGCCGTCCCCGCGCCGGGCCGAGGACACCTCGGGCAACGCGGGGCCTGGTAGACAGCAGGTGACCCTCCCAGGGTCAGGGGGAGGCGGAACGGGAGCCATCAACGCCACCCCGCTTCACCCGTCCCTGCCCATGCTGGCCGCACAGGTGGCGGGACTTCGCACGCTGGGATGAGAGGGTGCGGCATAGCTCCATCGTCCCTGACGCTCAGGCGGAGCGGTGCAGACACGCCCTGGAGGCCGCGCCGCTTCGACCTTCAGGGCAGACGATCTTGACACTCGGCTTCTCCTGCCCCTAATATTTCGTTAGTTGGCGAAATAGTCAAACAAGGAGAAGAGATGCGAACTTCATTGCTTGCCCTGAGCCTGGCCCTGACGGGTTCTGCCCTGGCGGCATCCATGCCCACCACGCTGGCCACCGGGGGGCTGACCCTTCACGGCACCCTGGAGACGCCGGACACGCCCGCGCCGTGGCCCGCCGTGCTGATCGTGGCCGGCTCCGGCCCCACCGACCGGGACGGCAACAGTGCCGGGTTGCCCGGTGCCAACGATAGTCTCAAGCAACTGGCGCAGGGACTGGCCCGGCAGGGCATTGCCAGCGTGCGCTACGACAAGCGCGGCATCGGCCAGAGCGTGCCCACCTCTGGCCCGGCGCTGCGCGAGGAGAACCTGGTGTTCGGGGACTTCGTCAACGACGCCGCCGCCTGGCTGCGCCAGATGAAGGCTGACCCGCGTTTTGCAGGCGTGGGCGTGATCGGACACAGCGAGGGCGCGCTGATTGCCCTGGCCGTGGCCAACGACATCCCGGTGGGGGCGGTGGTCACGCTGGCCGGGGCCGGTGAGAACCTCAGTGACGTCTTGAAACGCCAGATTCGCGCCAACCCGGCCAACCCGCCTGAGCTGGTGGCCGAGGTGGACCGCATCCTGGCCGAGCTGAGCGCGGGCCGGCGGGTGGCGTCGGTGCCGCCGGTCCTGGCCCCGCTGTTCCGGCCCAGCGTGCAGCCGTTCCTGATTTCGGCCTTCCAATATGATCCGGCCCATTTGATCGGAACGGTCAAGGCCCCGGTGCTGATCGTGCAGGGCGACGCGGACCTGCAGGTCACGCCTGACGACGCCCGGCGGCTGGCCGCCGCCAATCCACAGGCCGAACTGCGGCTGATTCCGGGCATGAACCATGTGCTCAAGCAGGTGGGACACGACCTGACCCTGAATCAGCGCTCCTACGGCGATCCCACGGTGCCCCTCAGCCCCGCGCTGCTGCCCGCCGCCGCGCCTTTTTTGAAGTCCCGCCTGACCCAGACCGCCGCTCCATGACCGCGCCGGTCCGGTCATGAACGAGGTCTTCAGGGCGCTGGCCGATCCCACCCGCCGGGAGATTCTGCGCGTGCTGCGCGGCGGCGAGATGACGGCCGGCGAACTCGCGGACCTGTTCCCACTGACCAAGAGCACCCTCAGCCGCCATTTTGCGGTGCTGCGCGAAGCCGATCTGGTGGCTTCCGAGAAGCGCGGCACGTCGGTGGTCTACCGGCTGAACACCACCGTGTTTCAGGAGGTCTCGGCGGGCCTGTTCGAGCTGTTCGCCGCCCCACCGGCGAAAGAAAAACCCTCAAAGGACAAGACATGAACATCAAGGAATTGCCCGCTGCACTGTGCTTTCTCGGATCCGGGGTGGTGGCCGCTCTGACCTACCCGCGCCTGCCCCAGACGGTGCCGGTGCACTGGGGACTGGACAGCGCACCCGACCGTTTCGGCTCCCGCTTCGAGGCGCTGTTTGTCCCGCCACTCATCTTTCTGGGCGCGGCCGTGCTGCTGTGGGCCATCGAACACTTTTCCCCTCGTGATCGTTCCAACGGCCCGGTCCTGCGGGCCGCGCGGCTGGGCCTGGGGATGATGGCCTTGCTGGTGCCCGTGGCCCTCGCGCTGAACTGGGACATGGCGCGCGCCGCGCTGATCGGCACCGGACTGCTGCTGGCGCTGCTGGGCAACGTGCTGGGCCGCGCGCAGCCCAGCGTCTTCGTGGGCCTGCGGACCCCCTGGGTGTATCGCAGCCGCCGGGCCTGGTTTGCCTCGCAGCGCCGCTCTGCCCTGTGGCTGACGGCGCTGGGGGGAGTCCTGGCCGCCGCCGCCGCGCTGTGCCCCCGTGAGGTGCTCTTTCCCTGGGTGGCCCCGGTGGGGCTGCTGATCGGACTGGGGGGCACGGTGGGCTGGCTGGCCTACGCCTCGTACCGGGACTGGAAGGAGGACCCCGCGCCAGAGCCGGTGTTCAGGTCTTGAAGACCTGATACGGATTCCGTCTGTTTCGTTTACAAATCGGGACAGCGCCGATTTGCAAACTCCACGCCCGGAACCCGCTTTTCTCCTGCTCGCTTCGCTCGGATTTTCATCGTTCTTGCAAACGATTCAATCGGAGTCCGTATGAGGGGCGCCGGCTCTGGTGCCCCCAGACGACTGGCGGAAACGGTCAATCACCTGCACCCCGGTGCCGGCAAACGAATCCATTCCCATCAACGCCTCGACAGACTGTTCCAGCGTCAGCCGCGCGCCGATCAGCCGGTCCGGGCGCAGCAGGCCGCTCTCGATCATGCCCAGCATTTCCGGGTAGGCGTGGGCGGCCATGCCGTGGCTGCCGTAAATCTCCAGTTCCTTTGCAATCACGGCGTCCATCGGCAGCGGTGGGCGGCCCTGATCGGCCACCAGCAGGCCCACCTGCACATGCCGGCCCTGGGTCCGCAGGCACAGGATGGAATCGGCACAGGTCTGCGCGTGCCCCAGCGCGTCCAGCGACAGGTGCGCGCCGCCGCCCGTGGCCTCGCGGATGGCCGTCACCACGTCCACCTCGCGGCTGTTGAGGGTCACCTCCGCGCCCAGATCCGCCGCCCGCGCAAGCTTGTCCGCGCCGATGTCCACCGCAACCACCCGTGCGCCCAGGGCGTGGGCGATCATGACCGCCGACAGGCCCACGCCGCCGCAGCCGTGGACCGCCACCCACTCGCCGCCGCGCACCCGGCCCTGCTGCGCCACCGCGCGGAAGGAGGTGGCGAAGCGGCACCCCAGACTGGCCGCCGTCACGAAATCCAGACCGTCGGGCAACCTCACCAGATTGCCGTCGGCGTAGCGCAGGGCCACGTATTCGGCGAACGATCCCCAGGCCGTGAAGCCCGGCTGAAACTGGTCCCGGCAGACCTGCTGCTGCCCGCTTTGACACTCTGGACAGCGCCCACAGCCCGAGACGAAGGGCAGCGTCACGCGGTCCCCCTCGCGCCAGCGGGTGATGGCCTGGCCCACGGCCACCACGGTTCCGGCAATCTCGTGGCCGGGGACGTGGGGCAGGGCGATGTCGGGGTCATGGCCCATCCAGCCGTGCCAGTCGCTGCGGCACACGCCGGACGCCTCCACGCGCAGCACCACGCCGTCCGCTGTCGGCACGGGGTCAGGGACGGTGCGGAGTTCGGGGCGCATTCCGAAATGCTCGTAGACGACGGCTTTCATCCTGGCGAGTCTTTCACGCGCGTGTGCCGTCCGTCACCACTTCAGCGCTCCTGTCCAGCCCCGCGCCCGCACCAGCCGCGCCGCCCGGATGGTGGCCTCGCGGTAGGCGGCGTTCAGGCGGGTGGGGTCGCGGTTCAGCAACTCAGCGTCGAGCCGTGAGTCTGGGACGCCCTCCAATCCCGTCGGGGTGCGCGGGTCCGTCTTGGCCTCGCCGCTGAAGGTGCGGGCCAGCCCTTCGGCCAGCCAGCGCGGGAGTCCGGCCGGCTGGGCCGTATGAAACGCCTCATGCCGGATGGTGGTGGGCAGCAGGCCACGCGCCGCCAGCGCCGAGAGCCGTTGCGTGCGGATCACCGCGCCCCGGGTGGACGCGGCGATGTTCACCGGCTCCCCGGTGCGGGCCGCAAAGTCTGCCGCGTGACCCGCCGCCTCGATCCGCACTTTCGCGGGAGGCGCAAGTCCCAGCGCCTTCAGGTCACGCGCCGCCGTCTCCCACGCTTTATAGACCGCCGCGAGTTGCTGGCGGTCACGCGGGTCCACGTAGGTCACGGTCAGGGGGCCGTACTGGGCCTGGAAGGCGTGGGCGCCAGGAGCCAGCAGCGCGAGCCAGACGAGCGCCGCACCAGCGTGTCGGAGGGACGATCTCCTCATCCCCCGCCCGTCACTGCCCCCGGTCCCGCACGGTGAAGGTCGTCGCCGGGGCGTAGCCCTCCACGTCCGGGTCGTACATCAAGAAGGCGTGGGTGGGCAGCGCGGTGAAGGTGCCGGGGGTCTGGGCGCGCAGCAGGTAGGTCATCTTCTGCTCGCCCTTCAGGTAGTCGGCGTACAGGTCCACCCGGTCATCGAGCAGGTCACGGCCCGCGTACCAGTAGTTCCAGTTGTCCCAGCCGTACTCGTCGGGGTCCTGCAGGCCCGCGATGCTCAGACTGCGTTCGTCCAGCGCCTTCATGCCCGCCGGAATGGGATCGCTGACCACCATGTAGCGGGCGGCCTGACCCACCGGCTGCACGCTGAGGGTGACCAGAATCAGGTCGCCCACCGTGACCGGCTGCATCTGCCCGCCTTTCAGGAGCGGGACGCGCCGGTAGGTATATTTGTTGTTCTTCGCGTCCCACACCGGTTCCAGACGCTGATACTGGCGGCTCATCCTGAATCCTTTGCTGGCGTCGCCCTTCAACTCGGCGGGTTCGCGGCTGTAGTTCAGTTGCGTGCTGAAGGTCAGCCCGGCGGGTGCGCCCGTCATTGTGACCGTGTGCGCTCCGGCTTTTAGCGTGCTGGCATCAATGTTGAGGGTGACTGCCTCCTGTCCGGTCAGCGTGGCCTGCCCAGCGTTCTGGCCGTCCAACAGGACGTCTACGTCCCCGCCCACCGCCTTCGGGGGCTTCAGGACCAGCGCCGCGATGATCACAGTGGTGGTGTCCTGGGTGGACAGCCATTTGGGGCCGCGCCGGTTGGCCAGCAGCCACTGCGAGACGCCGGGAATCAGGGCGCTGTTCGGCTCCAGCGTGGCGACGGCTTCCAGCGCCTTGGCCGTCACCTGAACGCTGTTGTCGTCCCAGTAGTCGTACCAGGAGTCGCCGCCCCCCCGTTTCGGCGTTTCCCAGTGCAGCAGCGCGCCCTCGTTGGTGCCGATCCGTCCGGCCTTGAGGCGGTCCAGCACGTCACGGGCGGCCTGGGTCTGCCCCGTCTTGTTCAGTGCCAGCGCGATTTGGGCCAGCGCGTAGGGTTCCAGATCCTTGCGGCGAGCGAAGGCGGCCAGTTGCGCCTTGTCCACTTTGCCAGCGTCGGCCAGGGCACGGTAGGCGCTGGCCCGCTCGGCCTGCCGGCGCTTCGGATTGGGCACGTTTTTGGCGAGGTACTGCAGCCCGCTGTAGAGCATGTCGTTGTCGACCTTTGCCCCCAGGTGCTTGGCCCGCAACAGGCCCTCCACCACGTAGGCGCTCATTTCCAGGGTGCTGTCGTCGTACTGCCAGAAGTTCCAGCCGCCGTCCTCGTGCTGGAACACTTCCAGCCGCGCCAGCCCCGCACTCACGATGTCGGGCAGATTCTGAGACACGCTCTGCGGCAGGGCCGCGCGGCCCAGGGTTTCCTCGGCCAGCAGCGCAGGCAGGAAACGGCTCATGGTCTGCTCGGTGCAGCCGTAGGGATAGCCCACCAGATACTCCAGCGCGGGCGAGACGGCGGACAGCAGCGACGGCGTGAGGCTCAGGCTGAGGTCCAGCGTTTTCAGGTTGGCGTCCCTGGGAATATTGAGCTTCACGCTGGGGCTGGAGGCGCTGCCCACCGCCGTCTGCGTCACCTCGTATCCCCTGGCCTTGACCGGGAGGGGCAGTTTCAGGGCGTCATTGCCGGAAGCCGTGCGCGCCGTGAAGGTCACGTCCGCTGTGCCGACATTGCCTGCCCGCACCTGCATGTCCGTGCGGACCCGGCCATTGGCGGCCACACGGAGCGGTGCGCCGCCGGGTTTCAGCGCCGCGCCGCCCAGCGGGGTCAGGCCGCTCAGGACCGCGCTGGCCGTGCCCGTCACCGCTGTATTCAGCGTGTTGTTCACGATCCCCGACAGCGTGACCGTGTCGCCGCGCACCAGGAAGGTGGGCAGGCTCAGGCGGGCGATCACGTCCCTGGTGGTCATGGTGGTGGCGGCGCCCTGCCCGAAACGCGGAGTCTTCGTCTGGGCGCGGGCGGTGGTCACCCAGGTGGTCAGGTTGTCGGGGAACTTGACCGTCACCTCGGCGTGGCCCTGCGCGTCGGTCAGCAGGTTGGGCACCCACAGGATGGTGTCCTTGAACTCCTGACGCGGTGTCAATGGATCGGCGCTGGCAGCGTCGGCGGCCCGGCTCTGCTTGTCCTGCGCGAAGGCGGGCGTGGTTTCCATTTGCCTGGGCGCAGAGGCCACGGTCCCCACCTGCGAGAAGTAGAAATTGAGGCTGGAATTGGTGCCCACCGCGTTGCTGCGCGGCGCATCGAACACCTGGGCAATCGGCGTGCTGTTGTCGCGCTGCACCAGATAGATGGCCCCATCCACCACCCCCAGCGCCACCTCGCCGGCCACACCCTGGCCGTCCGCCGTCTGCACGTCCACGCTGAACTTGCCGGTGTCGCCGGGGCCGTAACGGGCCTTTTCCGGCGTGACTTTCACGGTCAGGGCCGCGCCCACGCGGGGCACCTTCACGCGGGCGTCGTTGCTGTAAAACTGGCCGTCGCTGAGGGTGGCCGCCGCGACGTAGATGTTCGGGGCCATGTCCGCCGTGACTGGAAAACGGTAGGTCAGCACCGCGCCTGCGCCGCGCAGGACAGTGGAACTGCGCAGTCTGTCGCCTTCCAGCGTCACCAGCACCGGAGCGCCGGGCCTGGGATTCCCCACCAGCACGGTGGCGGTGTCGCCGGGGGCGTAGCTCTTGCGGTCCAGTTGCACGGTCAGATCGCGGTAGTTCCAGCCGTAGTCCTCGCCGGGTTTGAGGACCCAGACGAAGTTCTCGAAGGTACTCGTGCGGCCCCGCGCGTCCTTCACGGTGGCGCGCACCAGATACCCACCGCCACGTGGGGTGGACAGGGTGGTGCTGGCCGCGCCCGCCGCGTTCGTCTGCACCTGCGAGCGGGCCAGGCGCGTCTCGCTCAGCACCCAGATCTTCTTCTTCCGGTCGTAGTCGTAGCTCTGGCGGATCAGGTCCAGCGTGACCGGGGCGGCGCGGCCCACGTCTTTCAGATCCCGGGTGTCCAGCGACACGCGAATCGGCTTGCCCGCGTCGTACACGTAGCCGTCGGTGCTGGCCTCCACGTTCAAGCTGGCGGGAAAGGCGATCACCTGGGTCTGGGCGCTGACCGTGCGGCGCGATTCGTCCTCCACCGTGGCCTCGATGCGGTAGCTGACCGGCTGGCCGTCCGGGTCACGCGCCAGCGGCAGGGTCAGGTCCAGGTCGCCGCCCGCGTTCAGGCGCGTCTCCTCCTGAATCACCAGATCGGAGCCGTAGTCGCGGCCCTCGTCGCCGGGGGGCAGGTAATCGCTGTCGAAGCCGGGCGGATAATACGGCGCGCGGGTGACGTTGTAATTGACCCTGGCCCCGCTCACGTTGCCCCCGAACAGGTAGCGGGCCGAGATGCGAAGATTGACCTTCTCGCCCTGCACGGCCCGTTTGCGGTCCGGCGCGAGGGTCACGGCGTATTCGGGCTTCTGGTACGCCTCCACCTGAAAGCTGCCGCCGATGTCGCTCTGGCTGTCACCACCGGCCTTGTCGGGCTTCAGTGAAAAATAGTACTCGCCCAGCTTCGCGCCCACCGGCAGGTCCAGCCCGGCGCTGAGCGATCCCAGCGCGTTGGTGGTCAGGGTCTTGCGGTACACCTCGTCGCCGTCGGGAGACTGGATGGTCACGCGCACCGACGTATTCGCCAGCGGCGTCAGTTTGCGCGCCTGACGCAGCACCGCCTTGAACTCCACATGCTGGCCGGGGCGGTAAATCGGGCGGTCCGTGTAGACGTAACCGCGCACCAATGGGGCCGCGTAGCTGTTCCAGTACGCCCCGCTGATGGCCCAGTCGTTGCCGTAGCGGGCCAGGAAGGTCTCCTTGTCCGAATCGGCGTTCGCTTTCCTGGTGAAACGGGCCACGCCATCGGCGCCCGACAACACTGGGGACCCGCCCCCCAGCGCCCACACCCGCGCCGCTCGCGTCTGTCCGCTTTCACGGTCCGCCGCAAACGTCAGCGCCTGCCCCGCGTCGCGCTTGACCACCAGCCCCAGGTTGCTGACCAGCACCACCGCGCCCAGCTTGCCCGTGCCCACCACGTACACGCCGCTGGGCAGCTTTCCAAAGTCCAGGCGCTGATCCCGTTTCTTCAGCGTGATGGTGCGGATCGGCGCGCTGCGGCGCGCGGCACCCAGCCTGGGTTCGTGTGGATCGGGCGAGGCGGCGAACAGGGCCGCCGGGTCCAGCACCCGGCTGAGGGTGAACACCGTTCCGGCGGGCGCATACACTTCCACGCTGACCGGCTGGCTGCTCCTGTAGACCCCGCCATAGATCGAAACCTCGCGCTGAGCCGGGGCCAGCCCCACCAGCAACAAACCCGACAACATCACACCCCGCGTCCAACGTCGCTTCATGTTCGCCCCTTCTTGCCTGTGCTGTGCGTGACCGCAGACCCGTCCTGAGCCGATTGTGTCACTTCTCCCCGTCATCGTGGAAGTCCCGCCCTCTCAGGACGGCCCCGGTTTGCCGACGTCGCCTGAGGGGGTCAGCCTGGAGGGCACGCGCCGTTCCGCCGGTCGGCCCAACCCGGAGGTCGGGCCTCAGCCGGCAGGCTCGATCCGCTCCAGCACGGCCCGCGCGGTCATCTCGTCCACGATCAGTCGGCGCATCAGCTGGCCTTCGAGCGCGGCCTGCAGGGCGGCGGCCTTGCCCAGCCCGCTGACCACGCACAGCGTCTCGGCGGCGGCCCGGATCAGGCTCAGGGGTGGGCCGCTGGCCCGGGCGTTCAGGGACAGGCCCGCGTCGCTGCCGTCGGCGCGGTAGAAGACGGTGCCGATGTCCCCCACCGCGCCCTCGGCATTCAGCGCGGCCAGATCGTCGGCGTCCAGGTAGCCGGCGCTGTAGACGTGGCTGGGAATGGCCGCCGCGTGGCTGCCCACCGAGTAGATCAGCAGATCGGCCCGCGCCTGCAAGTCCAGCACATGCCGGACGCTGCGCTCGCGCCACATGGCCTGCTTGGTGGCCGCGTCGTCGAAGAAGGTGGGCACCGGGAACAGTTGCGCGCCCGCCGTGAAATTGCGCGCAAAACGCAGAATCGTGTCGGTCACGAAGCCGCTCATGAAGTCGGCGGCGCTGGCCGAGCCGTTGAGCTGCACGAAGGTCAGCCCGGGCACAGGCCGGGGCAGCAGCGCGTGACTGATGGCGCTCATGGTGGTGCCCCAGGCCACGCCCACCGTCATGCCGGGCCGCAGCAGCTCGCCCAGCTCGGCGGCGGCGGCGGCGGCGGTGCGCTCCAGCCACACGTCCTCGGCGCTGCCCTGCGGCACACTGACCACCTGCGCCTGCAAGAACGGGTAGCGGGCGTGTAAGCGGGCTTCGAGCCCCTGGGCCTGGCCCTCGGGATCATGAATGCGGATTTCCACCAGCCCCCGGCGGCGGGCATGGGACAGCAGGCGCGAGACCTTGGGCCGCGACAGCCCAAGCTCAGTGGCAATCGTGTTGGTGGTCAGGCCCTGAACGTAATACAGGCGGGCCACCCGGACGGCCTGGATGTCCTGATCGCCCGCAGGCAGATGAAGAGATGCGTCTGAGTCAGCGCTGAGCACGCGTCACTGTACCCCGGAAGCGGTGGCCCACCGACGTCTGCAGCCAACTGTTGGCACACTGAACATGTGTTCAATCATACTTGACATGTGTTCAGCCCTCTGGCAAGCTGATCTCCTCAACGCTCAGGGTTCACACAACGAACGCGCAAGATCGCCCAGCACACGGCTGACGCGGATTGCCGCCGGCTGCCGTGGACCACAGAGGAGGGATATGAAGTTTTCAGCAGCGCAGGAATTCGTCGCGGAACTTGTTGGAACCATGGTGCTGATCCTGCTGGGATGCGGCGTGGTGGCGATGGTGGTGCTGTTCGCCGGCGTGGGCGACGCCGCCATTCCAGGGCAGGTCGTCAACGGCGGGTACACCAACATCACGCTGGGCTGGGGCTTCGCCGTGCTGATGGGCATCCTGATCGCCGGCACCGTGAGCGGCGCGCACCTCAACCCCGCCGTAACCATCGCGCTGGCCGCCACAGGCCGGTTTCCGTGGAAGAAAGTGGCGCATTACATCCTGGGCCAGTTCGTCGGCGCGTTTCTGGGGGCGGCCATCGTCTTCGCGGTGTATCACGCCCGCTGGGTCATCTTCGACCCGGCCTTCGACCACACGGCGGGCGTGTTCGCCACCTTTCCGGGTGTGCCGGGCACCTTCTGGCCCGGCATGATCGACCAGATCGTCGGCACCGCGCTGCTGATGGGCATGATCCTGGCAATCGGCGACAAGCTGAACAACGCGGCAGGGGCCGCCTGGGGCGCGCTGGCCGTGGCGTTCACGGTCATGGCGGTGGGCATCTCCTTCGGGGCCATGCACGGCTACGCGATCAATCCGGCCCGCGATCTGGCGCCGCGCCTGTTCGCGGTGATGGCCGGCTTCAAGAACAACGGCCTGACCGACGGCAGCATGATCTGGATCGTGCCGGTGGTCGGACCGCTGATCGGCGCACTGGTGGGCGCGGTGATCTACGACTTCGCCATCGGCCGACCGCTCGCCAGGGCTGGCGAGGCGACAACTGGCATTCAGGGCACGGACCCCGCCTACAACCTGGACCAGAAAAGCTAACCTCCAGTCAACCGCAGCGCACCTCACCGCATCCACAGCAGCGCGAGCAGTCCCGTCCGGCCATCCTCCGCCCACCCAGCTGAGCCGCACTGTCACCCCGTGACAAAGGAGTCACCCGCATGCCCGACCAATACATTCTGGCGCTCGACCAGGGCACCACCTCCAGCCGCGCCATCGTGTTCGACCACGCCGGAAACATCAAGGCCCAGGCCCAGAAGGAATTCCGCCAGATCTTTCCGCGTCCGGGGCTGGTGGAGCACGACGCCCAGGAAATCTGGAGCACGCAGCTGGGCGTGGCGCAGGAAGCCATCACGCAGGCGCGGCTGCGGGCCAGCGACATCGCGGCCATCGGCATCACCAACCAGCGCGAGACGGTGGTGATCTGGGACCGCCAGAGCGGCAAGCCGATCCACAACGCCATCGTCTGGCAGGACCGGCGCACTGCTGGGCTGTGTGATCAGCTGCGCGCGGCGGGCAAGGAAGAGCTGATTCAGCAGAAGGCGGGCCTGGTCATCGACGCCTACTTCTCCGGCACCAAGGTGAAGTGGTTGCTGGATCACGTGGACGGTGCCCGTGAGCGGGCCGAACGCGGCGAGCTGGCCTTCGGCACGGTGGATTCGTGGCTGGTCTACAACCTGACCGGCGGCGAGTGCCACATCACCGACGCCACCAACGCCTCGCGCACCATGCTGTACAACATCCACACCGGCGACTGGGACGACGAGCTGCTGGCGCTGCTGGATGTGCCGCGCGCCATCCTGCCGGAGGTGCGGGCATCGAGCGAGGTCTACGGCGAGACCGCCGAGGGCCTGCTGGGCAGCCGCATCCGCATTGCCGGCATCGCCGGGGACCAGCAGGCGGCCACCTTCGGGCAGGCCTGCCTGGAGCGCGGCATGGCCAAGAACACCTACGGCACCGGCTGCTTTCTGCTGATGAACACGGCCGGCGAGGCAGTCCCCAGCCAGAACCGCCTGCTGACCACCGTGGCCTGGCAGTTCGACGACACGCGCACCTACGCCCTGGAGGGCGGCGTGTTCGTGGCAGGCGCGGTGGTGCAGTGGCTGCGCGACGGCCTGGGCATCATCCGCAGCAGCAGCGACGTCGAGCGGCTGGCGACCAGCGTGCCGGACAGCGGCGGGGTGTACGTGGTGCCGGCGTTCGTGGGCCTGGGTGCCCCGTACTGGGACAGCTACGCCCGCGGCACCATGGTGGGCCTGACGCGCGGCACCACCGCCGCCCACATTGCCCGCGCCGCGCTGGAGGCCATCGCGTTTCAAAGCGCCGAACTGGTCAGCGCCATGGAAAAGGACAGCGGCGTGACCCTCAAGGAACTGCGCGTGGACGGCGGGGCCAGCACCAACGACCTGATGATGCAGTTCCAGGCCGACGTGCTGGGGGTTCCAGTGGTTCGGCCCAAGATCACCGAAACCACGGCGCTGGGCGCGGCCTACCTGGCGGGTCTGGCGGTGGGCTTCTGGAAAGACCGCCAGGAAATCGCCTCGCAGTGGCAAGAAGACCGCCGCTTCGAGCCGCAGATGAGCGAGGATCAGCGGCGGCAACGCCTGGGCCAGTGGCAGAAGGCCGTTTCACGCTCACGCGACTGGGAGGAAGCCGAGGCCTGAACCCCTGACCGGGGAGACGGCGCACGGACTGCCATTTCCGCCCTGGGTCCTGACCGCCTGTCTGGAGGGTCAGGACCCTCTGCCTGTTCCCCCGCTCCACAGTCAAGATTCATAAACCATTCGTCCCTTGCAGCACAGCGGTACACATGTTCAAATTCTCTGGACGAATGTTCAGCATCATCGGAACCGAAAGGAGAGCGGGCGCCCAAACGTTCTGAACCTCCTTTCGAAAGGAAGCGATATGAAACGTGCAGACATCATTGAAGCGGCCACTGCGCCGCAACCCTGGGACATTCTGGTGATCGGCGGCGGCGCGTCCGGCCTGGGCACCGCCGTGGAGGCGGCCACCCGCGGCTACCGCGTCCTGCTGCTGGAATCCCACGACTACGCCAAGGGAACATCGAGCCGCAGCACCAAGCTGGTCCACGGCGGCGTGCGCTACCTCGCGCAGGGCAACATCTCGCTGGTGCGCGAGGCGCTGCACGAGCGCGGCCTGCTCAAGCGCAACGCGCCGCATCTGGTGCGCGACCAGGGCTTTCTGATCGCCGCGTACAAGTGGTGGTCCGCGCCGTTCTACGGCATCGGTCTGAAAATGTACGACCTGCTGGCGGGGAAGCTCAATCTTCAGGCCAGTCGGTACATCGGGAAGGCCCAGGCCCTGACAAACATTCCCACCCTGAAAAAGGCCGGGCTGGGCGGCGGCATCCTGTATTTCGACGGCCAGTTCGACGACTCCAGGCTGGCGATCACGCTGCTGCGGACGCTGGAGGACCACGGTGGTGTGGCAGTCAATCATGCGCCGGTGACCGGCCTGCTGATGGACGGCGGCAAGGTCGTCGGCGCAACCTGGCGCGACCATGAGACCGGCCAGACCCACGAGGCCCGCGCCAGGGTTGTGGTGAATGCCACCGGCGTGTTCGTGGACGATCTGCGGCGCATGGAAGACCCGAAGGTCAAGCCCATGCTCTCGCCCAGCCAGGGGGTGCACGTGGTGGTGGACCGCCGCTTCCTGCCTGGCGAAAGTGCGCTGATGATTCCGCGCACCGACGACGGGCGGGTGCTGTTTGCCGTTCCGTGGCACGACCACGTGGTGATCGGTACCACCGACACGCCCGTCCCTGACGTGGCCTGGGAGCCGCGCGCCCTGCCCGAGGAAGTGGACTTCATTCTCAAGACGGCGGCGCAGTACCTTTCTCCCGCCCCCACCCGCGCGGACGTGCGCAGCGTCTACGCCGGGCTGCGCCCGCTGGTCAAGGCGGCCGAGGGCACCGATACCAAGGCCCTGTCGCGCGATCACGTCATCCGCATTTCGGCGGGCGGCATGCTCACGCTGACCGGGGGCAAGTGGACCACCTACCGCCGCATGGGCGCCGACGCTGTGACCCGCGCCGCCGAGCTGGCCGGTCTGCCCCGGCGCATGAGCCTGACCGAGGGCCTGAAACTGCACGGGGCCACGGCCGAGGCGCTGGACGAACCCTGGAAGGTCTACGGCACCGACGCCGAACGCATTCAAGCCATGCCCGGCGCGTCGGTGTTGCTGCACCCCGAACTGCCGTATTCGGAGGCCGAGGTGCGCTGGGCCGTTCAGCAGGAGCAGGCCCGCACCGTGGAGGACGTGCTGGCCCGCCGCACCCGCGCCCTGCTGCTGAATGCCCAGGCCAGCGCCGAGGCCGCGCCGCGCGTGGCCGCCCTCATAGCCGAGGAACTGGGGCAGGATGAAGCGTGGCAGGCCGCACAGGTGAAGGCCTATCAGGCGCTGGCGGCGGGGTACAGGCTGCCCGGCGGCGTTCTTCCTGCGGATTCGGAAGGCCGGAAAGAGCTGGAAACCCTCCCGGCCTGAGGTCGCAGTGAGCCGCTGGGAGCACAGGCTCCGGTCGGCCCTGGCCCTTCAATCGTCGGCAGCAGCGCACAGCAAACCAGAGAACCAGGATCGAAGAAGCTTCGGAATTATCGTCTGACAGCGTGTGGATCCGCGCCTCTCCTCATACGAAAGGAACGGGTGGACAGCGCGACGCAAATATGCGTGCCGTCCTCCAAAGACGATGATAATTTGAGAGGCGATGTACGACACTCCACTTTTCGCACTTGTGGGCTTTGCTGTCGCGATAGCAGTGGCTCTTTACTTCACCCGACAAAGTCTATTTTTTCGTGACTACTATAGAAACAGTCCGCCGCTGATTCATAACATAGAGGGCATACGCGGCTATCTCGCGTTTGCTGTTTTCCTTCATCACGCACTAATTACAATTATCTACTTCAGGACCGACAACTGGTCTGACACAAATTCGCGCCTCTATAACCATTTCGGAACTACCAGTGTCGGTATATTTTTTATTATAACCGCTTTTCTATTTTGGGGACAAGCCCTGGATAAACGTGGGCGCTTTAATGTACCGAAATACTTAGAAAGGCGCGTCCTTAGGATCGCGCCCCTCTACCTTTTTGCAACCACAATTGTAATGATCATCACTGCCATTTCAACTGGGTTTACATTGCACGAGCCTGTGCAGAAAGTGGTCTTGGAGATTGCACAGTGGTATGGCCTGGGCGCCCTCAATCGACCTGACATTAATGGCTTTCCATCCTGGCAAGTGGTCTCCGGCGTCTATTGGACCTTAGGGTACGAATGGAAATTCTATCTGGCACTCCCCATTATGATGGTGGTGTTGCGCTACAAAAACGGTGCGTTTATCACTGCCGTAGCTTGCTTATTCGTTCTTTTTGCAGGGGTTCTTGGCGTGCCGATTACCACAGTTATTCCTCTCTTTCTCGGTGGAATGATTTCGGCGACCGTCTGGCGCTCCCGTCAGTTTCAGGAATGGCAGCCTCCTAATTATCTCCCACAAATAATCGCGCTAGTAGCCCTGTCCGCAGAGGGAATCCTGTTTGCATCGGCGTACGGCCCCACCCAGGTCATCCTTCTGACCGTGTTTTTTTTGGCCTTGTTGAAGACCCCTGGCACGTCTGTTCTGGGACGTGTGCTGCGTTGGCCTGCGTCTCAGGCACTTGGTTTGGCGAGCTACAGCATTTATATCCTGCATGGCATTATTCTCTATGTCCTCTCCAGAGCTGTTAACGTAGTAACTCGATTTGATTCGCTTCCCTGGTGGGGCTACTCACTCTGGATTCTTATTCTCGCCGTTATCGTAGTATCTACAAGCCTGACCACATTTCACTATATTGAGTTTCCCTTTTTCAAAAAGGGACGCAAAGTTCTTCTCCAAAAGAATGTATCTGCTCAAGTAGAACCCCTGCAGAAGTGACTCTTAGGCGTGGGCGCGCTGGACGTCAAGGTCTACGGCGAACACTGGCTGTTTCAGTTTGACTACAGAGCGTTACAATGTCCTGGCGTGGCTGCAGTCGGTGGATGGCCTGTCTATTATGCCATTCCGCCCCAATGCCTCCATTGACTTGATCCTCGAGCTGATCGAACGTGGGTTGAAACTCAGGTGTCCCGGTGTCTTGTACACCCAACCGCGCCAGCCCGCTAGACTGCCTCCACCCCAGGAGGTTTCCCCTTGTTTCAGCCCCAATTTGAAGCGATGCCCCAAGCTGAACTGCGCGCCCTGCAACTGGCCCGCCTGCAGGACATGGTGGCCCGGCAGCACGAACACGTTCCCGCCTACCGCGAGAAATTCGGCGCGGCGGGCGTGACGCCAGGCGACCTGAGAACGCTGGACGATCTGGTCCGCTTCCCGTTTACGCGCAAGGTGGACCTGCGCGACAACTATCCACTGGGCCTGTGCGTCGTGCCGCAGGGTAACCTGCGCCGCCTGCACGCCAGCAGTGGCACCGGCGGCAAGCCGACGGTGGTGGGCTACGACGAGCGCGATCTGGAGATTTTCGCCGAGGTGGTGGCCCGCAGCCTGTACGCGGCGGGGGCGCGGCCCGGCATGGTGTTCCACAACGCCTACGGCTACGGCCTGTTTACCGGCGGGCTGGGCCTGGACGGCGGCGCGCGGCGGCTGGGCCTGTGTACCGTTCCCGTCTCGGGCGGCGGCACCGAACGGCAGGTGGGCCTGATCCAAGATCTCGCGCCCGAGGTCATTGCCTGCACGCCCAGTTACGCGCTGGTGCTGGCCGAGGCGTTGGAACGTCAGGGGCTGGGGCCGGGTGACCACTCCCTGAAATACGCCGTGCTGGGCGCCGAACCCTGGGCCGAGAAGACCCGCGCGGAAGTGCAGAAACGCCTGGGCGTGACCGCCACCAATATCTACGGCCTGTCCGAGATGATCGGTCCCGGCGTGAGCAACGAGGACGCCGCCGAGCAGCGCGGCAGTTACATCTGGGAAGACCATTTCTACCCGGAAGTCGTGGACCCGGAGACGGGGAGCGCTGTGCCGGACGGCGAGTGGGGCGTGCTGGTCCTGAGCAGCATCAGCCGCAGCGCGCTGCCGATCCTGCGCTACTGGACGGGGGACATCACCCGCCTGTTGCCCGGCGACAACGCCACCGGACGCACCATGCGCCGCATGGACATCATCCGGGGGCGCAGCGACGATCTGATCATCCTGCGCGGCGTCAACGTCTACCCCACGCAGCTGGAAGCCGTGCTGGTCAGCCTGGGACAGGTCAGCCCGCACTACCACGTCACCCTGACCCGCACCGGGATCATGGACGAATTGACCTTGCAGGTGGAGGCCGACACGGAAGCCGCCTCCCTGCGCGATGAGATCGTGCGCCTGATCAAGACCCAGGTGGGCGTGACCGTGCGCTGCGAGCTGTGCGTGCCGGGCAGTCTGGCGCGCAGCGAGGGCGGCAAGCTGCGGCGCGTGACCGACCTGCGCGGCGAGCGGTAGACGCGCCTTGGGCCGTCCGCTGATCCGTCCGGTGCGGCCCGCCGATGAAACGCGGCTGGGCGAGATTGCGTACCGGACTGGATTTTTCGGAGAAAGCGCCGGACTCTATTTCCCGGACGCGCAGCTGTTCGCCGACCTGTGGATGCGGGCCTACTTCCGCCTGCCGGGCGCGGTGGGGTTCGCAGCTCAGGTGGACGGCGAGGTGATCGGTTACATCGTCGGCGCGGTGGACGAGGCCGCCTACCGGCGGGCCGTTGCGCGGGTGGTGGGCGGCACGGCGCTGCCCGGCCTGCTGACCCGGCGCTACACCCGGCCCTGGGAGGCCCTGCCCTATCTGATCCGCAGCCTGCGTTTTCCCTCACCGCACGCGTCTGAGACGGATTTTCCGGCCCACCTGCACCTGAACCTGCTGCCCCAGTCGCGGGGGCTGGGACTGGGGCGCGGACTGCTGCGGGCGTTTCTGGAGCGGCTCGGAGAGCTGAACGTGCCCGGCGTTCAACTGTCCACCACCGATCAGAACGTCGCGGCGCTGGGGTTGTACGAGGCGGCCGGATTCCGCGTGGCCGCCTCGAAGGAATCTGGGCTGTGGACGCCGTGGCTGGGGCACCCGGCGCGGCAGCTGTGCTTGGTTCGGCGCATCGGCCACTGACCGCGCTACACCTGCAGGTCCACCCTCCGCACGGCTGTGCCGTCAAAACGCTCCATCCCCAGCGGCGAGACATCGATAAACGGGGTCTCGCCCACCGCAATCTGGGCCATCACGCGGCCTGTGGCGGCGGCCTGCATCACGCCGTGGCCGGAGAAGCCGCAGGCGTTGAGCCAGCCGTCCACGCCCGGCATGCGGCCCACCACCGGAAAGCCGTCCGGGGTCAGTTCGTAGTAGCCCCACCAGCTGGCGTTGCGGTCCAGCGAGGCCGCTTCCAGCCACGGCCAGCGCGTCAGTGCCAGTTCCAGGGTGGGGTCCAGCCAGTCCCAGTTCAGGCCCTCCCGCCAGCCGGTGTCCAGCGGGTCCGCCCGGCCAAAGATCAGGCGCTCGCCTTCCGAGCGCAGGTAGACGCCGCTGCCCAGGTCAAAGGTCATCGGCACGGGGCGCGGCAGCGTCAGCGGACCGGTGCAGAAGACCATGCGGCGGGCCGGCTGAACGGGAATGTCCAGGCCAGCCAGCCGCCCCACCTCACCGGACCACGCGCCAGCGGCATTGAGAAGTTGCGGGGCTTCAAAGGTTCCGCCCGGTGTCTGGACGTGCCAGACTTCACCCACCCGCTCAAGACCTGTCACGGGGGTGTCCAGCAGCACCCGCGCCCCGACCTCGCGCGCCAGCCGCACGTATTCGTGGTTGAGGCTGTGGGCGTCCACCTTGCCGTCGGTGGGACAGTAGCTGCAGCCGCCCAGGCCCGCCGTGTCGAAGGTGGCGTACCGCTGCGCCTCGTCGGGGGTCAGGGCCTCGGAAGGAATGCCCAGACGCTGTTGCAGGGTTACGGCCTCGCGGTGCTCGGGCCAGCCTGCCTCGGGGATCAGCATCAGGTAGCCCTCGGCGCGGTATCCGGACCCCGGCATGGCGGCGTACTCCGCGATGCTCTCGCGCGACAGCAGTATGTTGGTTTCGTTGTGGAACTGCGCCCGGACGCCCGCCACGCTGCGGCCGGTGGAACCGCTGGCCGGGCGGTCTTTGTCCAGCACCACCACCTTCAGGCCGCGTTGCGCCAGTCGGTAGGCACTGGCCGCGCCGATGATCCCAGCGCCGATCACCACGATGTCGGCGCTGTGCGGGCTGAAGAGGGGCGCGCTCACGCCAGATCCGCCTCGATCACCGGAAAGCCCTCCACGGGGTACGTGTCCACGTTGGCCGAGCGCTGCTGCGCCAGCACGCCGCCGTCCACGCTGATGAACTGTCCGGTGATGTACGAGGCGTCGTCGGACGCCAGGAACAGCGCCGCCCCGGTCATGTCCTCGGCCACACCATAGCGGCCCAGCGGCACGGTCTTCTCGCGTTCGCGCAGCTGCTCCTCGGTCAGGCCGTAGGTGTTGATGAAGCCCGGCACCACGCCGCAGACGCGAATGCCGTAAGGCGCGAGATCAAGGGCCATCGAGCGGGTCATGGCCTCGATGCCGCCCTTGGTGGCGTCGTAGGCAACGTTGCCCCGGTGGGCGCGGGTGGCCCCGCCGGAAGAGGTGGTCAAGATGACACCCTTACGCCGCCGCGCCATAATCTTTGCTGCCCGCTGGGAACAGAGAAACACGCTCTTGAGGTTGACCTTCTGAATTCGGTCCCACCACGCCTCGTCCGCCTCCAGGAAATGGCAGGTGGTGTCGATTAAAGCGGCGTTGTTGTACAGCACGTCCACGTGGCCGAATTCGCTCTCAGTTTTGCGGAACATGGCGTCCACCGCCGCCGCGTCGGACACGTCGGCGGGCACCGCCAGCGCCGCGCCGCCCGCCGACGTGATCTCGTCCACCACGGCCTGAACCATCTCCGGCTTGATGTCGTTGACGGCCACCCTGGCGCCTTCGGAAGCAAAGCGCAGGGCCACCGCCCGCCCGATGCCACCGCCCGCGCCGGTGATGAGGACAGTTTTTTCGCTGAAGCGTTGTGGGTTCGTCATGTTTGTTCTCCTGTGGGTGTGTTGAGGTCGGGCGGTCAGGTGGCGGCAGAATCAGCCCAGACGGACCAGCGCCGCGCCCAGTCGTCCGGCGTGCCCGAAAGATCAGGCTGAAACGACACGGCCTGACCGGGCCGCAACTGCGCCGCGAGCGGCAGGTCTTCCGGATGAACGATGGCCGGCTTATGGTACCCGCCGATGCGCCCCCGGTCCGCGAGCAGGAGAATCGGTTCCCCGGCGGGCGTGACCTGCACCGCGCCGGGTGGGGTGCCCTCGCTGGTGACCTGCCCGCCCGGAACTTCTGGACCACCCAGGCGCAGGCCCATGCGGTCTGAGCCCATGACGCGGAAAGGCGCGCGGCCCAGCGCTCTCAGGGCTTCGGGCGAGGCCTGTGGGCCGGGCCGCAGGCGCAGGGTGACGTGGTGGGGCAGGCCCAACGGAAGGTTGGCAAAACCGGCAAGGGCCTCCTGCAGGTCCGCCAGGCCCAGCACGTCGCCCGCCCGCAGCGGCCGGCCCACCCGGCCAATCAGGTCCGTGCTGCAACTGCCCAGGAACGGCGTGCCCTCGAAGCCGCCCGCCACCGCCAGATACGCCCGCGCGCCGATCTGGGTGGAGGTGAAGCGCAGGGTCTCCCCCGCCCGCAGCCGAAACCCCTGCTGCATGGGCTGGCCCACGGGTTGCATCCCGAATCCGGCCACGCCCACCACCACGTCCCGCAGGGCGGTCAGCACCGGACCCTTCAGGGTCAGTTCCAGCAGCGGCGCATCCGGTGCGTTGCCCACCAGACCATTGGCGAAGTGGGCCGAGAGCGAGTCCAGCGGGCCGCTGCGGGCCAGCCCCACCGACGCCTGATGCGGGCGGCCCGCGTCCATCAGCAGGTCCAGCAGGCCGGGCTTTTCTACCCGGAACGCGGGCCAGCGCGGTTCGGCGGGCCACGTCTCACGGACAGTGGGCAGGGGCGGCGTCTCCCCCTGCGAGGGCCGGAAGCGCACGCGGTCCCCCGGCGCGATCAGGAATGGCCGCTCACGGTTGGGATCATAGATCGTCGTCAGTGCCGTGCCCAGCAGGTTCCAGCCCCCCGGTGAGGGCAAAGGGTAGACGCAGGTCTGGGCATTGGCGACGGCGACAGCGTTGAACGGAACGGTCGCGCGTGGGGTGGACCGACGCGGCAGCCTCAGGGCTTCAGGCACCTCTCCCAGAAAGGGAAAGCCGGGCGTGAAGCCCACCGCGTAGACGTGATATTCCGAACCCGAGTGAAGGCGAATCACCTCGGCCTCTGTCAGGCCGGTGCGCGCCGCCACGTCGGGCAGGTCCGGGCCGTCGTAGCGCACGGGCAGTTCGGTCAGACGGCCCTGAACCTCCGCCGCGCCGTCAACCCCCCGCAGATGGCGCGTCACCCAGCCACGCACCGCCGCGCCGGACACCAGCGATTCATCGTATTCCACGAACAGGTTGACGTAGCCGGGACCGAGATCCGTGACCCCCGGCAAAAGATCGGCCCGCAGCGCCCGGTGAAAGGCGTGCAGGCGGGCGTTCTGAGTCAGGTCCAGCCCTGCCGAGAACTGGACGTAGAACCCGGTGGGACGGGCAGGCCGCCGCATTCAGACTGGTGCGGCGAAGGTGCGGACCTGCACACCTGCGCCTTCCAGCGCGTCCCTGACGGCGCGGGCAATCTGCACGGCGTTGGGGTTGTCGCCGTGAATACACAGCGAATCCACGTCAAACTCGAAAAAGCCGCCGTCAATCGCCTCGATGCGGCCCTGGGTGGCCATCATCACGGCGCGGCGGGCGGCCTCGGCGGGGTCATGGATGCTGGAGCCGGGCATGGACCGTGGGGCCAGCCGCCCGTCTTGCAGGTAGGCGCGTTCGGGAAAGGTTTCCAGCACCACCGGCACGCCGAGCCGGCGGGCCTCGGTTTCCAGCAGCGTGGCCGGCAGGACCATCAACGGCAGCGCCGGATCGAAGTCGCGGGTGGCCCCGGCAATCGCCGCCGCCGTCGGCGCGTGGGTCCAGGCGCGGGTGGACAGCGCGCCGTGGGCCTTGACGTGTTGCAGGGCCACCCCAGCGGCCCGCGCCATCCCGGCCAGCGCCGAGATCTGGTACAGCGTGTCGGCGTAGACCTGATCGGGGGCCGCCTCCAGAATGCGCCGCCCGAACCCGGGCAGGTCCGGGTAGCTGGGATGCGCGCCGAGGCCCAGCCCGTGCTGCTGCGCCAGCGCCACCGTCCGTTGCATGGTCAGCGGGTCGCCTGCGTGGAAGCCGCAGGCGACGTTCACGCTGCTCAGCAGGGGAAACAGCCTTGCGTCGTCGCCCAGCGTCCAGGCCCCGTAGGACTCGCCTGCGTCGGCGTTCAGGTCGATGGAGGTGCGGGTCATGTGGTCAGGCTAGCGGAAAAGGACAGCGGACGGCGCGTTTACGCCAGTTCCTTGACCCGCACCTTTTCCAGGGCCGCCAGCACGTCCCTCACCAGATCGTCCGGGTCCTCGATGCCCACGCTCATGCGGACCAGCCCAGGGGTCACGCCCTGACGCAGCAGGGTCTCCTCGCCCAGCAGGGCGTGGGTGGTGCTGGCCGGGTGACAGGTCAGGCTTTCCACGTCCCCCAGGCTGACCGCCTGCGTGAACAGTGTCAGGCTGTCCAGAAAGGTCATGGCGGCCTGCTGGCTGCCCAGGTCCAGGCTGATCAGCCCGCCGAAGCCCCGCATCTGCCGCGCGGCGACCTCGTGACCGGGATGGCTCTTGAGGCCGGGGTAGTACAGCGCCTCGATGGCCGGGTGGTCTTCCAGGGCCTCGGCCAGCGCCATCGCCCCGGCGCAGTGGGCCTCCATCCGCAGCGGCAGGGTCTTCATGCCGCGCAGGAACAGGTAGCCCTCGAACGGCCCCAGCGACGCGCCGACGTGCCGCAACCCCACGCCGCGCAACTCCATCATCATGTCTGCCGGGCCGGCCACCACGCCGCCGATGGCGTCGCCATGCCCCCCCAGGTACTTGGTGGCGCTGTGCATCACCAGATCCACGCCGAACTCGATCGGGCGCGTCAGGTAAGGCGTGCTGAAGGTATTGTCGACCACCGTCAGCGCCCCCACCGCTTTCGCGGCCCGCGCCACCCGCGCCAGATCGTAGATGCCCAGACGCGGATTGGTGGGCGTTTCCAGCCAGACCATGCGGGTCTGGGCGCTCAGCTTGCTTTCCAGGTCAGCCTCGTCGTGAGCCTCGTGGACCGCCACGCCGAACTTGCTGGCCACCTCCAGCAGGAAGCCCTCGGTGCCGCCGTACAGCGGGGCCAGGAACACCACCTCGTCGCCGGGTTTCAGCAGGGTCAGGGCAATGGCCGACACCGCGCCCATGCCGCTGGCAAAGGCCACGGCGTCCTCGGCGCCTTCCAGATCGGCCAGCTTCTGCTCGAAGGCGCGCACGGTGGGGTTGGTCACGCGCGAGTAGAAGTAACCGCTCTCCTCACCGGCGAACAGGCGCTGGCCGCGCTCGGCGCTGCCGTAGGCGAAAGTGCTGGTGGCGTAGATGGGCGTGGCGTGCGCCCCCGTGGCGGGGTCGATTCCATGCCCCGCGTGAACGGCGCGCGTGCGAAAGCCGCGTGGGTCTGAATTGGACATGGCCTCATCTTAGGCCAATTGCCCTAACGGGCGTTCGTTAGAGACGGACAGACCAGGACTGCGGCTAAGCTGTGCCCATGCTGCCCACCCTGGCCGAGTTGCTCACCCTCCCGGCCTTTGCGGGCGCGGAGGTCAGGGGCGGTCACGCCCGGCTGGGCCAGCCCGTCACCTGGGTTCATGTCTCCGAGATTCATGACGCGGCCCGTTTTCTCAGCGGCGGCGAACTGCTGCTCAGCACCGGGACACCGCTGGTCGGGGACGGCGCGGAGGTCTACATCCGCTCCCTGGCCGGAGGCGGAGCGCACGGCCTGGTGCTGGAACTGGTGCGCGAGGTGCGCGAAGTGCCCCTGGCCGCGCTGGAGGCGGCACTGGAAGCCGACTTTCCGCTGATCGTCTTCCGGCAGGAGGTGAGCTTCGCCGAACTCACCCGCGCCGCCCACGCCCGGATTCTGAGGCCGCCGCCTGCCGTCGCGCTACCCTCACTGTCACCGGTCACCGACGCCCTGAACGAGACCGGCCGCGCCGCAGCCTTCGTGGCCTCGCACCTGGGCGCGGTGCTCGCGCTGCCGCCGCGCCCGCGTCTGACGCTGCTGGGCACGCTGAGGGCGCTGCTGGCATGCAACTTCAACGTGGCCGAGGCGGCCCGCAGCCTGGGCGTGCGCCGTCAGACGGTGTATTACCGCTTGGAACAGTTGCGCGCCATGCTGGGCGAGTTGGACGATCCGAAGCGGCAACTGGGGCTGCTGCTGGCGCTGGAGTTGTCGCGGGAAGCTGAAACCCGAAAGTAGCCCTGACAGTGCTGCTTTTGGACACCCTGTCTCTTGAGACCAGCCCTGCGAAAGAGGGACAATGGGCGGCAGCATCCTGCTCCACAATTCTCTCGCCCGGAGGTTGTCCCCATGACCAGCACCGAAGAGCGTCCCGCCGTCCATTCTGGCCCCGTCGCGTCGGCCCACGACATCGCGCAGCAGAACCGCGAGTACACCATGTTCTCTTGGTCGGTGCAGGGCGGAGCGCTGCCCCCGGTGATGACCGGCGGCAAGGGCAGCCAGTTCTACGACGGCGACGGTAACGCCTGGCTCGATTTCTCCAGCCAGCTGATCAACCTGAACATCGGCCACCAGCACCCGCGCATGCTGGAAGCGATCAAGAAGCAGGTGGATCAGATGTGCTTCGCCGGGCCGAGTTTTGCCACCGAGCCACGCGGCAAGTTGGGGCAGAAGCTCGCGGAAGTTACCGGGCTGGCCAAAACGTTTTTCACGCTGGGCGGCAGCGAGGCCAACGAGAACGCCATCAAGATCGCCCGCCTCGTCACGGGCCGCGACAAGATCATCACCCGCTACCGCAGCTACCACGGCGCGACGATGGGCAGCATGACTGCGTCCGGCGATCCGCGCCGCTGGCCGGTGGAGCCGGGCGTTCCAGGCGTGGTGCGCGTGTTTGACCCGTACTGCTACCGCTGTCCCTTCGGCAAGACGCCGGACTCGTGTGGGCGCGAATGCGTGTCGCACATCGAGGAGGTGATTCAGATGGAGGGGCCGGACTCCATCGCCGCGATTCTGGTGGAGGGCATCACCGGCAGCAACGGCCTGCTGGTGCCGCCCGACGACTACTACCCCAAACTCCGAGCACTGTGCGACAGGTACGGCATCCTGCTGATCACCGACGAGGTCATGAGCGGTTTCGGGCGCACCGGCAAATGGCTGGCAACGCAGCACTACGGCATCAAACCCGACATCGTGACCTGCGCCAAGGGCCTGACCAGCGGGTACATGCCGCTGGGCGCGGTGATTCTCAGCCAGCCGCTGGCCGATTACTTCGACACCCACATGCTGTGGGGCGGCCTGACTTACAGCGGCCACCCGGTCTGCTGCGCCGCCGCTGTAGAGAATCTGGCCATCTACGAGGACGAGGGCCTGTTCGAGAACGCGCTGGAGTTGGGCGCGTACCTGGGACAACGGCTGGAGGCCATGAAGGTGCGTTACGCCTGCGTGGGCGACGTGCGCTACAAGGGCCTGTTTTCCGTGCTGGAGCTGGTCAGGGACAAGGCGACGAAGGAACCGCTGGCCCCGTTCGGCGGCACCTCGCCGGAGATGGGCCAACTGGCCGCTCACCTGCGAAGCAAGCACGTCTACGCCTACAGCCGCTTCAACTTCCTGTGGGTCTGCCCGCCGCTGGTCATTACG
Organism: Deinococcus radiopugnans ATCC 19172; assembly: GCF_006335125.1. Taxonomy (NCBI): domain Bacteria; kingdom Thermotogati; phylum Deinococcota; class Deinococci; order Deinococcales; family Deinococcaceae; genus Deinococcus; species Deinococcus radiopugnans. The sequence continues at coordinate 174,653 of NZ_VDMO01000001.1, forward strand.
AAAGACGAGCTGGACGCTGGCCTGGACGTGTATGAAGAGGCGCTGGCTTTAGTGGATCAGGCGATTGCGGGCGGGGTGGCGGCGGACTAGGGAAGTTCGCACTGCTCTCTCCCCGCTGCTGAGCGGCGCACCCAGCACCCCCCAAGCCCACGGAGGCAACACCATGACCGCCACCACCGAGAAAATTCAGACCCTCACCCACTGGATCAACAACGCGCCCGCAGAGGGCAAATCGGGCCGCACGGCCTCCGTCTACAACCCGGCCACCGGACAGGTGCAGGCGCAGCTGCCACTGGCCAGCAAGGCCGAGCTTGACGCCGTGGTGCAGATCGCCACCGCCGCCGCCCAGAAGTGGCGCTCCAGTTCCCTGAGTACCCGCTCGGGCGTGATGTTCAGGTTCCGCGAGTTGCTGTCGGCACGGCGTGAGGAACTGGCCCGCATCATCACCCGCGAACACGGCAAGGTGCACAGCGACGCGCTGGGCGAGATTGCGCGTGGGCTGGAGAACGTGGAGTACGCCTGCGGCATCCCGAATCTGCTGCGCGGCGGCTACTCCGAACAGGTCAGCACGGGCGTGGACGTGTACAGCATCCAGCAACCGCTGGGGGTGGTGGCGGGCATTACGCCCTTCAACTTCCCCGCGATGGTGCCGCTGTGGATGCTGGGCAACGCGCTGGCCTGCGGCAATGCCTTTATCCTCAAACCCAGCGAGAAAGATCCATCGGCGGCCAACTTCATGGCCGAATTGCTGAAAGAGGCCGGGCTGCCCGACGGCGTGCTGAGCGTCGTCCACGGTGACAAGGAAGCGGTGGACGCCATTCTGGAACACCCCGGCATCGCCGCCGTGAGCTTCGTGGGCAGCACGCCGATTGCCAGATACATTTACGAGAAGGGCACCGCCGCTGGCAAACGCGTGCAGGCGCTGGGCGGCGCGAAAAACCACATGCTGGTGCTGCCCGACGCCGACATCGGCATGGCCGCCGACGCCGCCGTGTCGGCCGCCTACGGCTCGGCGGGCGAGCGCTGCATGGCGATCAGCGTGGTGGTGGCGGTGGGCGACGCGGGCGACAAACTGATTGACGCCATTGGGGAGCGCCTCCCTGCCCTCAAGATCGGCCCCGGCAACGAGCCCGGCAACGAGATGGGGCCGCTGATCACCCGCGAACACCGAGACCGGGTGGCCGGCTACATCGGCTCCGCACAGGAGCAGGGCGCCAAAGTCGTGGTGGACGGGCGCGAGGCGAAGTTTGAGGGCGACGGCTTCTTCCTGGGCGTCTCGCTGCTGGACAACGTGAAACCCGGCATGGACGCCTACGACGATGAAATTTTCGGGCCAGTGTTGTGCGTGGTGCGCGCCGACACCTACGCGGAAGGCCTGAAGCTGATCAACGACAACGAGTACGGCAACGGCACCGCCATCTTCACCCGCGACGGCGGAGCGGCGCGGCAGTTCCAGTTTGATGTCGAAGTCGGCATGGTGGGCGTGAACGTCCCGATTCCCGTTCCCGTCGCGTACTACAGCTTCGGCGGTTGGAAGGCCAGCCTGTTCGGCGACACCCACATGTACGGCCCGGACGGCATCAAGTTCTTCACCCGCAGCAAGGTGATCACCTCACGCTGGCCCGATCCGGCGAGCAGCCGGGTGGATCTGGGCTTTCCTCAAACCCGCTAGGTGTTTTTCACCAGCAGCCGCGCCTCCACCAGGGCCGACAGCGCCCGCACTGGGGCCTGTGGATCGGTGGCGAAGTAGCGCGGACTGGGGTGTGGGCAGTTCACGGTGGGCAGGGGGCCGGGCAGTGCGGGCGACACGAACCGCCAGCCGCCCTGCGCCTTGGCGCCCACCAGAACCACCACCCGCAAAGCTGGCAGCAGCGTCAGCAGTTCCAGGGTGGCCGGCGTCGCGGCCCGAACCTGCGCCGCCGTGGGCGTGACCACCCCGGCGGCACTGAGTTGCCACGGCACGATGTTCCACAACAGACAGCGCTCCCGGCTGATGCCGGCCAGCTTCAGCAGGCAGCTCAGGTTCTCGGCGGTGCGGTCGGGGTTATCGGGCGAGGCGAATCCCGTCTGCGCGACTTTCGGCCCCGGAGATTCCAGCAGCAGCAGAATCTCGCTGTGGACGCCGCCGCTCCTGGGATCGAAATCGGGCACGTCGAAATAAGCCCCCAGCGCCTCGCTGTGGCGCAGTCTCTCTGCAAAAGCCGTCAGCGGCGCGATGTGGGGTTCCTGCAAGCGGGCGCGGCGGGCGGCCAGCGTTTCGGGATCCGCCAGCGTCCGCGTCTGCATCCTGCCAGTCTAGCTTTGCGGGGGTGGGCTGGCCCTCAGCGTTCCTTCAATACCGGCGCCACCTTTGGGCAAGGGAACAGTGTCAGTCCGCCGCGCTCTCCGCCGATGCTGCGGCCGCGTGCAGCGTGATCGGCGTGCCGTTCACGGCCGCGTTGCCGGTCAGGGCGTCGATCCGTTGGGAGTCGGTCAGGTCGTTGAGACTGACGCCGGCGTGCTGCGAGGCCACCCCCAGGCGAACCCCCGCACGCGAGTGCCCGAAGCCGTGCGGCAGGCTGGCCACGCCTGGCATCAGCGTGTCGGTCAGTTCCAGCGGCACCGTCACCGCACCCACGCGCGAGCGGACCTCCACCGCCTGCCCGTCCACGAATCCGGCGGCGTCGGCAGGGTTGAGTTGCAGCGTGCAGCGCCCCGGCCCGCGCATCAGGCGCGGCGTGTTGTGCATCCAGGAATTGTTGCTGCGAAGCTGCCGCCGCCCGATCAGCACCAGCGGCGGCGGCGGAACGTCCAGCGCCGCCTCCAGCCGGGGCAGGTCCGCCAGCATCGGCGCGGGGGCCAGGTTGACGCGGCCGGAGGCGGTCAGCAGGCGCCCAGGGAAGCACGGTTGCAGGGGGCCGTAATCCACGCCGTGCGGGTTGGCCTTCAGTTCCTCCAGGCTGGTGTTGTAGGGGCCATGCCGTAGCCCCAGGTTCAGCTTCTCTTCCGGCGTGCTGCCGGCCTTGCCGGTCAAACGCTCGGCCAGGCCCATGAAAATCTGGTGGTCGAACCGCTGGTCCTCCGCAATCGGAAAGACCGGCAGCGAGTACCGCGCCGTATTCTGGACCGCCAGCAGGTGGAAGGTGACGTCATAGTGCGCCACCTCCAGTCCGAAGGCCGGCGGCAGGATCACGTGGGCGTGACGGGTGGTCTCGTTCAGGTACGGATCGATGCTGACCATGAATTCCAGCGTGCCGAGCGCGGCGTCCAGGACCGCACCGTCTGCGGTGGACAGCACTGGATTGCCCGCCACCGTGACCAGGGCGCGAATCTGGCCTTCGCCGGGCGTCGTCATTTCCTCGGCCATGACCACGTTGGGCAATTCGCCGTCGAATTCGGGCAGGCCGCGCACGCGCGACGTAAAGCGCCCGTGGTAGGTCGCGCCTTTTTTCGCCCGTTGCAGCAGGTCGTAGGCGGGTTTGGTGAACATCGCACCGCCTTCCGAGTCCAGATGCCCGGTCACGGCGTTCAGGACGTTGACCAGCCACTGCGCCAGCCCGCCGAATTCCTGAATGCTCAGGCCAATGCGCCCGTAGGCCACGGCGCGTTCGGCGACGGCGAAGTCGCGGGCCAGGGTGCGGATGGTCTCGGCGGAAACGCTCGTCAAGCCTTCCACACGTTCTGGCGTGAAGGCGGCCGCCGCGTCCCGCACCGCGTCCAGTCCATCCGTGAAATCGGTCAGATGACCCAGCCGCTCCAGCCCCTCGGCAAAGATGACATTCAGCAGGGCCAGCAGCAGGTGGGCGTCGGTGCCGGGGCGGATAGCGTGGAACTCGGTGGCGTGATCGGCGCTCTCGGTGCGGCGGGGGTCCAGCAGCACCACGCGCCCGCCACGTTCGCGGATGGCCTTCAGGCGGCCCCGCACGTCAGGCGCGGTCATGATGCTGCCGTTGCTGGCCAGGGGGTTGGCGCCCATCATCAGCATGAAGTCGGTGCGGTCAATATCCGGAATGGGCATTAAAAAGGGGTGGCCGAACATCTCCGCGCCCGCAAAGTGGTGCGGCAATTGATCGATGCTGGTGGCCGTGAAGCGGTTGCGGCTGCCGATGGCCCGCACCAGTCCGCCCGCCGAGAGCAGCGTGCCGCTGTTGTGAACACTGGGGTTGCCCTGGAAGGTGGCCACCGCATCCGCGCCGTACTCTTCACGCACCTCTTTCAGCCGCGCCGCCACGTAATCCAGCGCCTCGTCCCAGTCCATCTCGTGCCAGGCGTCGCCGTCACGCCGCATGGGGCGTTTCAAACGGTCCGGGTCCGCGTGCAGGTCCGGCAGCGCCGTCCCCTTGGGGCAGATGTGGCCCTTGCTCAGCGGGTCCAGCGGGTCGCCGCGCAGGTCCGTGACCCGGCCCCCCTGAACGGTGATCTGCAGGCCGCAGATGGCCTCGCACAGGTTGCAGGCACGGAAATACACGCCGTCGACGGGCAGCGGGGCAGCGACATGGGCAGATGCGGGATGGGTCATGGGCGAACCTCCAGAGTTGAAAAGTGCCGACAGTCTGGCACACCGGGGCGGGGCACGCGCCAGCGCTCAGAGGCGGTGCCGACCGGCGCCTCTATGCGTTCTCCAGCGGCGCTCAATCAGGTGGAAAACGATTTCCCTTTCCTCTTCCGACATGTTATGGTTGGCTCACTGAAAACCCGAAGTGCTGTGCTGTTCACGTTGTCGTGTCCCTCGCCTCTCCCCTTTTCCTGGAGAATGCCGTGCCGATCTGGAACGTTGTGTCTTCCACGCCTGCTGGGCCCTGTCTGCCTGAACCTGGAGAACGCTCTTGACCGCCGTGCCTGCCGTGGCCTTCCGCACCGTCACCAAAACCTTTGGCCCGGTGGAAGTGCTGCACGGCGTGACCTTTGACATTGGAGGCGCCGAGATCCACGCCCTGATCGGCGAGAACGGCGCGGGCAAGAGCACGCTGATGAAGATTCTGGGTGGCTACCAGCCTCCCACTTCGGGACAGATCCTGCTGGACGGGCAGCCGGTCACTTTTCACAGCAGCCGCGACGCCGAGACGCGCGGGGTGGTGCTGATTCATCAGGAATTCAATCTGGCCGATGACCTGAGCGTGGCGCAGAACATCTTTTTAGGGCGTGAGCTGGGCGGCGCGCTGCTGAACGACGCCGAGATGAACCGGCAGGCGGCAGACGCCCTGACGCGGCTGGACGTGCGGCTTGACCCCCGAGTCAAGGTCAAAGAGCTGAGCGTGCCGCAAAAGCAACTCGTGGAGATCGCCAAGGCACTGGCGAGAGATGCCCGCGTGCTGGTCATGGACGAGCCGACGGCCACCCTGACCAACCGTGAAACCGACGTGCTGTTCGCGCTGATCCGCCGCCTGCGCGGGGGCGGCGTGACCATTCTCTACATCAGTCACAAGCTGGACGAGGTGCAGGCGCTGGCCGACTCGGTGACCGTCCTGCGCGACGGCGCGGTGGTGTTCAGCGGCCCGGCGGCAGGCAAGACCCCGCACGATCTGGCAAACCTGATGGTGGGCCGGGAGCTGGAGGACATGTTCCCGGACAAGGGCCAGCCTTCCGGGAAAGAGGCGCTGCACGTCGAGGGCCTGGAGGTTCCCGGCTGGGCGCACGACATTTCCTTCACGCTGCAGGCGGGCGAGGTGCTGGGCTTCGCGGGCCTCGTGGGTTCGGGGCGCACGGAGCTGTTCGAGGGGCTGCTGGGTCTGCGCCGCCACACCGTCCGTCAGGTGCGTGTGGCGGGCCGCCCCACCCGCCTCGACAGCCCCGGCCGGGCCGCAGAGGCGGGCGTCGTCTACCTCAGCGAGGACCGCAAGGGCAAGGGGCTGCTGGTAGAGTTTCAGCTGCGCCCCAACCTCACCCTGATGACGCTTCAGGAGTACGCGCGGCCCCTGCTGGACACCCGGGCGGAGGCGCGGGCGCTGGAACAGGCGGTAGAGACCTACGGCATCCGCACCGGGCGGCTGGACGTGCCCGCCAGCGCGCTGTCCGGCGGCAACCAGCAGAAGCTCGCCCTCGCCCGCATTCTGGAAGTGCATCCTGACGTGATCGTGCTGGACGAGCCGACGCGCGGCGTGGACGTGGGGGCCAAGCGCGAGATCTACCTGCTGATTCAAGCGCTGGCCGCCTCTGGCAAGGGGGTCATCGTGATTTCCAGCGAGCTGACCGAGCTGCTGGGCCTGTGTCAGCGCCTGCTGGTGGTGCGCGAGGGCCGCATCGTCGGCAACCTGACAGGGGGCGAGCTGACCGAGCAGGAAGTGATTCAGTACGCCACCGGATTGAAAGCCCATTCCCCCGCCCTGGAGGCCGCGCCCCGATGACCGATCCTTCCACAGCAACGAAGACCGCCCGCCCGCCGCTGCTGTCCCGCCTGGGGGGCCTGGGGCCGCTGCTGGGGCTGCTCGCCCTGATGATCGTGGCCACCTTGCTCAACAGCGACTTTCTGACCGTCTCCAACCTGTCCAACGTGCTGACGCGCGCCTCGTTCATCGGCATCATCGCGGTAGGAGCGACGTTCGTGATTATCTCGGGCGGGATTGACCTGTCGGTGGGCTCGATGGCCGCCCTGATCGCCGGCTCGATGATCCTGATCATGAACGCGCTGGGCGGGGGGGGCGGCGGCGTGGGCATCATTGCCGTGGGCATGCTGTGCGCGCTGGCCATCGGGGCCGGGGCGGGGCTGCTGCAAGGCACCTTCATCGCGCGGGGCCGCATCGAGCCGTTTATCGTCACGCTGGGCACCCTGGGCATCTACCGCGCCGTCCTGACCTACCTGTCGGAGGGCGGCAGCATCTCGCTGAACAACACCCTCAGCGACGCCTACAGCCCGGTGTATTACAGCAAGATTCTGGGCGTCCCGTTGCCCATCATCGTGTTCGCGGTGGTGGCGCTGCTCGGCGGGCTGCTCCTGAACCGCACGCGCTACGGGCGCTACGTGCAGGCCATCGGCAGCAACGAGCAGGTGGCGCGCTACGCCGCCGTGGACGTCAACCGCGTCAAGGTCATCACCTACATGATTCAGGGCATCTGCGTGGCGCTGGCGACGCTGCTGTACGTGCCCAGGCTGGGCAGCGCCAGCCCCAGCACCGGCATCCTGTGGGAGCTGGAGGCGATTGCCGCCGTGATTATCGGCGGCACGGCCCTCAAGGGCGGCTCCGGGCGCATCTGGGGGACGGTGGTGGGGGCCGTGTTGCTGCTCAGCATCGAGAACGTTTTGAACCTGACCTCGATCATCAGCGTGTACCTGAACGCCGCCGTGCAGGGCGTGGTGATCATCGTGGTGGCCTTCCTGCAACGGGGAAAGCGCTCATGAGCGCGGCGCGACCGTTCACGCAGCCTGACCTCCACTCCGTCGGCTCCACCGGGCCGCCGCACGGCCCAGGGGCGTATCCGCACCGCGTTCCGTCGTCCACCGCTTTCCAGACGAGCCCTGCAAGGAGTTCACCATGTCGCACAGCCTGAAAAAATTCGCGGTTCTCTCTCTTTCGCTGCTCGCTTCCGCCGCACTGGCGCAGACCAAGCAGGTGATGGGCGTGTCTATTCCCTCGGCGGACCACGGCTGGACGGGCGGCGTGGTGTACTGGGCCAACGAGACCAAAAAAGAGCTGGAAAAGATGTACCCGAACCTGACCGTGATCGTGAAGACGGCCAAGGACGCCAACGAGCAGGCCAACCAGATTCAGGACATGTATACGGTCAACAAGATAGGCGCGCTGGTCATCCTGCCGCAGGAGAGTGCGCCGCTGACCCGCCCCGTCGCCAACCTGAAGAACAAGGGCGTGTTCACGGTGGTGGTCGACCGCGCCCTGACCGATCCCAAGGCGCAGGATGCCTACGTGGCTGGTGACAATCCGGGCCTGGGCCGGGTCAGCGGTGAGTACGTGGGCAAGACGCTGGGCGGCAAGGGCAACGTGGTGGTGCTGCGGGGGATTGCCACCGTGATCGACAACCAGCGGGTGGACGCCTTCGATAAGGTGATGAAGGAAAAGTACCCCAATATCAAGATTCTGGATCGGCAGTACGCCAACTGGAACCGCGACGACGGCTTCAAGGTCATGCAGGATTACCTGACCCGCTTCCCCAAGATCGACGCCGTGTGGGCGCAGGACGACGACATCGCCGTGGGTGTCCTCAAGGCCATCGAGCAGGCCGGGCGCAAGGACATCAAATTCGTGCTGGGCGGCGCGGGCATGAAGGAGATGATCAAGAAGGTGCAGGACGGCGATCCGCTGATCACCGCCGACGTGACCTATCCGCCCAACATGATCCGCGACGCCATGCTGCTGACCGCCAAATCGCGCATGACGAACACGGCCATGCCCAAGACCACCATCATTCCCAGCGTGCTGGTCACCAAGGACAACGCCGCCAAGTTCTACTTCCCCAAGTCGCCGTTCTGATACACAGGCTAAGGCTGTTTTGCGGTGTGAAGGGGCGGCCTACGGGTTGACCCTGCGGATCACCTCCCGAATCGGCGGCGGGGGCAGGAATGACCACATGTCCCGGCCTGTCGCGCTCCCTGGCCTCCCTCAGGGGAGACGGCCACGCAGCGGACGGAGGGGTTTGAACCGCAAACAGCCCCCACCCAAGCCCCATCTCCCAACTTGACCCCAACGGTGGCCCGGAGGCACCCTGACCCCATGCCCAGACCTCTCACCCTGTTTACCGGCCAGTGGGCCGACCTGCCCCTGGCCGAACTCGCCCCGCTCGCCAGGACAATGGGCTTCGATGGCCTGGAACTGGCCTGTTGGGGCGATCACTTCGACGTGCAGCGCGCCCTGAAAGAAGAGGGCTACGTGGACGGTGTGCGCGAATTGCTCGCCAGGCACAATCTTCAAATCCATGCCATCGGCAACCACCTGGTGGGGCAGGCGGTGTGTGATCCCATCGACGAGCGGCACAAATCCATCGTTCCGGCATACGTCTGGGGCGACGGCGATCCCGAGGGTGTGCGCGTGCGGGCCGCACAGGAGATCATAGATACCGGCAAGGCCGCGCGAAAGCTGGGGGTGAACGTGGTGACCGGCTTTACCGGATCGAGCATCTGGCACAGTCTCTACGCTTTCCCGCCCACCGATCAGGCGTACTGGGAGCGCGGCTTCGCGGACTTTGCCCGCCGCTTCACCCCCATTCTGGATGCGTTTGCCGAGGTGGACGTGAATTTCGCGCTGGAGGTTCATCCCACCGAGATCGCCTTCGACACGGCCAGCGCCGCCCGCGCATTGGAGGCCGTGGGCAATCACCCGCGTTTCGGCTTCAACTACGATCCCAGTCACCTGGCGTACCAGGGCGTGGATTACGTGGGCTTTCTCCGGCGCTTCCCGGAGCGCATCTTCCACGTCCACATCAAGGACGTGTGGTGGGGCCACGGGGGCGGCGAGGTGGGCGTGTTCGGTGGACATACCACCTTCGGCGATGGGCGGCGCTACTGGGATTTCCGCTCGGTGGGGCGCGGCGACGTGAAATTCGAGGACATCATCGTGGCGCTGCACGACATCGGCTACAGCGGCCCCCTCAGCATCGAGTGGGAGGACGCCCGCATGGACCGGGTGGCCGGGGCCACCGAAAGCGCGGCCTACACGCGCCGCCTGGATTTCCCGCCGTCGGACGTGGTCTTCGACGCGGCGTTTGCGAAAGAGGAAGCATGAGCGACTATCAGCGCCCCATCCGCCTGGCCATGGTGGGCGGCGGCCAGGACGCCTTTATCGGGGCTGTCCACCGACACGCGGCGGCACTGGACGGGCGCTACGTGCTGGTGGCCGGGGCGCTGTCCAGCACGCCGGAGCGCTCCAGAGCATCCGGCGCGGCGCTGGGCCTGCCCCCCGAGCGCCGTTACGGCACCTGGCAGGAACTGCTGGACGGCGAACAGGGGCGCGAGGACGGCGCGGAGGTGATCTCCATCGTTACGCCCAACCACCTGCATTTCCCGGTGGCGCTGGCGGCGGTTGGGGCGGGCTTTCACGTCATCTGCGACAAGCCGCTGGTGCCCACGCTCGAAGAGGCGCAGGCGTTGGAGGCCGCAGTCAAACAGGCTGGAACCGTCTTCGCCGTGACCTACAACTACAGCGGCTACCCGATGATCCGTCAGGCCCGCGAGATGGTGCGGGGGGGCGAGCTGGGGCGCGTCCGCAAGGTGATCGTGGAATACCACCAGGGCTGGCTGGCCACCGAGCAGACGGGCAAGCAGGCCGAGTGGCGCACCGATCCGGCCCGCAGCGGCCCCGCCGGAGCTTTGGGCGATATCGGCACCCACGCCGAGCAACTCGCCACGTTTGTCAGCGGATTGTTGCTGGAAGAAGTGGCCGCCGAGCTGACGGCCTTCGTGCCGGGCCGCCGCCTGGACGATGACGCCAGCATGCTGCTGCGTTTTGAGGGGGGCGCAAGAGGTGTGCTGACGGTCTCCCAGATCGAGATTGGCCGCGAGAACGACCTGCGCCTGTCGGTGTTCGGCACAAAGGGCAGCCTGAGCTGGCGGCAGGAAGACCCCAACCACCTGCTCTATGACCAGCTCGACAGCCCCAGGCAGATGCTGACGCGCGGCGGGCCGGGCACAGGGGACGCGGCGGGGGCCATGACCCGGCTGCCCGCCGGCCACCCCGAAGCGTTTATCGAGGCCTTCGCCAACATCTACCGCGCGGTGGCCGACGATCTGGCGGCGCGCGAACGCGGCGAGAGCGTCAACCCTGATTACCCCACGGTCAAAGACGGCGTGCGGGGCGTGGCATTCATGACGCGCGTGCTGGAAAGTGCGGCGGCAAACGGAAACTGGGTTAGCCTGAAAGGCAGTGACTAGGTCGAGCAAGCCCGAAACCGGGCGCGTCAGCATCCGCGAGGTGGCCGCCGCGTCGGGCGTCAGCACGGCCACGGTGTCCAAGGTGCTGTCGGGCCGCGCGGACTATCCAGTGCGTGCCGAGACCGCCGAGCGGGTCAGGCGGGTGGCCCTGGAGCTGGGTTACGTGCCGGACGTGGCCGCCCGCAACCTGCGGACCCGGCAGACCGGGCAACTGGGCGTGGTGCTGGAAGCGGTGGGCGCGTCGGAACCCGACAGTCTGCTGGGGGCCATGACCACCAGCAACGCAGTCCGCCGGACTTTTGACGGCGCGATCATGGCGGGCCTCAGCGACGCGGCGCGCAGCCTGAACGTGCCGGCACTGGTGGTTTATCCGGGCAGTAGCGGCCTGCACCACACCTATCTGGACGGGCGGGTCGACGGGCTGCTGGTCAGTTGCGATCCGTTGCGCGGCCACCAGTTGCTTCAGGATCTGGCCCAACTGCCGCTCCCCGTGGTGGCGCTGTGGACCCAGCGGGTGCCGCCGGGCATCAGCAGCGTGGACGTGGACCATGCGGCGGGCGCGCGGCAGGCCGTCGGGCATCTGCTGGGGCTGGGGCACACCCGCATCGCCTTTTACGGCGGCGGTGAGGCCAGCGGCGTCGAACACTTCCAGCGCCGGGAACAGGGCTACCGGGAGGCGATGACCGCCGCCGGACTCTCCCCCCTGGCGGCCGTGCATAGCGGTGATCTGCTGGTGCAGGCCGTCAGACAGGGCGAGGTCAGCGCGGTCTTCGCCGAAACCGATCTGGGCGCGGCGGCGGTGGTGCAGGCCCTCGCCAGGGCCAGGATGAGCGTTCCCGCCGACCTCTCGCTGGTGGGTTTCGACGACATCCTGGGCGCGGAATACATCGCGGGCGGCCTGACGACGGTGTATCAGCCCGCAGCGGAAATGGCGGCGGAGGGCGTGCGCGTTCTGCTGGCCCGGCTGGGGGGAAAGCCCGTGTCGCAGACGCTGCTGTCCCCACATCTGCTGGTGCGCCGCAGCACCGCACCGTTGACTGTTCCCAGGTCCAGAGTCACAGCCACGGACTGAGTTGGCGTCGGTGGCGCCCTAAGGATGTGACCTCTTGACCTTTCGGAAGAAGAGCGTATACTCCACCTACCGAAATCGTTTTCCTTAGCTCAAACCGCTGAGACTTGGCTTCAAAGTCTGTCTTTCCTCCTCAATTGAATTCTATTGGGTTGTCCAGCTTCTCCTGCCTCTTTCGCGGCGCAGAGCGCCAAATCAAGGAGTTCTATGAAACGAATGGGCCTATTGACCGCCGTTCTCGGCCTGAGCCTTCTCGCCTCGCCCGCCCTGGCACAGAAGCAGGTGGTGGTGGGCGTCAGTTGGTCCAACTTTCAGGAGGAGCGCTGGAAGACCGACGAGGCGGCGATCAAGGCGCAACTGGACAAGCTGGGGGCCAAGTACCTCAGTGCCGACGCCCAGAGCTCCAACGAGAAGCAGATCTCGGACATCGAGAGTCTGGTGACACGCGGCGCAACCGTGCTGCTGGTGTTGGCCCAGGACACCGAGGCCGTGCTGCCTGCCATCGCCAAGGCCAAGGCCGACGGCATCCCGGTGGTGTCGTATGACCGCCTGATCGAGGACCCCTGGGCGTTCTACATCTCGTTCGACAACAAGGAAGTCGGGCGTTTGCAGGCCAGGATGATCCTGAATGCCAAACCCAAGGGCAATTACGCCTTTATCAAGGGCAGCCCCAGCGATCCCAACGCGGCCCTGCTGTACGCCGGCCAACTGGAAGTGCTGGACAAGGCGATCAAGTCCGGCGCGATCAAGAACGTGGGCAGTCAGTTCACCGAGGGCTGGCAGCCCGAGATCGCCCAGCGCAACATGGAGCAGATGCTGACCGCCAACCAGAACAAGATCGACGCGGTGGTGGCCTCCAACGACGGCACGGCGGGCGGCGCGGTCTCGGCACTGGCGGGCGTGGGGTTGGCGGGCAAGATTCCCGTCTCGGGCCAGGACGCCGACAAGGCCGCCCTGAACCGGATTGCCAAGGGGCTGCAGACCGGGACCGTCTGGAAGGACTCGCGCACGCTGGGCACCGAAGCGGCCAAGATCGCCGTGCAACTGGCGGGCGGGACCAAAGTCAACGCCATCAAGGGCAGCAGCACCTTCAACGGCGGCCCCAGAAAGGTGGCGGTGTCCAGCATCCTCCTCAAGCCCGTCGTGATCACCAAGGCCAACCTCGGCACGCTGATCACCGCCAAGTGGGCCACCAAGGCCGAAATCTGCAACGGCGTGACGGGCGCTGCGGCCCCGGCAGCCTGCCGCTGAATCCCTAGACCTTGCCAGGGGGAATGAACGCGGGCCGTAGGGTCGCCCCGTCATTTCCCCCTTTTCGTGCCGCGCCCGGCTGGGGCTGGAGGAATATGCAGAGTGTCAAGACCGTTTCAACCACGCCGCCCAGGCGATTACTGGCACAACTGGGCCTGGATGGCCGATTGCTGTTCATGGTGCTGGCGATTGCCGGCATCTGGATTGCCTTCAACCTGCTGACCGACGGGGTCTTCATCACTTCCCGCAACCTGTGGAACCTGTCGGTGCAGACCGCGTCGGTGGGCGTGATGGTCAGCGGCATGGTGCTGATCATCGTCATGCGGAACATCGACCTGTCCATCGGCTCGATCCTGGGCTTCACGGGCATGGCGATGGCGGTCCTGAACATCCGCGTGTTCACTCAGGAGACGTGGTGGGGCGCGCTGCTCACGCTGGCGCTGGGGCTGCTGCTGGGGCTGGGCATCGGCATGGTGCAGGGAACGTGGGTGGCGGTGCTGGGCGTGCCGTCCTTTATCGTCACGCTGGGCGGCCTGCTGATCTTCCGGGGCGGCGCGTGGCTGCTGACCAGCGGCCAGACGGTTGCGCCCCTGACCGAGACCTTCCAGATTTTGGGCGGCGGCCTGAACGGCTCGATTGGCGGCCCGGCAAGCTGGGGCGTGGGCGCACTGATCGCGGCGGCCATCGTCTGGACGGACCTGCGGAACTATCGGCAGCGGGCCAGACGTGGATTGCCCAACCGCTCCGCCGCGCTGCAACTCGTCTTCACCGGCGTCACGCTGGCGCTGGTGCTGGCCTTCGTGCTGGTGATGAACAGCTACCCCGATCCCCGCAGCGGCCTGGCGCGCGGCATTCCGGTGCCGGTGCTGATCATGCTGGCGGTCACGGCGGTGATGATGTGGGTGGTGCGCGCCACCCGGTTCGGCCGCTACGTGTTCGCCTATGGCGGCAACCCGGAAGCCGCGCGGCTGGCCGGGATCAACACCACCCGCCTGACCATCCTGGTCTTCGGCATCATGGGGATGCTGGCCGCCCTGGCCGGGGCGATTCAAACGGCCCGATTGAACGCCGGGACCAACTCCACCGGCACCCTGGCCGAGCTGAGCGTGATCGCGGCGGCCGTGATCGGCGGCACCTCGCTGGCGGGCGGCACCGGCAGCATCCCCGGCGCATTTCTGGGCGCAATCCTGATGGCCAGCCTGATCAACGGCATGCTGCTGCTGGACCTGCCCAGCGCGTGGCAGAACGTGGTGCAGGGGCTGGTGCTGATGCTGGCGGTCACGCTGGACGGCCTCTTCCAGCGCCGGAGGGCCAAATGAGCGCCGCCTCTGCCCCGCAGCAGGTCACGCCGCTGGTGGAGGCGCGCGGCATCTCCAAGAGTTTTGGCGGGATCCACGCACTGGAGCACGTCAATGTCAGTCTGGCTCCCGGCGAGGTGCTGGGGCTGCTGGGGCACAACGGTGCGGGCAAATCCACCCTCATCAAGATGCTTTCCGGGGCGTACACCGCCGATGCCGGGCAGATTCTGCTGGACGGGCAGGAAGTGAAACTCACCAGTCCCCGCGCCGCGCAGCGGCTGGGCATCGAGACGATCTACCAGAATCTGGCGCTGGCCGACAATCTGGACGTGGCCGCCAACATCTTCCTGGGGCGCGAGTTGCTGCGCGGCGGCGCGCTGGACGAGGACACCATGGAGCTGGAGGCCCGCAAGGTGCTGGACCGCCTGAAAGTCAACCTGCCGGACCTCAAGAAACCCGTGTTCAACCTGTCGGGCGGCCAGCGCCAGTGCATCGCCATCAGCCGGGCCATCTATTTCAAGGCCAGGGTGCTGATCATGGACGAACCCACCGCCGCACTGGGACCGCAGGAAACGCATCAGGTCAACGAGCTGATCAAGTCGCTGAAGACCGAGGGTGTGGGGATCTTTCTGATCAGCCACGACATGCATGACGTGTTCGACCTGGCCGACCGCGTGACCGTCATGAAAAACGGGAAAGTGGTGGGCAGCGCCCTGACCTCGCAGATCACGCAGGACGAGGTGCTGGAGATGATCATCGCGGGCAAGTTGCCGGGGCGGGATGTGCTGACGGTCTAGACGGCCTGCCCGATGTCACCCTGATCAAATCAAACAGAAATCGTTTTCGTTATACCCTGGGAGAACCATGACCGACTTTACCCCCACCGCCGCAGACCGTTTCACCTTTGGCCTCTGGACCGTCGGCAACGTCGGGCGCGATCCCTTCGGGGAACCCACCCGGCAGCCGATGGGTGCACCGGACATCGTTCGCAAGCTGGCTGAACTGGGCGCGTCGGGCATCAGTCTGCACGACAACGATCTTGTGCCGATTGACGCGACGGCTGCCGAGCGTGACCGACTTGTCGCGGACCTGAAAGCCGCGCTGTCCGAAACGGGGCTTAAAGTACCGATGGCCACCACCAACCTGTTCGGCGACCCGGCCTTCAAGGACGGTGCGTTTACCAGCGCGGACCGCCGCGTGCGGGCCTACGCGCTGCAAAAAACGATGCGCTCGATGGACCTGGGGGCCGAACTGGGCGCAACGACCTACGTGTTCTGGGGGGGCCGCGAGGGCACCGAGGTAGACGCGGGCGGCAAATTGATGGACGCGCTGGCGTGGTTCCGCGAAAGCCTCAACTTCCTGGCCGCCTATTCCGAATCCCAGGGCTACGGCTACCGTTTCGCGCTGGAACCCAAACCCAACGAGCCGCGCGGGGACATCTTTTTGCCCACGGTGGGCAGCGCCCTGGGCTTTATTCCCACGCTGGACCGGCCCGAACTGTTCGGCGTCAATCCCGAATTCGCCCACGAGACGATGGCGGGCCTCAGCTTTCCGCACGCCATCGCGCAGGCGCTGGACGCGGGCAAGCTGTTCCACATCGACCTCAACGATCAGAAGATGGGCCGCTTCGATCAGGACCTGCGCTTCGGCGCCGAGAACCTCAAGGGCGCGTTCTTCACGGTCATGCTGCTCGAAGACGCAGGTTACAGCGGCCCGCTGCACTTCGACGCCCACGCCCTGCGCACCGAGGACGAGGCGGGCGTGTGGGCTTTCGCGCGCGGCTGCATGCGGACCTACCTGATCTTGAAGGACAAGGTGGCCCAGTTCCGCGCTGACGCCGAGATCAAGGCGGCGCTGGAGGCCTACCGCGTAGAAGACAAGGAACTGGCCGCCCTGAGCAACTTTTCGCCCGAGAACGCCGAGGCCCTCAAGAACCGTGAATTTGACCGTGAGGCGCTGGGCGCGCGTGGGCCGGGCCTGGAAGCCCTGGACCAGATGACCATCGAACTGCTGATGGGCGTGCGCGGGTGACCGGAGAGAGTGAAAACGGCGTCACGCTGGGCATCGACATCGGCACCAGCGGCGTCAAGGCGGTGGCGCTGGATGCGGGCGGCAGGGTGGTGGCCAGCACCACGCGCAGTTATCCCCTGCTCACGCCGCAACCCGGCTGGACCGAGCAGCGCCCGCAGGACTGGGCGGCCGCCACGCTGGACGCGCTGACGGAGCTGGCCGCGAGATTGAAAGCAGAGGGCCACACGCCCCTGGCGCTGGGCCTCAGCGGACAGATGCACGGCGCGGTGTTTCTGGATGCGGGCGGCGAGGTGATCCGCCCAGCGCCCCTCTGGAACGATCAGCGCACCGGAGCGGCGGTGGACGAGATCGAGGCGAAAATCCCGCGTGGGGAGTTGATTGCCCGCACCGGCAACCGCGCGGTGACCGGGTTTCAACTGCCCAAAGTGCTGTGGCTGCGCGCCGCTGAGCCGGAGAACTTCGCCCGCGTCCATAAGGTCTTGCTGCCCAAGGACTACCTGGGCTACGTCCTGACCGGCAATTTCTGCACCGAACCTTCTGACGCTTCGGGCACCGGCGCGCTGAATCTGGCGGCCAAGACCTGGGATACGGAGGTGCTGAACGCCCTGTCGCTGAGTGTGGACCTCTTTCCCGAAGTGGTGGCGTCCTGGGCGGTGGTGGGCCAGATTCTGCCCGGAATGGCGGCACAGATCGGATTGCCCCCTGACCTGAAGATCGTGGCGGGCGGCGGCGACAATGCGGCGGCGGGCATCGGGCTGGGCCTGGGGGCTCACCGCCCTGGCGTGGGCAGTGTCAGCCTGGGCACCAGCGGCGTGCTGTTTGCCCCGCTGGACACGCCCACCCCCGATCCGCAGGGCCGCGTCCACCTGTTTGCCCACGCCGACGGCGGCTACAACCTGCTGGGCGTCACGCTGGCGTGTGCCGGGGCGCTGCAATGGTTTCGCGACGCTCTGGCTCCCGAAACGGATTTTCCCGCCCTGCTGGAGGAAGCGGCCACGGTTCCAGACGGCGCGGAGGGCGTGACCTTCCTCCCCTACCTGGCCGGGGAACGCAGCCCGCTGATGAACCCCGACGTGCGCGGTTCGTGGTCTGGCCTGAGCCTGGCGCACCGCCGCCCGCAGCTGGTCCGTGCGCTGCTGGAAGGCACCGTCTGCGCGCTGTCGGACACCTACCGGGTCATGGGGCCGATGTCCAGCCTGACCACCCTGCTGGCCACCGGCGGCGGCGCGCGCAGTGACCTGTGGCTGGGGCTGGTCAGCGGCGCGCTTGAATTGCCGGTTCAGCACATTGAACACGCGCCAGGTGCAGCGGAGGGGGCAGCCCTGCTGGCCATGCCCGCCGCCGGACTTTTCCCCGACATCAAAGCGGTGATGGACACGCTCAGGCCCCAGGGTGAGGCTGTTGCGCCGCAGCCGATGACACGGGCGCTGGCGCAGCACGCGGCGGCCCTGGCGGCATTATCTGCACAGCAGTGAAATTCAGACCTCAGAAGAAACGATTGGCCTTTCTTTTTGCTTCCGACGCTGAAACGAATCGGAGCGTTGATCAGGGGCGCGGCCTAGAGCAGTTGTCCGAATTACAGCATCAGAAAAGGAGACTTCTGATGCCTCCATTCTCTCCTTCGGAGCTGTATCAGTCCCAGCTGCTCGTTGAAACTCACTCACTCCGTTCGGTCAAAAGGAAACAGCTCTTTTGACAAATGCTCTAGGCTACCGGCACCACCAGTTCGTCCAGCTCACGCGGATACAGGCTGAGCCGCTCTGATCCCGACGGGGTGATGACCACCGTATCGGAATGCCGGAAGCCGGCGAATTCGGGGACGTACAGCCCCGGCTCCACCGAAAACACCATGCCTGCCTCGATGACCGTGTGATCGTCGAGATCCAGGAAAGGGTGTTCATGTCCCTCCAGCCCGAAAGCGTGCCCGGTATGGTGGCGGACCAGATCGTCCATGCCCAGTTCATCACGGATAAACCCCCGGACCTCAGCCTCCACCTCAGCGCAGCTGCGTCCGGGGCGCAGGGCCTCCAGGCCCACCTGCTGCGCGGCCAGCATCGCCGCGAAGAACCTCCGAAACCGGTCATCCGGCTCGCCGACGATCATGGTGCGTTCCAGCTCGGATTCGTACCCGCCCACCACGCCATACGCGCCAGTCACCAGCACGTCGCGCGCCTGAACGGCCCCCGCCTCGTGCAGGCCGTGCGGGTGGGCCGTATTGCTGCCTCGAATGAACATGGCGTTGGCGGGCAGCCCCTCGCGCGCTTTGGGCACGTAGCGCCCGCCCAGTTCGGCCAGCAGGTCGCGGGTGGCCTGCAGGCTGGCCCCGTGCGAAATCAGCAGTTCCTCGCTGCCCACGCGAATACTGTCCTGCATCAGTCGGTGGGCGTGGTCCCCCCAGCGGCACGCTTCGGTCATCAGGGCGATCTCGGCGGCGCTCTTGACCATGCGCAGATCGTCGATCAGGGCCACGTCGGCCTGAACGGATTGATCCAGCACGGCGCTCAGGGCCGGCCCCCGGTAGCCCCAGCGGTGTTCGTAGCCGTCCACGTCCGCCGCGATCACCTTGCCCAGCACGCCCAGCCTGGAGAGCAGCTCGCGCAGGAACAGCATGGGGTGACGCCCGGAGCCGCCGCCAGGGTATTCGGGATAAACGGCTGAGTCGTCCAGCTGCGGCCCCTGCTGCTGAAAGTGACTGAGTTCGAGGTTCGGCAACAGGGCCGCCACCGCGCCGCCCGCCGTCAGGACCAGAGCGATGGGCCGCTCGGTGGGCGAGAAGAAAAAGCCGCTCAGGTACGCCACGCGCGTCGGGCCGAAGACGCAGATGGCGTCCAGTTGCCGGTCCTGAAGCAACTGAAAGACCCGTTCGCGCCGCAGGCGGTATTCGTCCGCGCCGATCTCCAGCCGGTCGTGTTCAGTAAAGATGATCTCGGTCATGACAATCCTCCGTGATCTTGATCGGCGGCGTTCAGTCGCCCACGGGTTCCGGCACCGGCTGACGAATCAGTTCATCGGCGCAGCGCCGGGCCATGCCGATGACCGCCTCGCTGACCTCCTCGATGCGGCCACGGCTCATGCGGCTGGTGGGACCCGCCACCCCGATGGCCGCGATGACCTTGCCCGCGCCGTTGAGAATGCCCGACGACAGGCAGCGCACGCCCACCTCGCGCTCCTCATCGTCCAGCGCAAATCCCTGCGTGCGGACGCACAACAGCTCGTCCAGCAGCGCCGGTTCGTCGGTAATGGTGTGGGGGGTGCGGGCGGGGAGGCCCGTCTTGCGGACGATCTCATCCACGCGGGCGGTGGGCAGGTCAGCCAGAAAGACCTTGCCCACGTCGCTGCAGTGCAGCGGGGCAATGCTGCCGGGGGTGGTGAACATCCGCACCATGCTGAACGGCTCCACCTGACTGAGATACATGGCCGTGGTGCCGTAGAGCTGCGCGATGTGGGCGGTTTCCCCGGTCACCTCCACCAGTTCCTGCAAGTAGGGGCGCACCCGGCGCACCAGGTCGTAACGCAGGTACAGCGCGCTGCTGATGTCCACGATCTCGGGGCCGATGTCGTACCGTTTGGTCTGAGGGTCCTGAAACACGTAGTTCTTGACCGTCAGGGTCTGGAGGATACGGTGGATGGTGCTGGGGGCCAGGTCCATGGCCTGGGACAGCTCCCCCACACTGAGCGAACGGTTGGCCGCCACGATGGTATTGATGATGTCGAGGGCACGCTCGACGCTCTGGACAGTTTCGCTCATAGGATGCCCCAGTCTAGGAGCCAAACATCCGCAGGCTGCGCGGAGAGTGCATCTGGCCGTACAGCGTGTCGATAAAGGCGGACCATTGCCCCTCGCTCAGGCCCTCGCGCACCTCGCGCACCGCCTCGTTGCCGAACCAGTACGAGGCGATGAACGGTCCCCGGAAGCTGTAGCTGGCAAAGCGGATGCGCCCCTCGATCCAGGCCCGCTGCCCGAAGGAATAGCGTTCCAGAAAGTCCATCACGCGGTCCTCGGCCCAGTTCTCGCCCATCTGATACCACGCCGCACTCGTGGCGCTGGCGCTGCGCACCCGCCGCAGCTGGGCATGCACCGCGTCGTCCTGGTGTTCAACCCAGTCCAGCAGTTCCACGCCCTGATCCCCGATGCCCTCCTGCACGCAGCCGGTCACGGCGTTGGTGGTGCACAGCAGCACGTCGGCGGTGCTCTGGCCGCTGCCCGCCTTGTCGCGGGTGTACAGCAGCTGGGTGGAGTGGCCCGGAAAGACCTCGTGGCAGACCAGATGCTTGAGGGCCGCCCGCGTGAAGTTAAGGTCCATGTTCAGGTCCATCTGCCCCTGGTTGAAGTTGCAGCGCGCAGTGAACGGGACGTCGCGCAGGGGATTCAGGCGCATGGTGTAGTCACCCGTCGGGTAGATCCGGGCGTCGGTGCGGCGCTGCGCTTCGGCCATCAGTTCGGTAAAGACCGGTTCGAGCTGGCCCGAGTCCAGCGCCCGCTCCTCCTCCCAGCGCCCGATGCGCTCGGCCAGCGTGCCGTGGCGCATTCCGGCCTGATCCAGCATCCCCTCCAGCTGACCGTGCATCTCCAGCAGCTGATCGTCGCTGATCGGCTGGGCCGGCACGCCCACCAGGCCCTCGAGCTTCTCGCGGAAGCTCAAGACCTCGCCCTCGAACAGCCGGGTGGCCGTTCTCAGCGAGCGCAGCATGTCGTCCAGGAAGACATGCCGCGCGCCCGCCGGGGACTGGGCCACCTGCCGTTCCAGATCATCGAGCTCGGTGTGGACCGCGTCCCAGTCGCTCAGGGCCAGCGGCGGCACCAGCTCGTCGCCCAGATAGATCGGCACCAGCCCCTCGCTGTCGAGTACGCCGTGCCCGCGTGAGAGCTGGCGTTCGAGGTGGTCCATCCCGATGGTCAGGGCCGTGAGCTGGCGGCCCAGCGAAGCGTCGTTTGGGGCTGCGTTCTGGTTCTCCATGTTGTTCCTCCTGAATGCCGCCCATCATTCCGTCAAGTGGAACTTAAAGTCAAGCCTTCATTCCATATCCCGGAATATAAGAGGTTTTCTGGGATGCAATTCGGGCTTGACTTCACCGCATAAGTATGCATACACTACTGTGCAAACCTTAACTCATATTCTGGTTTTGATCGGTCTGGCCGCACTTTTCTCACTCATCGGAGGTTAGAAATATGGGTACTCAGATTCAGACAGTGAATTCCACCATGCAGAAGCGCTTGGTCCTCGGACTCAGCGCGGCGATCCTGCTGGGCGGAATGGGATTGGCGCAGCAGCGCGGCGGCACCCTGACCGTCGGACTCAGCTACGACATCGACACGCTCAACGTCTATTCCACAGGTTTTCTGGGCGACGTGCAGGCCACTGTGGCCGAGGGTCTGGTGGCCCCCAACGAGAAGGCGGAATACGTGCCGGTGCTGGCGACGCGCGTGCCCACGGTGCAGAACGGCGGCATCAAGGTGGCCGCCGACAACAAGAGCATGGTGGTCACGTACCAGCTCCGGCCCGGCGTCAAGTGGTCCGACGGCAAGCCGTTCACCTCGGCCGACGTGAAGTTCACCTGGGAGGCCGTCAAGAATCCCAAATTCATCGCCGAGTCCAAGGACGGGACCGAGGACATCTCCTCCATCAGCACGCCCAACGACCTGACCGTGGTGGTCAACTACAAGCGCGTGGCGCCCGACTTCAAGAGCACGCTGTTCACCTTCGGCATTCTGCCCAAGCACACCCTGGAGGGCAAGGACCTCAACACCGACAACTACAACCAGATGCCGCTGGGCACCGGCCCCTTCAAGGTCACCCAGTACGTCAAGGGGCAGTACGTGGTGCTGGACCGCAACCCCTACTACTGGCGCAAGGACAAGGCGGGCGTGCAGCTGCCGTACCTGGACAAGATGATCTTCAAGATCATTCCCGACAGCAACACGCTGGTCACCCAGCTCAAGTCCGGCGAGATCCAGATGGCCACCAGCGTGCCGTACTCCCAGGTGCCCCAGCTCAGCGCCCAGGCCGGCCTGAAGGTCATCAAGAACCCGGTGCTGTCCTGGCAACACTTGGACTTCAACCTGAAAGGTCCCGCCGCGCTGCGCGACATCAACGTCCGCAAAGCCGTCGCTCACGGCCTGGACCGGTCCACCATCTCCAAGGCGCTGGGCGGCTACCCCATTCCCATCGACACCGTGGTGGTGCCCGTCTTCTCGTACAGCAACAAGGACGTGCCGAAGTACCCCTACGATCCGGCCAAGGCCAAGCAGCTGCTGGACGCCGCCGGGTACAAGCCGGGCAGCGACGGCATCCGCGCCAAGAACGGTCAGCGTCTGAGCTTCAACATCATGGCGCAGGCGGGCCGCTCCACCGACGAGGACGCCCAGCAGGTGATGATCGCCCAGATGAAGGCCATCGGTATCGAACTCAAGCCCGACAACAAGGCCGGCGTGGCCCTGCGCGACGCCCGCTACAAGGGCGGCTATGACCTGTACTACGGCGGCTGGATCACCTCGGCTGACCCGTCCTACGGCGTCTTCTTCGGCACCAAGGGCCCCAACAACGGCCAGGGCTACAGCAACCCCAAGGTTGACGCGCTGCTGGCCACCGCAGACAGCAGCCTGGATCCGGCAGTCCGGAACAAGGCCCTGCGCGACTTCCAGACGGTACTGATGCAGGATCTGCCCACGATCCCCGTGACCTCCAACCCGTCCATGATCGTCGTGACCGATAAACTCGGCGGTTTCGTCTCCAATCCCACCAACATGACCAACTTCATCAACACCAGCGGCTGGTATCTGAAGAAGTAGAGCAAGAGGCGCAGGCCCCGCATCGGCCCTCACCATTCGGCCTGCGGGGCCTGCGCTCATGATCTCCACGCCACCACACTGCGAAGGGAGCTGCATGAGTCTGTCGTACATTTTCAAACGCCTGCTGGGCATGATCCCGCTGCTGCTGGGCGTCTCGCTGATTCTGTTTGGCGTGCTGCATCTGGCCCCTGGCGGCCCACTGGACGTCTACGCCGACAACCCCTCGGTGACCCAGGAAGCGCTGGAGAACATGAAGCGCGCCTTTGGGCTGGACCAGCCGCTGCCCGTGCAGTATTTCCGGTGGGTCACCGCCTTCTTCCAGGGCGAGTGGGGCTTTTCGATTCGCAGCGCACAGCCGGTGATGGAGGAGGTGCTGTCGCGCGTGCCCGCCACGCTGATGCTGAGCGGCAGCGCCTTTGTCCTGGCCCTGCTCGTGGCCCTGCCCCTGGGCATCCTGAGCGCCACCCGCCGCTACACCGGGGTGGACTACTTCATTACCCTGATGTCCTTTCTGGGCATCAGCATGCCGGTGTTCTGGCTGGCGTTGATGCTGCAGCTGCTGTTCGCGGTGCAGTGGAAAGTGCTGCCCTCGGCGGGCATGCAGACCATCGGGGACGGCTCGCTGCCCGACCTCCTGCGCCACCTGATCCTGCCGGTGTTTATCCTGGCCTTCGCCTCGGTGGCCGGCTGGAGCCGCTACATGCGCTCCAGCATGGTGGAAATCCTGAGCCAGGACTACATCCGCACCGCCCGCGCCAAGGGAGTCTCGGCCCGGCGGGTCACGTATTCCCACGCCTTCAGGAATGCCCTGATTCCGGTGGTCACGGTGGTGGCGCTGGATTCGGCGGCCATTCTGTCGGGCGCGGTGATCACCGAGACGATCTTCGCGTGGCCGGGCCTGGGCCGCCTGTTCATCGAGTCGATGAATGGCCGCGACTACCCGGTGCTGATGGCCCTGCTGATGGTCGGCTCGTTTGCGCTGGTGGTCAGCAATCTCGTGGCTGACCTGGCCTACAGCCTGATCGATCCCAGGATTCGCTATGACTGACACGCTTGGCAACCAGGCCGTTCCGGCCAGCCGCAGACGGCGCGAGGGCTTCTGGCCCACCCTGATCGCCCGCTTCCTGAAGCACAAACTGGCCGTGCTGGGCCTGGTGGTGCTGATTCTGCTGGGCCTGCTGGCCATCTTCGCGCCGCTTCTCGCGCCATATACCTTCGACGGTCAGGACGCCAGCATCATCGGCCAGCCGCAACCGCCCAGCGCCGCACACCCGATGGGCACCGATCAGCTGGGCCGCGACGCCTTCACGCGGGTGCTGTACGGCGCGCGCATCTCGCTGATGGTGGGGCTGTTCAGCGCGCTGCTGGCCACCTTCCTGGGCACCCTGGTGGGCGCGTTGTCCGGCTACTACCGGGGCTGGACCGACACCGTGCTGATGCGCATCACCGACGTGGTGCTGTGCATTCCTCTGCTGCCGCTGATCATTCTGCTGTCGGGCATCTTGCGGCCCAGCGTGACGCTGCTGATCGTGATCGTGGGCAGCCTGAGCTGGATGGGCACCGCCCGGCTGGTCCGCAGCCAGTTCCTGAGCCTGCGTGAGCGCGAATTCGTCGAAGCGTCGCGCGCCCTGGGCGGCGGCGACAACCGCGTGATGTTCCGTCACATCCTGCCCAATGCCCTCGGCCCGATCATCGTGTCCACCACGCTGTCGGTGGGCGGCACCATCATGCTCGAAAGTGCGCTGTCGTTCCTGGGGCTGGGCGTGCAGCCGCCGACGCCCACCTGGGGCAATCTGCTGAACTACGCCAGCCAGTGGCTGACCGCCGCGCCGTGGCTGGCCGTCTTCCCGGGGCTGATGATCCTGATCACCGTCCTGGCCGTCAACTTTCTGGGCGACGGTTTGCGCGACGCTTTCGACCCACGCAACTGAAACCCGCCAACTCAAAGCAAGGAGACAACATGAAGATCACGATTCTGGGCGCAGGAGCCATCGGCGGCCTCGCCGGGGCCTACATGGCAAAGGCTGGACACGACGTGACGCTGGTGGACCGCTGGGCCGAGCACATCGACGCCATCAAGGCGCACGGCCTGAAGGTGGACGGCGTGCGCGGAGACTTGCACTTCCACGTGAACGCCCTGCATCCGGGTGAGCTGGAAGGCCCGCTGGAAGCCGTGCTGATCGCCACCAAGAGCCAGCACACCATCGAGGCGCTGGAAAGCGTGCTGCCGCTGTTCGGCCCCGACACGTTCGTGGTGTCGTACCAGAACGGCTTCAACGAACACGACATCGCCGCCCGGCTGACCGAGGCAGGACTGGGTGGCCTGGAACGCGTGATCGGCTCCATCCCCAATTACGGCGGCGCGCTGGTGGACCCCGGCTACCTGGAATTCGTCCACGAGGGGGCCATTCAGCTGGGCGAGATGACCGGCGAGCGCACGCCGCGCCTGCTGGAGCTGGCAGACAAACTTTCGGCCCTGACCGAGGTGCAGCTCTCAGACAACATCTGGGGGCAGATCTGGGCCAAGGAGGTCTACAGCGCCCAGGTGGTGTTCAGCGCCCTGGTCAACGCGCCGATCCGCGAGACGCTGGGCGTGGAACGGTACGCCCGTGTGGCCGGCGCGGTGGTGCGCGAGGCGCTGGAAATCGCCGAGGCCAACGGCATCACGGTGGAAGCCTTCGATTTCTTCGATCCGGCCAATTACAAGCCGCAGACGCCCCAGGACACCCAGAAGCTGATCGACAACATCAACCACGCGGTCTGGCTGCTCAAGAAGGACCAGAAACCCGACGCCCACCAGTTCAAGAAAAAGGGCAGCGGCATCTGGTGGGACATCGTCTACCGCAACCGGCCCTCCGAGGTGCGCTCCAGCAACGGCAAGCTGGTGGACTACGCCGCGCAGGTGGGGGCCGACGCCCGCCTGAACGCCAAGCTGTGCGAGATGATCTACGAGATCGAGGGCGGCCAGCGGCAGCTCGGCTTTGAGAATTACGACGAGCTGGAAGCGTACGTCGCCTCCATCGGCAAGGCGCTGCCATGAGCGGGGAAAAGAAGCTGGGCGTCGGTGTGATCGGCGCGCACGCCTGGGCCGAGCAGGCGCACCTGCCGGGCTACCACGCCTATGACCGCGCCGATCTGGTGGCCATCTGCGACACCGTGCCGGAACGGGCCGAGGCGCTGGCCCGAAAGTTCGGCATCCGCAAGATCTACACCGACGCCAGCGAACTGATCAACGATCCTGAAGTTGAGATGGTGGATGTCTGCACGCCCACCGACACGCACCTGCCGCTGAGTCTGGCAGCGATTCATGCGGGCAAGCACGTCATTTCCGAGAAGCCATTGGCGCACGACGCGAAGGATGCCTTTGCCGCCGCCGCACGCGCCCAGGAGAAGGGGGTCCGCACCAAGCTGGGCTTTACCTTCCGCTACTCGCCCGCCATCCGCCAGATCAAGACGTGGGTGGACGACGGCACGCTGGGCGAGATCTTCCACGTTCACGGCCTGGAGCAGAACTCGCAGTTCCTCGATCCCACCTACCCACTGCGTCAGGTGCCGCAGGACGCCGACTGGACGCAGCTGATTCCCTCGTCCATCGTGGGCTACGGTTCGCACCTGCTGGATCTGGTGCGCTGGTGCGCGGGCGAATACCAGAGCGTGATCGGCAGTTTGCATAACTATGTCCCCGAACGCATCGTGCGCGGTTACGAGGGCATGCAGCGTATTCCGGTGGAGGACGGCGCAGTGGCCCTGGCCGAGTTCGCCAGCGGGGCGCAGGGCATCCTGCAGACGTCGTACATCGCGGTGGGCAACTACCCCGGCGTGGAGTTGCGGATCTACGGCAGCAAAGGCGCGGCGGTGGCCCGGCTGGTGGAGGAGAACGGCATCGCCGAAACGCTGCACTTCGCCACGCCCGACGCGGTGGAGTTCCGCAAAATTGACCTGCCGAGCGCGGCCTACCCGCCCGGCACCACGCTGCACACGCCCTGGCCGGAGCTGTACTACCGCAATCTGATCCGCTTCTGGGTGGACGAGATTCTGGACGATCTGCCCGGCGAATGCACCTTCTACGACGGGGCCAAGAGCCAGGAGACGGTCAACGCCATCGTGCAGTCGTTCCGGGAACGGCGCTGGGTGGACCTGCCGAAGGTTGAGGCGCCGTGAGCCAGCTTGAGGGGTGGGTTGAGCAATACCTTGCCCTGCACGCCCAGTTCCGCCCGGTGGACGCCTCGTTCATGGGGTTGCCGGGGCACGATGACCGTTTGCCTCCGGTGGGCGCAGAAGCGCTGGACAAGGAGCGCCATGATCTCGCCAACCTCTTGCAGAGGGTAGAAGCCTGGACAGGTGAAGCTGGGACGGCGGGAGAGCGGCTGGATATGTGGCTGCTGCGCTCACAACTGCGCGTCACCCTGCGTGAGGCGCGGGAGCGCCCCCGCCAGCACAACCCGGCCTTCTACACGGGCGAGGCGGCCTTCGGCCTGATCAGCCTGCTGCTGCCGAGCGTACGCCCGACGAATACGGAGGCCGTCCTGGCACGGCTGAAGGCCATGCCCGAATTTCTGGCCACAGGCACCAGAACGTTGGCGCCGCTGAACCTGCCCGCCGACTGGGTGGAACGGGCCCGGAAGGAGGCGGAAGCGCTGGAAGCCTTACTCCTGCGCGGTCTGTCCAAGCATCCCGACGCTCAAGCGGAGTGGCGGGAACCTGCCGCCCAGGCTGCCGCCGCCGTTCAGGCCTTCGCCCTGGCCTTAAAGGTGGGTGACGCTGATCCGGCCTGCGGGCGCGACCATCTGGAATTCCTGATGCGCGAGGCCCACGCCCTGCCCTCTTCAGCGGCGGCGGCTGAGCAGAGGGCGCAGGCTGCGTTTGACCACCTGGGTTCGGAACTTGTGAAAATGGCCCACGAGCTGGACCCGGCCAGAAGCTGGCAGGAGCAACTGGCCGACCTGGAAGCGCAACATCCCGCTTTAGAAGACGTGCAGGCCACCTATCAGGACTGGCACAATCGCGCTCTGGACGCCGCCGGGGGACTCGTGACGCCCGCCCGCGAGTACGGCCTGGCCTTCGAGTTTCTCCCCGAGTGGGCCAGGGAAGCCGCTGGAGCGCTGTATTTCCTGTTCTACCGCTCGCCACCCGCCGAGCACCCTGGGGGCGGCAGCCTCTACTGGATCTTTCCGCCCGGCGACGACACGGCGGCGTACCTGCGCGGCCAGAACATTCCGTTCATCAAGGCCGTCCACGCCGTCCACCACGGCAGCGTCGGCCACCACACCCAGAACGCACGGGCGCGGGGGGCAGCTTCGCGCCTCGCGCAACTGGGCGGCACCGACTGCGCCAGCGGCATCGCCTTTCTGAGCGCAGGCACGCTGGTGGAGGGCTGGGCCTGCTACGCCGAGGATCTGCTACTGGAGGCGCCCGGTTTCTACACGCCGCAGGAAGAACTGCTGCTCAAGCAGTTCGAGTTCCGCAACGCCGCGTGCTGCCTGGCCGACATCCGGTTGCACACCGGACAGTGGACGCTGGCGCAGATGCGGGCGTTTTACCGGGACGAGGTGGGCTTCGCGCCGGGCCGCGTCTGGGCCGAGACGACGCGCAACAGCATCTACCCGGCCACCCGGCTGATGTACTGGCTGGGGACGCAGGTGATCCGGGAACTGCGCGCCGAGCTTGACCTCGCGCCGCAGGTCTTCCATGATCGGCTTCTCTCTTACGGCTGCGCCCCGGTCACCCTGATCGCGGACGAGATGCGCCGCCAGCACCCACAAGGAACCGTATGACTGCAACACACGAACCCCTTTCCAAAGAGCGCAGGGCCGAACTGCGCGAACGTTATCTCAAGGTCGATACGGCCAACGTTGCCGACGTGCTGGACGAGCTGGGCCACCCTGATTACGGCCTGGCCAGCAGCTTCTGGCCCATCCACGAGTCGCAGAACAAGATGGCAGGCTGGGCCTACACCATTCGCGGCCAGATGACGCCGTATTCCGGCACGGGCGATCCCGAAAAGATGAAGGCCGTCTCCGGTCTGCAGGACGGCGAAATCAGCGTCTGGAGCGGTGGCGGCGCGTCGGGCGTCTGCTTTTTCGGCGAGCTGATCGCCCTGGGGATGCAGCACCGGGGCTGTGTGGGCTCGCTGATCGACGGCGGCATCCGCGACATCGAGTGGATCGGCAAGATGAATTTCCCGGTGTTCACGCAGTACCGCAGCCCGGTGCAGTCCATCGGACGCTGGGGGGTCAACGCCTGGCAGGTGCCGGTGTACCTGCCGGGGGCCACCGCCGAGCGTGTCAGGGTCCGCCCCGGTGACCTGATTCTGGCAGACGTGGACGGCGTGATCCTGGTCCCGCAGGAACTGGCCGAACCGGTGCTGGAACGGGCCGAGGAATTGACCCGCAAGGAAGTCGCCATCCGCGAGGATCTGAACCGGGGCCTGGGCCTGCCCGAAGTGCTGGAAAAGTACGGGCACGTCTGATGGATCTTGGATTACAGGGAAAAACAGCGCTGGTGACGGCGGCCAGCGCAGGCCTGGGCTACGCGACGGCGGCGGCCCTCTCGGCGGAGGGCGCGCGGGTGGCGATCTGCTCGCGCGATCTGGGCCGCGCTCAGGCCTCGGCAACGCGCATTCACACGGAAACGGGCCACGAGGTGCTGGCCTTCGAGGCCGACGTCGCCAGCGAGACCGATCTGACCCGTCTGTTTGGCGAGGTGGGGGCGGCCTTTGGTTCGCTGGACATTCTGGTGTGCAACGCGGGTGGGCCGCCTCCGGGCAACTTTTCCGCGCTGAACGAGGAACAGTGGGCCACCGGGGTGCAATTGACCTTGATGAGCGTGGTTCGCAGCGTCCGGCTGGCGCTGCCCTTGATGCGGCAGGCGGGCGGCGGGCGCATCCTGGCCCTGCTGAGCAGCAGCGTCAAGAAACCCATCGACAACCTGACCCTGTCCAACACCTTCCGGCCTGCCGTGTACGGGCTGTGCAAGAGCCTGTCGCTGGAACTGGCCGGGGACCACATTCAGGTCAACGGACTGGCCCCCGGAAGAATCGAGACCGAGCGCATCAATCAGCTCGACGACGCCCAGGCGCAGAAACGCGGCGTCAGCCGCGCCGAGATTCGCACCGCCTCCGAGGCGCAGATTCCGATGGGCCGCCTGGGGCAACCACATGAATTCGGGCGGGTGGCGGCGTTCCTGTGTTCGCCCGCCGCCATCTACGTCAACGGCAGCGTGCTGCTGGTGGACGGAGGAGCCGTGACCAGTCTATGAGTGACCAGCTGATGAACGAGCCATCCAATTACGATCCCAAAGCCCACGCCCGCCTGCTGACCGACTACTGCGTGGACGCCCAGCCCGGCCAGCGGGTGCTGGTGCAGGCCACCACCCTGGCCCTGCCGCTGGTGGAGGAACTGCACCGCCTGCTGCTGGAGCGCGGCGCAACCCCGCTGATCCGGCTGGAATACCCGACTCAACTGGAAGACTTTCAGCGTTTAGCCTCCGATTCGTTGCTGGACGCCACTGAGCCTTTGCTGCTGGCGGAGGTGGAGAGCCTCGACGCCTCCATCCGCATCCTGACGCCTTCTACCCCGGCCGAGGGCCTTGATCCGCAGCGGGTGGCCCGTCACCGCAAGGCCATGAACCCGGTGGCCCGCGCCCGCGCCGGGCGGCGCTGGAACCTGAGCCTGTTCCCCACCGCCTACGGCGCCCAGGCCGCGAACATGACCCTGCCCCAGTACGAGGCGTTCGTGTCGGGCGCCATGTTTCTGGATACGCCCGATCCGGTGGCGAAGTGGGGCGAGATCCGTGACTTGCAGGCAGGGTTGATCGAGCGCCTGTCGCGCGCCCGCGAGGTCCGCATCGTGGGCGAGGACACCGATCTGACGCTGAACATCGCGGGCAGAGCGTGGGTCAACAGCGACGGCAAGCGCAACATGCCGTCGGGCGAGGTCTTCACCGGCCCCATCGAAACCAGCGCCAATGGCCAGATTCTGTTCGATCTGCCCACGGTCTACGGGGGCGCGGCGGTGCGGAACGTGCGGCTGACCTTCAAGGACGGTCTGGTGGTGGACGCCCATGCCGAGCAGGGCGAGGCGGCGCTGCGGGCTGCGCTGGACACCGATGACGGCGCCCGGTGGCTGGGCGAGCTGGGCATCGGCAGCAACGCCGGCATCCAGGCCCCCAGCCAGAACATCCTGTTCGACGAGAAGATCGGCGGCACGGTGCATCTGGCGCTGGGCAACGGCTACCCCGAAACCGGCGGCACCAACGTCTCGGCGCTGCACTGGGATCTGATCAAGGACCTGCGGCAGGGCGGGCAGATTCTGCTGGACGGCGAGGTCTTTCAGGACGGCGGACGCTTCGTGTAGGCCGCGCCAGCCAGAGCACCTCGGCACAAAGCATCCGGCTCACGCCGCGTCCCCCCTTCCCCCCCATTCTGGGAACGGCGGGAAAGCGGCGTGAACCGGCTTCCGCTTGCCGGGGCGACCCTGGCCGGTCAGGAAAACAGGGCCGGGCGGGGACAGTCGGGTGGAACGGCCCCGTAGGCGCGAACGTAGCGTTCCCAGCAGCTCTGGGCATCCTCCAGGCGGCCACGCCGGGTCAGCAGGTCAATCAGCGCCGCGTACGCCTCGAAACGGTTGGGATCAATGGTCAGGATGCGGGTGTAGGCCGTCTGGGCGCTCTGCCACTGTCCGGCCTCGCGCTGGATGTCCGCCGTCCGGAACAGCGCGCGCAGGGCGAGTTCGCGCAGATAGTCGCGTTCCAGCACGTACCAGTCGGTAAAGGGATCATCCTCCAGAAAATCGCCCCGGTACAGTTCCAGCGCCCGCGCGTAGGTGGTCACCGCCTCCTCGCCGTGCTGCGTGTCGCCCCGGCGCACCAGCAGCTCGAAGTCCTGCACATCCAGCCGCACGGGCAGGCCCGGCGCGAACCGGTAGGCCCCGCCGTCGCGCACCAGCACGGGTGCGTCCTCTGCCTCCGGCGGTTCCAGCACCTGCCGCAGCGCGTTCAGGGTCACGTGCAACCGGGCCAGCACCCGCTGCCCGTACGCCTCGCCCGGCCACAGCGCGTCGCACAGTTCCTCCACCGTCACCGGGCGGCCCCAGCGGGTGACCAGCAACTTGAGCAGTTCGTGGGCCTGCCGCCGTTTGAAGTCGCGGGGCGTGAGCACCTGACCGTCACGGCGCACCCGGAAGGCCCCCAGCGTTTCGATTTCCAGCCACGGCCCCGGGGCAGCTTCGGGCCGCCCGGTCCCCAGTTCCAGGGCGTGCGCGGCCAGCCGGGTCATCCACAGCAGCGGCGCGGCGGCCTCGGTCAGCACACCGGGGGTCAGAGCTTTGGAGAACTGCACCGTCTCCACGCCGATCACCTCGCCGCCGCTCCAGACTGGCAGGCACACCGTCTGCACGTCACCAGGCTGCAACGGGCAGTTCAGTTCGGCGTGGCCCGAGATCTGCACCAGCCCGCGCAGGGCCGGACAGCGCTCCGGGCCGGGACACGGGCGAATCTGGCCCGGATGGGTTTCCACCACCTCGCCCTGACGCGGATGCAACGCCGCCCGCAGCGCGGAGGTGGCCCGCAGGTTCTCCTCGAGCAGTCCCAGCGCCCGCTCGTCCGGCGAGTGACCCGCCTGCACGCGTTCCAGCGTGCGCTCGCTCAGCGACGTCAGCACCGCGTACAGGCTGGCGGCCAGCAGCGGGGCGATCTGTTCCAGACTGTGCCGCGCCCCCTCCAGTTGTTCGGCGCTGTGGGCCGCCAGATTCAGCACGCCGATCACCGCGTGCGGCAGCGCCAGCGGCACGCTGACGAACGCGTGATAGCCCAGTGTCTTGACCCGCCCACGCACGAAGCGCGGCTCGTCTTCCAGGCCAGCGCACGCCAGCACCGCCCGCTCCTGGGCGGCGCGGCCCGGAAAACCCTCGCCAAAGCGGAACACCGTGCGCTCGAAGAACGCCGCGTGATCTCCCCCGGAATAGCCGCTCAGGAACAGCGTGGTCTGCTGCGGGTCGGCCAGGAACAGCTCGGCCACGTCCATGCCCGTCGCCCGGCGCAGATCGTCGAGCAAGACCCGCACCACGTGAAAGAATTGCCGTGGATCGCTGCTGAGCGTCCCAGCAGTCCAGCTCAGGGTCTGCATGAGTTGGGTGGGCATCCTGACAGTATGGACGATTACATCTCAGAGGACTGTTCCAGTTCCTTAAAAAGACCTGAAAGCCAGCTCCTAAACTCGGTGGAACGTGGCCCGACTCCACCACGCTGTCCACTTCCGTGACCATCCAGAGACCAAAAAAACCCTCTCGCCAGGGAGAGGGCAGGATGACAAGGACGGCGTCAACTCGGCTTCTCGGCGCCCCGGCGGCCGTAGAAGTACCAGTTGAGGCCCAGGTTCAGCACGCAGAACACCGCCAGCCCGTAGAAGAAACCCTTGACATTCCCGCTGGCCGCCAGGTTGAAGCTGATCAGCATGCTGACGATGAACGGCCCGAACGCGGCGATGGCCGCCGTCCAGCCGATCACGCCTGAGCTGTACGGCGGGTTGAAGATGATGGGCATCTGCCGGAAGGTGGCCGCGTTGCCGATGCCGCTGAAGAAGAAGATGGCGAGCATGGTGCCCACGAACAGCGGGAAGGTGGTCAGATCGGTGGGCGTGACGTAAAAGGTCACCGCAATGGCCGAGAGGCCCATGCCGACGGCACTGATGCTGGTCAGGATCGCGCCGCCGGTCTTGTCGGCAATCAACCCGAACAGCACCCGCACCGCCGAGCCGATCAGCGGCCCCAGGAAGGCGAATTTTAGGGGCAGCGGCGCGTTCTCAAAGCCGCCGTACAGCGTCTTGATCAGCAGCGGGAAGGCGGCGGCCAGCCCGCTGAAGGCCCCGAAGGTCATCATGTAGATGCTGGTCATGATCCAGGTGTGCTTGTCCCCAAAGATGGCCAGTTGCTCTTTCATGTTGGCCTTGATCGGCACGCTGCGGATCAGCAGCCAGCTCAGGGCGGCGGCGGCGATCAGCCACGGGATGTACACCCACGAGGCATTCTGCAGCCAGATGGTGCTGGTCTTGCCCGCGAAGACCCACTGCTCGGACTGGCTGCCCAGGAACCAGAACAGGTTGACGCCCACCACCCACGGCGTCAGGAACTGCACCAGCGACACGCCGAAGTTGCCGATGCCCGCCTGGATGCCCAGCGCCGCGCCCTGCATCTTCTTGGGGAAAAACAGGCTGGTGCTGGGCATGAACGAGCTGAAGTTGCCCCCGCCCATCCCGGCCAGGAAGGCCAGCGAAAGCAGCACCCAGAACGGCGTCTCCGGGTTTTGTACCGCCAGCCCCCACCCCACCGCCGGAATCAGCAGACCCAGCGTGGAGACAGTCAGCGTGGTGCGCGAGCCGTAGGTGGGCACCAGGAACATGTGGCGCAGCCGGGTCAGGCCTGCCGCGAGCCCCGGCATGGCGGTCAGCCAGAACAATTGATCCTTGCTGAGGTTAAAGCCGATGTCGTTCAGGCGCACGACGATGGCCGACACCATGAACCACACCGCGAAGGCCAGCGTGAGGCCGAAGGTGGTGACCCACAGCGTTTTCCACGCGCGGGCCTTGCCCTCCCGCTCCCAGAAGACGGGATCGTTGGGCGTCCACTCGGGCAGGTAGCTGGAGGACTGGTGGTTGGCTTTGGAAGATTCGGAGGTGGTCACACAGGCTCCTTGAGGTCTGGGGCGACTTCAAATGGGTGGGGCGGCAGGGGGATGGAGCAGCGGGAAGCTCTGGTTTACTCGCGAGGTTCGCGCGGAATCAGGCGCACCAGCCACAGCGTCAGCGCCGCCAGCAGGGCGCTGCTGATCGCGGCGGGCCACAGCAGGCCGTATTCCTTGCCCAGATAGGCGTCCAGCGCCAGCATCAGGATGAACAGCTGGATGCTCCAGAAAATCAGAATGAAGGCCAGCAGCACGCCCACAACCAGGCTGCGCTGGGCGTAGCGGGGGCGGGAGGAGCCGGTCAATGGCCTCCTCCTCCCACGGCCCAGACCTCGCCGTCACGGATGTCCAGCTTGACCAGGTTCAGTCCACGCTGCGGCGGCCCGGAGATCACGTCGCCCGTGCGGGCGTTGAAGAAGCCCTCGTGGCAGGGGCATTCCAATACTTTCTCGTGCGGCTCGTAGTACACGGCGCAGCCCAGATGCGGACACTTCTGACTGTAGGAGCTGAAGGTGCCGTCCTCGTGGCGCACCAGCAGCGAGTACTGGCCCTTGGCCGGGTATTCGAAGGCGGTGGAGGAACCGGGGGAAAAGTCCTCCACCCGGCCCAGGCGAAGCGGCGGGACTTCCGCGACGGGCCGCGCGCCGACACTTGCTAGCCCGGCGATCAGGACGGTGCCCACGGCCATCCCCGCGCTGCTCAGGCCCAGAAAGCGGGTGAACTCGCGGCGCGAGACGTAATCGGTGGCGTCCCAGTCCACGCTGAAGTCGGTCTTCCAGTGCGGCGTCTTGCGCGGATCGCCCATGGGACGCGGGTCTTCCAGAATGTCCTTCTTGGGGTGTTTGGGCTCGGTCATAGATACTCCGATGCAATCGTTCCGCAGGAATGATGGAATCCGAGCAGGAGGAGCAGCGTCCTCATGGGCGTCTGTCCGCGACGATTGGCGAGAAGGAGACAGGAGGGGGCCGGGCGCGGAGTCCATGGGCCGGAGCTGTCCCGGCTCATGGACGGAGCAGACGGAATCCGGCTCATAGGCGGCCTCTCAGGGTCTGGGGCTGCTCCATCGGCAGCGGCTCCAGGTGCGCGAAGGGGTCGAGGTGATCAAAGGCGTCCGGCTCGAAGCGGGCATCCATGTGCGAGATCACGTCCATATCCAGGCCGATCTCGCCGTCGGGCAGCACCAGAAAGACCTTGGTGGTAATGGTCTGCTCGCCGAACTGGAAGCTGTTCTGCGGCGTGCCGCCCCGGCGCGACTGGAATTCCTCCAGCGTGCCGTAAAACAGCGCTTCGGACGGGCAGACGCTGGCGCACATGGGCTTTTTGCCCACCGAGGTGCGGTCATAACACATGTCGCACTTGAGCATCTGATCAATTTCGGGGTAGTAGCGCGGCACGCCGAAGGGGCAGGCGTTGACGCAGTTGGAACAGCCGATGCAGCGCGGGGCCTGACTGCTCTGCACCACGCCGTCCTCGGTGCGCTTGATGGCGTCGGCGGGGCAGACGGCGGCGCAGGTGGGCAGATCGCAGTGCATGCAGACCATCGGGGCCGTCTGCGTGGACGCGCCGCGCTCGATGTATTCCAGGTGGATCATGCTCTTGCCCTTGTGGGTGTCGCACTCGGAACACGCCTGCATGCACGCCTTACAGCCGATGCAGCGGATGGGGTCAACGAAAAAACGCATGTCGCTCATGTCAGCCTCCGGGCGGGGTGGGAACCGCCCCGTTCCGAGCGGACGCGAGTAGGAGCCTGGGGAACGGCCCTGACGTGGAGCAGCCAGCCGCTGCCTTTTCGGATGGATGTGGAAGGGAAGGGCCGTTCCCTCATCGGCGCAGCTCCTTGCGGCGTTCCGCGAGGTTGTAGCCCACGGGCAGGTTCTTCTCGGTGCGGGCGCTCAGGGACTTGGTGTGTTCGCCCTGGACCTGTTCCTCCGGAGTGGCGAGGCGCACGCGGCAGGCCGAGACCTTGAATTCGGGAATCTTGGAGATGGGATCCAACGCTCGCTGCGTCAGCAGGTTGGCGCTCTCCTTGCCACCCCAGTGGTAGGCCATGAACACGGTGTCGGGGCGGATGGTGTTGACCACATTGGCCTGGATGATGACCTCGCCGCGCCGCGTCTGGATGGTCACCCAGTCGTCGGTCTTGATGTTCAGTTCCTTCGCCATGCGGGGGTGCAGTTCCAGCTTGGGATGCGGGAACTGATCCACTAGCGGCCCGATGCGCCGGGTCTGCGTGCCGCTGAGGTACTGGCTGACCACCCGGCCCGTGGTGAACCAGATCGGGTACTCGTCATCCACGACTTCGCCGCTCTCCCGCCAGCTGACCGCGTTGAAATGCGCCTTGCCGTCGGGGTGGTAGAACTTGCCGCCCTCGTACAGGCGGGGCGTGCCCGGATGGCGGTCATCCAGATTTTCCGCGTGCATGGTCGCCAAGCCCTCGTCAGTGGTCTGGGGGCAGGGCCAGAACACGCCCTGGTTGTTCACCACCTTTTCCCAGGTAATCCCGCTGTAGTCGGCGGTGCCGCCGCGCGAGGCCAGCCGCAGTTCGTTGAAGATCTCCTGGGTGTCGCTGAACTGGAAATACTTGCCCCGGCCCAGGCGGCCCGCGATGTCCAGCAGGATTTCCCAGTCGCGCCTCGCCTCGCCGGGCGGGGTCACCGGCGCGTTGATCTTGATCACGCGGCCCTCCCCGCTGGTGGTGGTGCCCTCGTCCTCCTCCTGCAGGCTGCCCGGCAGCACGATGTCGGCGTGTTGCGCGGTTTCCGAGAGGAAGAAGTCGATCACGCTGTAGTGTTCGAGCTTGTTCAGCGCCTCGCGGTTGAAATTGGCGTCGGGCAGCGAGATCAGCGGGTTGAAGCAGATGCTCAGCAACCCCTTGATCTTGCCCGCGTGAATCTCGTTGAGGATTTCCTGCGCGGTGATGCCCTTGCCGGGAATCTCGTCTTCCGAGCAGCCCCAGACCTCGGCGATGTACTTGCGGTGTTCGGGGTTGGTGATGTCGCGGTTGCCAGGCAGTTGATCGCACTTGTGGCCGTGTTCGCGCCCGCCCTGGCCGTTGCCCTGCCCGGTGATGGTGGAGTGGCCGCAGCCCGGCTTGCCGATCTTGCCCGTCGCCAGCGCGAGGTTGGCGCAGCTCATCACGTTTTCCACACCCTTGACCTGGTGTTCCAGTCCACGGGCGTGCAGGATCATGCCGGTCTCGGCCTCGCCGTACCAGCGGGCGGCCTGTTCGATCTTGGCGGCGGGCACTCCGGTGATCTCGGCGGCCCATTCGGGGGTCGCGTCGGCCACAGCGGCGCGGACGTCGCCAAAACCGGTCGTGTGCGCCTCGATGAACGCCTCGTCGGTCAGACCGTCGCGGATGATGACGTGCAGCATGGACATCAGCAGGGCGCTGTCGCTGCCGATGCGCAGGGGCAGGAACAGGTCGGCGGTGCGGGCCATCGGCACCATGCGCGGATCCGCGTAGATGATCTTCGCCCCCTTGTCGCGCGCCCGCCAGATGTAGTCGGTGGTGATCGGAAAGCACTCGGCGATGTTGGTGCCGATGATGAAGATGACCTTGGCGTCGGTGATGTCCTCCCAGTGGTTGGAGGCGCGGTCAATGCCGTACGCCTTCTTGTTGCCCGCCCCGGCCGAGACCATGCACAGCCGTCCGTTGTAGTCCAGGTTGGCCGTTTGCAGCGCCAGCCGGGCGAACTTGCCCACCAGGTAGCTCTTCTCGTTGGTCAGTGAAACGCCCGACAGCATGGCGAAGCTGTCCTTGCCGTACTTGGCCTGAATCTCCTGAATCTTGGACACGGTTTCCGAGAGCGCCTCGTCCCAGGTGATCTGCTGGTAGCCGTGTTCGGTGCGGCGCATCGGGTGCAGCAGGCGGTCTGGGTGAGAGCCTTGCAGGTAGCGCTTGATGCCCTTGGGACACAGTTTGCCCTTGTTGAAGGGAAACTCGTAGCGCGGCTCGAAGCCCACCACCTCGTTGTTCTTGACCTTCAGGCGGATGCCGCACTGCTGGCCGCAAAAGCAGCAGTGGGTGTCCACCAGCGCGTCGTAATCTTCCACGCTGCGGAAGCCGCCAGGGGGCGAGTAGTGCAGCGTGGGGCCGTAGGTGTCCAGAAATTCCTCGCGGGACAGGGGCGGGTTGGCCATTACATGAACTCCTTGCCGGTGGCCCGGAACTGGTTCAGGGTCAGCAGCTTGCGGCGGCAACTCGGGCACAGGTTCTGCCAGTTGCCCACCTGCGAATGGGTGTAGTCCAGGCCCAGATCGGGCAGGATGGTTTTGAGGTCATCTTGCTGCATCTGGCTGATGTACTCGGCGTCGCAGCGGGCGCATCTGGCCTGCGGGCCATTGGCCCCGGCGGCCTTGTAGAACCACACGCCGACGTTGGCGATGCGCTGGAAGATGTGGAAGAACTTGCCGAAGGGCAGGTACAGCAGCCACAGGTACACGGTGACGGCGTGGGTGGTGGTGATCCAGTAGTAGAACTTGCCCTCCAGGAACATGTTGGAGGCGGTCAGCATCATGCCGGTCACGCTCACCGCGAACAGCAGCACCAGCGGCATGATGTCGTTGTCGAACCGCTGCGTGGCCAGTTCGGCCTCGTCCCTGATGCGCCGCCCCAGCACCAGCGCGATGCCGCCCAGGCACAGCACGGCGGCCACGTTCAGGCCGTGCATGATCAGCCAGCCCAGCGCGCTGCGGGCCGGGAAGGTGAAGAAGTCCAGCCGTTGCCCCATCAGCACGATCATGTAGTCGCTGGGTTTGGCAAAGTCGCTCTCGAAACGCAGCCAGCCGAAGGTGAGCGGAAAGGTGATGGCAATGGCGATGATGCAGCCCCAGAAGATCAGCTGATGCGCCAGCCAGCGTTTGCGGGAACGTTTGCGGATAAAGCGCTGCTCGATCAGCTTTTCCCAGCCGGCCCGCAAGAACAGGCCCAGGTTCTGCAGGCGGTGGCCCGGCTGCCAGAACAGCTGCCAGCCGCGTTTCCAGTACATGCGGGTGGGCGGGCGCTGCAGCCACACCACGTAGCGGTACACCACCCCGAACAGCGCGAACACGGTGGCGAAGCAGTACCCGGCCAGCGCGCCGTCGAAGCCGTGGAAGCGCTGCGAGCCGAAGTACACCGCCACAGTCAGCAGGGTGGCAAAGGCCAGCCCGTACAGCAGGCCCCGGCGATCCAGGGTCACGTCCATCACCGGCACCAGCACGGGTTCGGTGTCGCGCCGGGGCGGCAGCGCCGGTACATTCGGGTTAAGCATGGTTCTCCTTGGGGTCAGGCATCGCCATCAGGACGCCCGGCAGATCCCGCAAGTCCTCCACGATCTGCTCGGCCCCGTCTTGCAATGATTTGAGGCGGCCCTGCCACACGCCCCCAGTGGTGCGCCACAGCGTCATGACGTACTGGGGCCGACGGCTTTGCGGTTCTCGCTCTGCGGAAAGGTCTGCCATGCGCGGAGTGTCGTGTGCGCCACTTACAAGCGGCTAACAAGACGGAGTCCGGACGGACGTGGCCCGCTGTCCAGCCTGCCGTGCCGCCCGCGTTCCTCTGGACAGGGAACACCGCCGCAGGGTTCCAAAATTCGCCGTCCCAGACAGCCGAACCACACACCGCTCAATCGAAGGAGGGCCAGGACGCGGCCACCCTGCCGCTGCCACGTCCTCCAACAACGCCGATGACCGTTTTGTTATCCGTTTGTAAGTGGGGGGGCGAGCATGCGGGCAACCCTCCCGCAGCTTCCCAGAGGAGCAGTGGGACGACGGAGGTTTGCCCCGATATGACCACCCCCACCCCTGTTCCTCCTGAACTCATCCCGCCCGCCCCCACCACCGCCGAGGCCAGCGCCTCCCGCCGCGTGCTGACGCTGTCCACGGTGGCCTTTACCCTGATGTTCGCCGTGTGGCTGATGTTCGGCATCCTGGGCCTGCCCATCCGCCAGGAATTTGGTCTGAGCGATGTGCAGCTGTCGTGGCTCTCGGCGGTGGCGGTGCTGAACGGCTCGCTGTGGCGGCTGCCGGCGGGCATCGTCACCGACCGCCTGGGCGGACGCCGCGTCATGGGCGCGATGCTGCTGCTGACCGCCATTCCCGCCTTTCTGATCGCCTTCGCACAGAGCTACCCGGCGCTGCTGGCGCTGGCTTTCCTGGTGGGCTTCGCCGGAAACAGCTTCTCGGTGGGCGTGGCGTGGAACAGCGTGTGGTTCCCGCGTGCGCGGCAGGGCGCGGCGCTGGGCGTGTTCGGGGCCGGGAACGTGGGGGCCAGCGTGACCAAGTTTATCGGCCCGGCCATGATCGTGGCGGTGCCGGCGGCGGGCCTGCTGGGCGGCGTCATCCCCGGCGGCTGGCGGGCCATTCCCTTCCTGTACGGCGTGCTGTTGGTGGTGATGGGGCTGGCCGTGCTGATCTTCGCGCCCCGGCAAGACCGGACGCCGGGGCAGGGCCGTCCGCTCAGGGAGATGCTCGCGCCGCTGCGCAACACGCGGGTGTGGCGCTTCG
The DNA here is from genome assembly GCF_006335125.1 of Deinococcus radiopugnans ATCC 19172. Classification (NCBI taxonomy): domain Bacteria; kingdom Thermotogati; phylum Deinococcota; class Deinococci; order Deinococcales; family Deinococcaceae; genus Deinococcus; species Deinococcus radiopugnans. The sequence continues at coordinate 216,052 of NZ_VDMO01000001.1, forward strand.
GGCTGTACTACGTGGTGTTCTTCGGGGCCTATGTGGCGCTGTCGGCGTGGATGCCCAAGTATTACGTGGACGTGTTTGGTCTGCCGCTGTACGAGGCGGCGCTGCTGACCGCCCTGTTCATCTTTCCGGCCAGCCTGCTGCGTCCGCTGGGCGGCTACCTGTCCGACCGTTACGGGGCGCGGGCCGCCACCTACGGGGCTTTCGGGCTGATGGCCGTGGCCCTGCTGGTGATGAGCATGCCCAGCGGCCACATCGTGCTGTACCTGCCGGGGCCGAACGGCACCACGGTGACCCGCGACGTAATGCACTACACGCTGGGCGTGTGGCCCTTCACCGCGCTGCTCTTTCTGGTGGGCGTGGCGATGGGCATCGGCAAGGCGTCGGTGTACAAGCACATCCCTGAATACTTCCCGCGCGACGTGGGCGCGGTGGGCGGGCTGGTGGGCATGCTGGGCGGGCTGGGCGGTTTCTTTCTCACGCCGCTGTTCGCCTACGCCAAGTCGGCCACCGGTTTTCCGCAGAGCACCTTTATCGTCGTGCTGCTGATCACGCTGGTGGCCCTGGCGTGGATGCACCTGAGTATCATGCGGATGATGAACCGCGCCGCACCGCACCTGCAAGACCGCATCGAGGCGCACCCGTGACCGCCGTGCTGGCGCCCGCGCCCCGGCTGGACGAGCTGCTGGCCCTGAGCGCCGCGCTGCACCGCCACCTGTGTCCGCGCCAGGTGCTGGGCGCCCGCATGGGCCTGCTGGCCGGGCGGGCGCTGGACATGGCCGTGCCGCGCACCGACAAGAAGCTGATGGTGCTGGCCGAGACCGACGGCTGCTTCGCCGACGGCCTCTCGGTGGCGACGGGCTGCTGGCTGGGTCGCCGCACGCTGCGCCTGCTGGATCACGGCAAGGTGGCCGCAACGTTCGTGGAGGTGCGGAGTGGGCAGGCCGTGCGCATCGCGCCCCGCACCGACTTGCGGGCGCGGGTGCGCGCGGGCCGCGCCGACGGCCAGAAACGCTGGGACGCCTACATGGACGCGTACCAGACCTGGAGCGACGAGGCCCTGTTCACGGTCACGCCCGTGCGCCTGACCCTGGATCTGGCCGCCGTAATCAGCGTCAACGGCAAACGCGCGATCTGCGGCGGCTGCGGCGAGGAGATCATCAACGAGCGCGAGGTGCGCCGGGACGGGGCGGTGCTGTGCCGGGACTGCGTCGGAGAGGGGTACTGGCAGCCGAGGTGAGGGACGCGCGGTCAGGCCTTACAGCCGCGTCCTGACCTCCCACAGTTCGGGGAACAGCACCACGCTCAGCACGCCGCGCAGGTAGCCCGCGCCGCTGGTGCCGCCGGAACCGGGCTTGAAACCGATGGTGCGCTCCACGGTGGTCAGGTGGTTGAAACGCCAGCGCCGGAAGTTGTCCTCCACGTCCAGCAGTTTCTCGGCCAGTTCGTACAGGTCCCAGTACGTCTCGGGATCGCGGTAGACGGTCAGCCAGGATTCCAGCACGGTCTCGTTCAGCACCGGGGGCTGGGTCAGGTCCCGGCCAAGCACCTCGTCCGGCACAGGCAGTCCGCGTTCGGCCAGCAGCCGCAGGGCCAGATCGTAGACGCTGGGGGCGTGCAAGACGGCCTCCAGCGGCCCGTGCAGGTCCGGGCGGTGTTCGTGCGGGCGCAGCAGCACGGCGCGGCGGTTGCCCAGCAGGAACTCCACCGTGCGGTAGCTGGCTGACTGGAACCCGGACGCCTGCCCGAAGGCGTGGCGGAACTGCAGGTAGTCGGCGGGGGTCATGGTCTTCAGCACTTCCCAGGCGTTGGTCAGCTGTTCCTGGGCGCGGACCACGCGGGTCAGCATTTTCAGCGGCGCGTCGGTGATGCCGCCTTCCAGCAGCGTCATGGCGGCCCGCAGCTCGCGCACGATCAGCTCCAGCCACACTTCCGAGACGTGGTGGACGGTGATGAACAGGTGTTCGTCATGTGCCCCGGTGATGGGCTGGTGCGCGGCCTTCAGGGTGTCGAGCCGCAGGTAATCGCCGTAACTGAGGCTCTGGGAGAAGTCGGTATAGGCGCGTTCGGCGGCGTTCTGATCCCCGCCGGTCACGCCCCCGCACCCTCTTCCAGCACGTTCTGGATGCCCTGCACGGCCCGCCACACGTCCGCGTGCGAGTGGTACAGCGGCGTGAAGCCGAAGCGCAGGATGTCCGGCGTGCGGAAATCGCCCAGAATGCCGCGTTCGATCAGCTGCCGCATCACCTCGCGCGCCTGCGGGTGCCGGTAGGAGACCTGACTGCCTCGTTCGTCATGGCTGCGGGGGGTCACCAGCGTCAGCGGGTGCTGCGCGGCCAGCGGCGTCATCAGTTCGATAAAGGTATCGGTCAGCGACAGCGACTTGGCCCGCAACTGCTTCATATCCACGTCCGCGAACACCTCTAATGCAGCGTCCAGCGCGCTCAGGCTGAGAACGGTGGGGGTGCCCACCACGTAGCGCCGCGCGCCGGGAGCGGGGGTGAATTCGCGGGCCATCTCGAAGGGATCGGCGTGGCCCATCCAGCCGCTCAGAAAGGCCTGGGCCGAGTCCTGATGCCGCTCGGCGACGAACAGGAAACTGGGAGCGCCTGGACCGCCGTTGAGGAACTTGTAGCCGCAGCCCACGGCGAAGTCCGCGCCCGCCGCGTTCAGGTCCACCGGAAACGCCCCGGCGGAGTGCGCCAGGTCCCAGACCGTCAGGATGCCCCGTTCGTGCGCCCTGGCGGTCAGCCCCGCCAGATCCAGCCGGCGCCCGGTGCGGTAGTCCACCTCGGTCAGCAGGGTCAGGGCCACGTCATCGGTCAGCTGCGCCTCAAGGTCTGCACTCGGCACGGTTCGCAGCTCGTAGCGGCCGCCCAGCAGCGCGTTTAGCCCCTGCGCCATGTACAGGTCCGTGGGAAAGTTGTCGGCCTCGGTGAGGATCACGCGGCGCTCCGGGGGGGCCATGTGCAGCGCGGCGGCCAGCAGCTTGAAGATGTTGACGCTGGTGCTGTCGCCCACCGCCACCTCGTGCGGATGCGCGCCGATCAGCGGGGCGATCTTGGCGGCCACGCGGTCCGGCAGGTTCATCCAGTCCTGTGCGGCCTCTGCACCCACTGAGGCGCTGTCGTTGGCCGTCCACGAGCGGATCAGCTGGCCGCCCCATTCCTGCTCGGCCACGCGGGCCAGGCGGGCGGGCACCGTCAGCGGCAACGCGCCCAGGCTGTTGCCGTCCAGGTAGACCACGCCCTCCGGCAGCTTGAACTCGGCGCGTTTGTGGGCCAGCGGATCGCGGACGTCTTTCTCCTGCAACTGGCTCAGGGTGGAATCGGCGAACAGGCGGTCAAATACGGTCATGGTAAAACCTCACAAAAAAGCTGGAGAACTGGCCCCGGAATCCGGGAAATGGACAGGCCGCCCCCCTCATCTCGCAGCGGACGGCCCAGCCTGGCACACCACCACGCCCGCAGCGCGTGGGCAATGGCGTTCGCCCCAGCGCGGTTCCAGCGGTGCAGGCCAGCGGCTGACATGGACTGAAGTATAGGCGGTGGCCTGGAGCAGTTGTCCGAATTACGGCATCAGAAACGAAGACTTCTGATGCCTCCATTCTCTCCTTCGGAGCTGAATCAGTCCCAACTCCTCGTTAAAATTCACTCCCTCTCTGCGAGCTGTGCCAGTCCGTTCGATCAAAAGGAAACAGCTCTTTTGACAACTGCTCTAAGCCCGCTCCGCACGTCCCGCCCACAGGCCCGCGCCGATCAGCCCGGCGTCCGCGCCCAGTTCGGCGTGCACCACTTCCGGCTGGTAGCGCGGGGGGAACCCGCCCAGGCTTTCGCGCACCCGCGCCAGATACCCGGCCCGCAGGCCCACGCTGCCGCCCAGCGCCACGCGGGTCACCCCCAGCAGCGCGGCCACGTCCGCGATCTTCCAGGCGATCAGGGCGGCGGAGCGGCGGTACGTCGCGTCGGCCTGCGCATGCCCGGCCTCGGCGGCGTCGGCCAGGGCGCGGGCATCCTCGAAGCCCAGTTTCCGCGCCTGAACGCCCAGCGCCGTACCACTGGTCTCGAATTCCAGCGGTCCCAGCTCACCCAGCGGCGCCACCTCCCTCCCCTGTGTCCACCCGGCGGGCACGCTGACGAAGCCCAGTTCGGCGTCCAGCCCGTTGCCTGCCAGATGCAGTCGGCCGCCCAGCACCAGTCCGGCCCCCACCCCGGTGCTGACGGTGATGAACATGAATTCGCGGGTTCCCCGGCCCGCGCCCGCCGCGAATTCCCCCCACGCAGCGGCGCGGGCGTCGTTGAGCGCCGCGCAGGGCAGCCCCAGCCCTGACCCGATCCGCTCGGCCAGGGGCACGTCCGTCCAGCCGGGGAAGGTGTGGGTGGCGGTGGCGGTCACGCGCCCGGCGGCCACCGCCCCGGCGCAGGCGACGCCCACGGCGGCGGCGGACGCGGCCAGCGGCGCGGCCAGGGCCAGGGCGGCGTCGATCACGGCTCCGGGCGTGCTGGGCTTGGGCGTGCGCCTCTCGGCGCGGTGGATCAGCTGAGCGCCCTCCATCAGCGCGGCGCGCATGGAGGTACCGCCGATATCGAGGGCCAGCAGGACAGGCGCAGTGGGCATGGGGAATTACAGCACGGCGGCCCCGAGGCCACGTCTGACAAGCCCGGAATAACACACATCACTTTGAAAAACACAGTATGCTTGGACGATTCAGACCGGCGGTCCCACCGTCGGCAGTTCCCCTACTCTTTCCCACAGGAGCGCCCCCCATGCAAATCGGAATCGACAGCTTTGCCGCCGTGGTCTCGGACCCCCGCACCGGCCAGACCCTGGCCGCCACGGACCGCCTGAACAACCTGATCGAGGAGATCGAGACGGCGGACCGCGCCGGCATCGACGTGTTCGGCATCGGCGAGCACCACCGCCCCGAATACCTGGATTCCGCGCCGGCCCTGATCCTGGCGGCGGCGGCGGCCCGGACGCAGCGCATTCGCCTGACCAGCGCCGTCACCGTGCTGAGCGCCAGCGATCCGGTGCGGGTGTTCCAGCAGTTCGCCACGCTGGACCTGCTGTCGCGCGGGCGGGCGGAACTGGTGGTGGGCCGGGGCTCGTTCGTGGAAGCCTACCCGCTGTTCGGGCTGGCCCTGGAGGACTACGACGCGCTGTTCGCCGAGAAGCTGGACCTGCTGCTGCGGATCAGGGACGAGACGCACGTCCACTGGTCCGGGCAGCACCGCCCCGCATTGACCGGGCAGGGCATCTACCCCCGGCCCGTGCAGGACCAGCTGCCCATCTGGCTGGGCGCGGGCGGCACCCCCGCCTCGTTCGTGCGCGCGGGCACGCTGGGACTGCCGCTGATGGTGGCGATTATCGGGGGCGACTTCCGGCAGTTCCGGCCCCTGATCGAGTTGTACCGCCGCGCCGGGCAGCAGGCCGGCTTCGCCCCCGAACAGCTTCAGGTGGGCGTCCACGCCTTCGGCTTCGTGGGCGAGACCACAGGGGAGGCCAGAGACGCCTTCTGGCCCGGTCATCAGCGGCTGTTCGCGGCGCTGGGACAGGAACGCGGCTGGCGGCCTCCCACGCGCGAGAGCTTCGACGCGGCGTGTGGGCCCACCGGTGCGTACCTGATCGGCGACGCGCAGACCGTGGCCCAGAAAGTGGCGTACGTGAACCGGGTGCTGGGCGGCCTGTCGCGCCTGACCTTCCAGATGACCAACGTGCTGCTGCCCCACCAGGACATGCTGCGCGGCATTGAGCGGCTGGGCACGCAGGTGGCCCCGCTGGTCCGCGAGGGGCTGACGTCAGCTGAATCCTGAGGCACCCTGACCCCTGAACAGGGGCTGTGTGAGGTTTCGGACAGTTGATAGGCGGTATATTCCGTTCACCTGGAAGAACTGTTGTCCCGTGTACCGCGTCCAGGCCGTGGGTTTCTTGAAGATGACTTTTGAGTACCATATTCCTGCCCAGGCAGATCAGAAACCCGAACTGGATCTCCAGACCGTGGTGCTGCTGGCCCAGTCGGCTGACGACGCCTTTGAACGCTGCGTCACCCTGGCCCTGCACAGGACCAGGGCTACCACCGTGACGATCTCGCTGCACTGCGCGGAGTCCGGCGAACTGGAAGTCGTGGCCGCCGCAGGGCAGCGGGCCTCCGCGGCGGTGGGGCGACGTCTGCCCAGGGGCCAGGGTCTGGGCTGGCACGTTATCTCAACTGCGGCGCCGTATCTGGTCGAAGAGGCCCTGAACACCCGCGACGCGCACTTCGTCGCGGGCCGCCCCCGCTCGGGCATGTACCTGGGGGTGCCGCTGCTGGCCCCCGACGGCCAGGTGCTGGGGGTGCTGGCCGCCGACACCACGGACAGCGACGAGATTCTGGGCACGCCCGACGCGCAGCTGCTGCTGGTGCTGGGACAGGCGGCGGGCGTGGCTTACACCCGCTGGAAGGCGCTGGAGGACGCGCAGCGCAGCGCCCGGCAGTATCAGCAGCTCGCGCACCTGTCGGCCCAGCTGGAGACCCTGACCCACCCGGACGACATCGCCCGCGAGGCGTTGGGGATGCTGCTGACCCTGAGCGAATTCGACATCGGGGCGGTGATGGACGTCGACGAGCGCGGCCTGGTCCACCTGAGCATGATTCAGGGCGATGAGGCCACGGCCAATGCGATTGCCGCAGCCCTGATGAGCGTCGACGCGCCGCGCGGCTTGATTGCGGAAATCATGGCCACCAACCGCAGCGCCGCGGTCTCCGACTACCGCGCCCAACCGGATTCACCGCCCGAACTGATGCGCGCCCGTTCAATCCTGGCCGCGCCGCTGCGCAGTGGCGAGCGCATGACCGGGATCATCGGTCTGGTGAAGCTGGACACGCCGCGCACGATTCCACCGGAACTGGTCACCCTGCTGGATATGGTGGCGGCGCGGGTGGACCGGGCGCAGGAGCGGGTGGGCACCTACACCCAGATGCGTCAGATGCGCGAGGCCGCGCTGCGGGCGGTGGGCCGCGTGCTGGAGGGACGGGACGGCGAGACTTTCGGGCATACCGACCGCGTCACGGCGCTGGCGCTGCGCCTTGGGCAGGCGCTGGGACTGGAAGACGAGGCGCTGCAGCACCTGCGCTGGGGAGCGTATCTGCACGACATTGGCAAGGTGACCCTGGGGGACGACATTCTGCGCAAACCGGGTCCGCTGACCCCCGGCGAACGTGCCCTGATGCAAAAGCACGTGATCATCGGGGATCACATTCTGCGCGACGAGATCTTCGTGCCGCGCGAGGTGCGCGCCGTCGTGCGCTCTCATCACGAGCGCTGGGACGGAGCCGGCTACCCGGACGGCCTGGCCGGCACGGCGATTCCCCTGCTGGCCCGGATCTTCAGCGTGGTCGACGTGTACGACGCGCTGGTCAACAAGCGCCCCTACAAAGCCGCGTGGACCCACGCGCAGGCGATGGCGGAGTTGCGGCGGGGCGCCGGCAGCCAGTTCGATCCGCACGCGCTCGCGTGTTTCGAGGCGCTGTTCGCCCGTGAAGGGGACACCCATGACGGATAACGACCCGGCCACCCAGCAACTGCCGGGGGCTCGGCTCGGCTCGGCGTCCACGGGTGCAGAGACCGGGGACCTGGCACAGATCCGCGCGGGCACGTCGGCCATCCGTGCCGAACTGCGCGCCGCCCTGGACCGGGCCACCGATCCCGACAGCGCGGCAGACACCCGGTCCCTGGCGTACCGTGAAGCGGCGTATTTCGCGCTCGATCTCAGGGACCTCAAGGCGGGGATGGAACATGCGCTGAACTGCCTGCACTGGGCGCGGGTCAGCGGGGAAGCTACCGTGCAGGTCAAGGCCCACGTGACGCTGGCGCTGGCCATGATGGAATCCTACGACGATGCGGGCGCGCAGCGTGAATTCATGGCGGCCCTCATTCTGGCCGAGGAGATCGGCGACGCCCGGGGCGTGGCACTGGTGGCCGTCAATGCGTCTCACTTCGAGCTGGAACGGCGCAATTACCTGCAGGCTGCCCAGCACCTGCTGGAGCTGCTGAACTCCGCGTCCATGCAGGCGCTGCGGGAACCGGATGCCCGTGGGCTGTGGGAAACGTTCCACATCAATTTCGTGGTCTCCGTCTCAGAAACTCTGCTGGCGGGAACGGAGCTTGACCCTGACATCAAGGCACTGCTGCAGGCCGCCGAGGGTCAGCTGGCCGTCTCCGCGGGGGTGCTGGCCGCCATGCTCAGCGAACGCCACGACCGCAGCCTGCTGGAGACGGCGGCGGTGCTCGACGCGCTGACCCGCCACGCGCTGTGGACCGGCGACCTGACCGTGGCCCAGACTCTGGCCGACGATCACGTCCGGCTTACGGGCGAGGCCGATTTTCCGCTGCTGTACGGCCGCGCACTGCTGGACCGCAGCCGGGTGTACGCCCGCAGCGGGGATCTCGAACGCGCGATTCTGGATGCCGGACAGGCCGTCGGCTACTTCCACGAGGCCGCCTCGGAACTGTGGGAGACCCGCTCACGCGAACAGCTCGCCGCCATCTACGCGCGTGGTGGGCGCTACCGCGAGGCCTTCGAGACCCAGCAGGAGGTGACCCGCGGCATGGAAAACCTGTACCGGGACTACCACCAGCAGCGCGCCCTGGTCCGGCAGATCGCGCAGCAGGCGCGTGAGGCGGAGGTGCGGGCGGAGGCGCTGGCCGAGGCCGCGCTGCGCGACCCACTCACCGGTGCCCCCAACCGCACGCGGGCCATGCAGGTGCTGGCCGAATTGCACGCCCGCGCCCGGCAGGGCCACCCCAGCGCGGTGGCGCTGCTGGATCTCGACCTGTTCAAACGCGTCAACGACACGTTTGGGCATCTGGTCGGCGACGCGGTGCTGACCCGGGTGACCCGCCTGCTGAGCGCCGAACTGCGCGAACAGGACCTGCTGGCCCGGCTGGGCGGCGAGGAATTCATCGTGATCCTCTCGGACGTGACGGCCCAGGAGGCGGAGGTGGTCTGTGCCCGGCTGCGCGAGACCCTGCAGAACGCGTCCTGGGCAGACCTGGCGCCCGGCCTGGTGACCACGGGCAGCTTCGGGGTGGCCGTGCTGGACGGCCAGCAGGACATCACCGGGGTGCTCACGCTGGCCGACCGGGCGCTGTACGCCGCGAAGGCTGCGGGCAGAAACGCGGTCAGGGGAGTGCCGAGACCGGCCGAGCTGGTCCGCGACCCGTGACCCAGGCCGTTGCGGACTGCGCTGCCCGCAGCCCGATAGGGGGTGCCAGGACGATCACGCGCTCAGGGACCCAGGCCCGGAGACGCCGGGCTGGGCAAGGGCGCCGCCGGTCAGACGGGCCTGGTTTTACCGTTCCAGGCCAGCAGGCAGACGGATTTCCGATCAACGGCGGGCCGGGCTGCCGATAAGGGCGCACCACCGGCCCCGAAAATAAGCGACACTGGGACCCACTGATGACCTCCTCCCATCCCCAGATCCTGAACGGGCAGGTGCTGCTGCCCACTGGCACCTTCATCCCCGCGCGGTTGGCGTTTGACCGCCAGATCACGGCCATCACGCCCGATGCAGGCGCACCCACAGACCGGCTGATTCTTCCCGGTTTCGTTGACGCGCACGTTCATGGTGGCGGCGGTGCGGACGCGATGGACGGCCCGGAGGCGGTAAGGACGCTGTCCCGCTTTCACGCCCAGCACGGCACCACCACGCTGCTGCCCACCACCATCACCAACCCCTGGGAGAAGGTGATGGCGGCGCTGCGCGGCATCCGGCAGGTGATAGACGGAGGCGGCGCACCGGGCGGCGCGGACATCGTCGGGGCACACCTCGAAGGGCCGTTCATCAGTTCGGGGCGGCTGGGCGCGCAGCCGCCGAACACGCTGGAGCCTCTGCCCGAATTGATCGCCGAGGTGCTGGCGCTGAACGTGGTGCGGGCCGTGACCATCGCACCGGAACTGCCAGGAGCGCTGCAGGCCTCACAGGCACTGGCGCAGGCCGGCGTCCGCATCGGCGTGGGGCACACCCGGGCCGACGCCGAGACCGTGACCGCCTTTCTGGACGTCCTGAACGCGGCGGGGGCCACCACCTGCGCCACGCATCTGTTCAACGCGATGGGCGGCATCGAGGGCCGCGTCCCCGGCCCCCCCGCCGCGCTGATGGCCGACGCCCACGCCTACCTGGAAGTGATTCTGGACAGCATCCACGTTCACCCTGGTAGCTTTCGGCTGGCCTGCGCCGCCGCCCCTGAACGCGTCACCCTGATCACCGACGCCATGCGCGCCGCTGGCCTGGGCGACGGCGTCAGCGAACTGGGCGGTCAGCGCGTGATTGTCAAGGATGGACAGGCCCATCTGGAAAACGGCTCGCTGGCCGGAAGCCTGCTGACGATGGACGTGGCGTTGAGAAATGCTGTCAAGGCGGGCATTCCACTGGACGGGGCCAGCCGGATGGCCAGCGAGACGCCCGCCCGCTCCCTTGGTCTGGACGACCGGGGAAGGCTGGCGCCGGGACTGCGCGCCGATCTGGTGGTGCTGGACACGGCTCTGAACGTTCTGGAGGTCTACGTGGGCGGGCAAAGGATCAGTGCCGCGCCATGAACGCCAGCACCTCCCGGTTAAACTCCTCTGCCCGCTCCACAATCGGAATATGCCCGGTGCCGGGGTACGTCACCAGCTCTGCGCCGGGTATATGGGCGGCCAGATGCTGTCCGTTCTCGTAGCGCACCAGCGGATCGGCGTCGCCGTGAACCACCAGCGTCGGCACCAGCAGCTTTTCTAAGTCGGCGGTCACGTCATGGGTGCGCGTGGAACGGAACTGGCGGGCGTAACGCTCCGGCGTCAGCGGGCGGTAACTGGCATTGGCGGCAATGGCGTCGGCAGCCTCTGGGTGGGCATCCAGAAAACCGGGGGCCATGATCAGGCCGTAGGTGCGGCGGGCGCGTTCGCCGGGCGACAGGGTGAAATCGGGGCGCAGGGCGTCCAGGCCCGCCGGGTCCGGCCCCACATGGCTCGCCCCGCCCGCCGAGGTGGAGACCAGCGTCAGGCTCTGCACCAGCTCCGGCCAGCGCACCGCCAGATTCAGGGCGATAAAGCCGCCCATGCTGAGGCCCACCACATGCGCGGGCGCGGCGTTCATGGCCCGCAGGAAGGCGGCGGCGTCATCGGCCTGATCGGCGGTGGAGTAGTCGGCGTCGCCCCCATCACCAATCACAGCGTCGCTGTCCCCCGTGTCGCGGTGATCAATGGCGAAGGTGCGGTACTTCTCCCCAAAGACTGGGAGCTGCCCGCGCCAGCCCAGGCGGTTGCTGCCCAGCCCGGTCAGCAACAGGACGTTGCCCTGCGGGTGTTCGGGGCGCACCTCGTCGTAGGCCAGCGTGCGCGTGCCGATGTTGCAAAAGCGGGGTTCAGGAATCTGCGGGGTCATCAAAACCACTCTCCTTGCATCTCGTGCGTGGTGGCGTCGGCGCTCGCCAGCAGGTTGGCGTGAAACTCGATTCTGGGCAGCTCGTAAACGGCGAAGAAGCGGGCGGCCTGCAATTTGCCCTGATAGAAATTGGCGTCATCGCCCTTCGCGTTCGGCAAGGCGCGGGCAGCGGCGGCGGCCTGTCGCAGCCACATCCAACCCACAACGGTATGGCCCAGCATCTCCAAGGCGCTGTTGGCGTTGGCTAAAAACAGATCAGGCCCAAGGTCCACGGCGCGGCCCAGGATGGCTTTCAGAGCCGTCTGATTTTGCTCCAGCGCGGTTTTCAGCGCGGCGCGAATCTCGTCTAGTCCCTCCAGCCCTTCAGCGGCTTGCAAATCGGATTCGATGCGTGACAGCAGCACTTCCAGACCGCGTCCGCCCGCCTGCGTCAGCTTGCGGCCCAGCAGATCGTTACCCTGAATGCCCTCGGTGCCCTCGTGGATGGGGTTCAGGCGGTTGTCGCGGTAGTACATCTCAACGGGGTAATCGCGGGTGTAGCCGGCCCCGCCCATCACCTGAATCGCGTCGCTCAGCGCTTCCTGGCTGTACTTGCTGGGCCAGGACTTGACGATGGGCGTCAGCAGGTCCAGCAGCAGCGAGGTGTCGGCACGGCCCTCCTCCGGCCCGGTTTGCAGGTCATCCACCAGACTGGAGGCGTAGAGGCCCAGCGCCAGTCCGCCTTCCAAGAAGGCTTTCTGCCGCAGCAGCAGGCGCTTGACGTCCGCGTGGCCGATGATCGGAATGGCGGGGCTGAGGGGATCTTTGTTGCTGGCGGCGCGGCCCTGCGCGCGTTCACGCGCGTACTCCAGACTCGCCAGATAGCCCGCGTAGCCCAGCATCACCGCGCCCATCCCGACGCCGATGCGCGCCTCGTTCATCATGTGGAACATCTGGCGCAGGCCCTGACCCGGCTCCCCCACCAGCTCGCCGATCGACTCACCGCCCTCGCCAAAATTCAGCAGCGTGTTGGTGGTGCCCCGGTAACCCATCTTGTGGTTGAGGCCCGCCAGCACGACGTGGTTGCTCTCGCCAGGGGTACCGTCCTCGTTGATCCGGTAACGCGGCACCAGGAAGAGGCTGATGCCCTTGACGCCTGCCGGCCCTCCCTTGATGCGCGCCAACACCAGATGCACGATGTTCTCGCTCAGTTCGTGCTCGCCTCCCGAGATCCACATCTTGCTGCCGCTGATGCTGTAGGTGCCGTCCTCGCGCGGCGTGGCCGTGGTGGTGATGTCGGCCAGCCCGGAGCCGGCGTGCGGCTCGGACAGGGCCATGGTGCCAAACCAGCGGCCCTCCACCAGCGGGCGCATGTATTTTTCCTGCTGTTTGGGCGAGGCGAACACGCGCTGCAGGTTGGCGTTGCCGATGGTCAGGAAAGGGTAGCCGCTGCTGCCCACGTTGGCCGCCTGAAAGTGCGCCTGCACCGCCTGGGTCATCACCCACGGCAGTTGCAGGCCACCCAGTTCCTCGTCGTGGTGGGCGCTGAAAAACCCGGCCTCGCGGAAGGCGCGCATCGCCTCCCCCACGGCGGGCAGAAGCTGCACCTGGCCGTCTTTGAGGTGCGGCTCGTTCAGATCGGCCTCGCGGGCGTGGCTGGCAAAATACTTGTCGGCCACGTTGTAGGCCAGGTTCAGCACGTCCTCGTAGACCTCGCGGCTGTGATCGGCGAAGCGTGGACGCTGGGGCAGGGCGGCAGTGTCCAGCACCTCGAACAGTTGAAAGCGCAGATCTCGTTTGCTCAGGAAGGGGGCCATGGCAGGTACTCCTTGGTGGGAAGGCGAATGTCCGTTTGCGTCTATTTTGAACGTTGACGTTAATATAGGGCATTCCATCCCGCCGCCCCCTTTCCTTTCCCAGGAGGTTCCACCATGCGCGCCCTGACCTGCCAGACCTTTGACCAGCCCGAAACCCTGACTGTCCAGACCCAGCCTGATCCCACCCCCGGCCCCAACGAAGTGGTGCTGGAGGTCAAGGCGGCGGGCGTGAACTACCCCGACGCCCTGATGGTCATGGGCCAGTATCAGATCAAGCCGCCGCTGCCGTTCGTGCCGGGGGCAGAGGCGGCGGGCGTCATCTCCGCCGTCGGGGAGGGCGTCAAACACCTGAAAGTCGGGCAGCGGGCGGTGGCCTTCACCGGCCTGGGCGCCTTCGCCTCGCACCTGAAGGCGGACGCAGGCACGGTCATGCCGCTGCCGGACGACATGGATTTCGAGGTGGCCGCGACGTTGCCCCTGGCCTACGGCACCACCATGCACGCCCTAGTCGACCGCGCACACCTGAAGGAAGGTGAGACGCTGCTGGTGCTGGGCGCGGCAGGCGGCGTGGGACTGGCGGCGGTCATGATCGGCAAGGCGCTGGGCGCGCGGGTCATCGCGGCCACGGGCAGCGACGAGAAACTGCAACTGGCCCGTGAACACGGTGCGGACGAGGGTTTCAATTACGCCACCGAGGATCTGCGCGAACGGGTCAAGACGCTGACCGACGGCAAAGGGCCGGACGTGATTTTTGACCCGGTGGGCGACAGGTTCGCCGAGCCGGCCTTCCGCAGCATCGGCTGGGGCGGACGCTATCTGGTGATCGGTTTCGCGGGCGGCGAAATTCCGAAACTGCCCCTCAACCTTCCGCTGCTCAAGGGCGCGTCCCTGGTAGGCGTATTCTGGGGCGAGTTCGCCAAGCGTGACCCGGCGGCCAACGCCCGCAACCTGACACGGCTGGCCGACTGGGTGATGGACGGCACCGTCAATCCACTGGTCAGTCAGCGCTACTCGTTGGAAGACGGCCCGCAGGCCATGCGCGATCTGCTGGAGCGCCGCGTGATCGGCAAGGTGGTTATCACCCCTTGAGCACCCCCGATCCAGCCCAGACCACGTTCTACACCACTGCCGAACTGGCGCGGGAGGCCGGGGTCACGCGCCGCACAGTGATGCATTACGCCGAATTGGAGTTGCTTACTCCCGACCTGACCACGGCGTCGGGGCGCCTGCTGTACGGCCCCTATTCGCTGCGCCTGCTGCGCGATCTGATTGATCTGCGCTCGCTGGGGATGCCGCTGGACGAGGCCCGCGACATGGTCATCTTGCGCCGCGCCACCCACGATCTGGCGGGCAACCGCCGCCGTGACTGGAAACGCGGGGACGTGCCGCTGAGCGACGAGCGCCTGCAAGCCCTGCAAACCCGGTTGCGGGCGATCAATGCCGCCTACGAGCGACAGGCCGACAATCTCGCCCGCCTGGACCGCTGGCTGACCAAACGGTTTATCGGCAAGGACGGAAAACCGGCGGCCAACGATGACGCAGTCCGGTCTGACCGCCTCGAATAGGCGTCGAGAATGGGAAAATTCCGCAGAATACGCCACCCTCCAGCCCCGCTCTTCACGTGACGAGCAGACGGCCTTTCGGTTCCCAATCGCCTGAGTTGTCCGGTATCCGGCCACGCGGCCGACCCATCAAGCTCCGGTGGTCTCGTTGAGCTGAAGATGTCCCAGGTGCTCGAGAAGCTCGGCGGTAAAGGCGTCCAATCGCCCCTCCACCTTGGCCCGCGAGGCCAGCCGGGTGACCTCCTGCGGGTCCGGCTGGCCGATGATCATGCCCATCCTCAGCAGGGCGTACTCGCTGACGCTCAGGCGCTCGCGCAGCAGGAATTGCAGGGTCTTGAGGGCCGAGTCCACCTGCGCTTCCAGCGGCTGGGGCTCGTCGGTGGCTTCCACCAGCGTGGGCATGTTGGAAGCAGGCGGACTGCCTTTCTTGCGGGTGGTCTTCTCTTTGGGCGCTTCCGGCTCCGGATATTTGTTGTCCTGATCGCGGATGATATCCACCAGCAAGGCTGAACGGTTGCGCGCCTTGAAGCCGCTGGCAAGCAGCCGCACAAACTTCTCCAGGCGCGCCTGCACGTGCGCGTCGCCGTATTCCTCGATCAATCGCCGGGCCACCGCCCCCGATACGCGGTATTCGGCGAGTTCCGCGATCAGGGGGCTATCCGGCAGCGTGGATTCTCCCTGATCCGCCAGATCGGCGAAACGGTAGGTGAGCTGCTGCTTCTGGCCCCGGCCCTCGTATTCCACGGCGCTCAGGTACAGACGCTCGATCAACTCTTCGTGCGCACCCTGAAGCGTCGAGCGAATCTTGTTGCTCCGGCGGTCCACGATCTTGCATGCCTCGGCCCAGTCAATCAGGTTGACGGTAAAGGAGGCGAGGGGCTCTCGGGGGTCTTCCGGCGGGTAGCGCCGGGCGTCCAGCAGGCGATACAGCGCGCGGGTGAGCGGGCGATCCAGGCTGGTCAGGAACTCGAGGTCCAGCGGCTTGGTGTACTGCGCGCGGATCGACTTGGTGATCGGCGTCGCCAGCCGGATCTTGAGGGTGCTGCTGCGGCTCAGGCCCAGATCCTCATCGCCACTGGTAAATTCCAGGGCTTCCAGGTAGTTGAACGTCACCGTGGTCCAGTTGCCCCGTCGGTGGTCCCGCCACGCCTCCGAGGCAGTGTAGGTGGACGTGCGCAGACGAAACAGCGTCTGGCGCAGGTTCTGGTAGTAGCGCCCCGAATCGTGCAGACCCGCGCGTTTCAGAATCTGATAGGCGGTGGTGTGTAGGGTGCCGTCTTCCGGGCAGCCGTCCTCCACGTACAGGTCAATCAGTGCCGTGGAGATGTCTCCGTCGAGGCCATGGGGAACACCGCCGTACTTGGGAATCGCGTCGCAACTCAGCCGGGCAGGGCGGCCCTCGACATGAAAGTCGACGGTCCAGGACGTAAAGCTGTCTGGCACGCGTTCCTGGATGCTGATCAGGCCCAGCCGTCCCACGTTGGCCTCGTCGATACGCGAGATTTCCTTCGGGGTGGCCGGTCTGGTTTTCTGAGAACGCTTGGTGCTGGTCAACGCCATCTCCTCTCGCCTGTGTTTATGCATAATACCCGCACAGGAGGCTCCAAAACCACTACCGGACTACTCAGGCGATTTGGCTTTTCAACTACCGGACTACTCAGGCGATTTGGCAAGTAGAACCGAACGAAAATTCTGTCCTGAATGCATTCTTCTGATTTTTTTAGACTGCCCCCTTCAACTACCGAACTACTCAGGCGATTTGGTCCCCAACTACCGGACTACTCAGGCGATTGCGTCTTACAAGTACCGGACTACTCAGGCGATTCCCGATTTCGACTACCGGACTACTCAGGCGATTGCGTCTTACAAATACCGGACTACTCAGGCGATTGGGGGCAAAACTACCGGACTACTCAGGCGATTGCGTCTTACAAGTACCGGACTACTCAGGCGGAAAAACAGAAAAACATCGTGTTTTTCGGGGTCCGCTCGCCGCCCCTGATGATGATCATCATATCTTTTAGAAGATCTTTTAAAGATCAAAAAAACATCATCAGGAGCATTTCGTCGTGACCCATCCCCTCTCGGTCAGGGTGCCCCCTACAAAAGAGTCTCGTTCACGTCTTTTTGACTGTCGCCGAGGTCCACCCCCATTCAAGAACCCGCTATAAGCTCACTGCAGCGCCGTGAAGCCGCCTCCGTTGATCACTGGGCCTCCCCATGCGACTGGGATTCTGCTGGGGCCTTTACGGGGCTCCTGGTGTCATTTCAACTGCAACTGGTTTATACATACTTTTTGCATAGCCCATGCAACCCGGTGAGATCGTCTTATCTGCCGGAGTAGAGGAGATTTTTGACCGGAATCGCCTCTGATGTCCATGGATAGGTTGGTCCCCCCGTCACCGCCTAGCAGCGCAAGGAGAAGACGGAATCTTCTTGCGCCTTGTTCACCTGTCTCAAACTCCGTATGGTGACTGGCAATGACAACCAAACGAGTGTTGGGCGACCTTGAATGGGAAGATCTGGAGATAAATGCAGATTTTTGATCCCACCATCTTTCCAATCCTGGCGGCGGATGGGCTGACCAACGGAGCGGTCTATGCGCTGCTGGCATTGGCACTGGTGCTGGTCTTTGCCGTAACCCGCGTGATTTTCATCCCACAGGGAGAATTCGTGGTGTTCGGGACCCTGACGCTGGCCGCGCTGCAACTGGGACGCACCCCGGGCACGCTGTGGCTGGTCCTGGCCCTGCTCGGCCTCGGCGCGCTCATGGAAGCCTTCTCGCTGACGCGTGCGGGACAGGCGCGGCGGGCACTGATCACGCTGGGGGGCGCGGCCATTCTGGGCCTGGGCCTCTGGGCGCTGACCGGCTGGCTGGCCCCACTCAAAGCCCCGCTGTGGGTCCAGGTGGTTCTGACCCTCGCCCTGGTGGCGCCGCTGGGTCCGCTGCTCTACCGCGTCGTGTATCAGCCGCTTCAGAACGCCACCGTGCTGGTCCTGCTGATCGCCTCGGTGGCGCTGCATCTGGTCCTGACCGGGCTGGCACTGGTCTTTTTCGGTCCAGAGGGGTCGCGCACCCCAGCGTTCTTCGAGGGCAACCTGAATCTGGGCCAGATCACGCTGAGCTGGCAGAGCCTGCTGGTGATCGCGGCCTCGGCGGCGTTGATGCTGGGCCTGTACCTGTTCTTCGAGCGCACCATGCCGGGCAAGGCGCTGCGGGCCACCGCCGTCAACCGGCTGGGGGCGCGGCTGGTGGGCATCAGTCCGTCCTCGGCCGGCATGCTGACCTTCACGCTGGCGGCCCTGATCGGCGCCCTGGGCGGTGTGCTGATCGGCCCCAGCGTGGCCGTGACCTACGACAGCGGCTTCCTGATCGGTCTCAAGGGCTTCGTGGGCGCGATTATCGGCGGGCTGGTCAGCTACCCCGTGGCGGCGGCCGGCGCGATTCTGGTGGGCCTGATCGAGAGCTTCGCCAGCTTCAGCCTGTCGGCCTGGAAGGAAGTGATCGTGTTCACGCTGATCCTGCCGGTGCTGCTGTGGCGCTCGCTGACCACCCGTCACATCCCGGAGGATGAGGAATGACCCCGGCCAAAACAGCCTCGAAGTTCTCCGTTCGCCTGGGCCTGAGCGTGGCCGCCGTGCTGATTGCGCTGTCCCTGCCGCTGCTGCTGCCCCTGTTTCAGGTCACATTGCTGATCAATATTTTGATCTTCGCCGTTGTCGTGACTGGACTGGTGCTGCTGACCGGCATCCTGGGGCTGACCAGTTTCGGACAGGCGGCCTTCATGGGGGTGGGCGCCTACACCACCGCGGTGCTGACCGCCCAGCTGGGCTGGAATCCGTGGCTGTCGCTGCCCGTTTCGTTGCTGGTGACGGGGCTGGTGGCGTGGCTGCTCGGTTTGATGACGTTGCGGATGCAAGGCCATTATCTGCCGCTGGCGACGATCGCCTGGGGCATCAGCCTGTTCTACGTGTTCGGCAACACGCCGGCGCTGGGCGGCTTTACCGGCCTGACTGATATTCCGCCCATTTCCGTGTTCGGACTGGAGCTGACCTCCCCGCGCTCCTTCGCCTACCTCACGCTGGTCTGTCTGGGACTGGTGGCCCTGGGCGCGCAGTTTCTGCTTTCCAGCCGTACGGGGCGGGCCATGCGGGCCCTGCGCGGCGGGTCGTTGGTGGCCGAGGCCTTTGGGGTGTCTGCCTTCGGGCTGCGGGTGCAGGTGTTCGTCCTCTCGGCCCTGATGGCGGCGCTGGCGGGGTGGCTCTACGCGCACAGCCAGCGTTTCGTGAATCCCACCCCGTTCAGTCTGCAGGCCGGCATCGAGTACCTGTTCATGGCGGTGGTGGGCGGCTCGCAGCATGTGTGGGGCGGCGTGCTGGGCGCGGGACTGATCACCCAGATCCGCGAGGTCCTGCGCGACGTGTTGCCGGGCTTGCTGGGCCAGCAGGGCAATTTCGAGGTCATTGTCTTCGGGGTGCTGGTGATTCTGGTGCTGCAATTTGCGCGGCGTGGCCTGTGGCCGCTGATCGAACTGCTCCTGCCGCAGGAAGGGATCCGCATCCTGCCGGAACGGCAAACACTCGCCCCGCGCCCGAAGCCCGCCTCCGGCACGCCGCTACTGAGCGTTCAGCACGCGGTCAAGCAGTTCGGCGGCTTGCGGGCGGTGGGCGACGTGTCTTTTGACCTGAGTGCCGGGGAAATCCTGGGGCTGATCGGTCCCAACGGTGCGGGCAAAAGCACCATGTTCAACCTGATTACCGGGGTCAACCCGGCCACCTCCGGGCAGATTACCTTTATGGGGCAGGACATCAGCCGCCGCAGCGCGGGGCAGATTCACCGGCTGGGCCTGAGCCGCACCTTTCAGCACGTTCACCTGTTGCCCGAACTGACCCTGCTGGAAAACACCATGATGGGCGGGTACGCGCGCGGTCATGCGGGCATCATCCGCAGCCTGCTGCACTTGGAACGCGGCGAGGAGGCGGCCTTGCAACACGAGGCGCTGCGACAACTGGGACGCGTCGGGCTGAGTGCCCAGGCCTACACCTTGGCCGGCAACCTGGCGCTGGGGCAGCAGCGGGTGCTCGAAATTGCGCGGGCACTGGTGGCTGATCCCACCCTGCTGCTGCTGGACGAACCGGCCGCCGGGCTGCGGTACGGCGAGAAGGCAGAACTGGTGACGCTGCTGCGTCGCCTGCGCGAGGAGGGGGTGACGATTCTGATTGTCGAGCACGATATGGACCTGGTGATGGGCCTGGTCGACCGGCTGGTGGTCATGAATTACGGCGAGAAGCTGGCCGAGGGTTCGCCGCAGCAGGTGCGCGACAACGCCGATGTGCGTGAGGCGTACCTGGGCGTGGACATGGAAGAGGAGGGGGCGGCGTGAGCGCAGGGCCGGCGGTCTCCCCTCCCCTGCTGCTTGAAGTGCGGGACCTGCACACCCGCTACGGACGCGTGGAGGCGCTGAGCGGGGTGTCGCTCGACGTGCCGGCCGGGCAGATCGTCAGCGTGATCGGGGCCAACGGGGCGGGCAAGACCACGCTGATGAACTCGGTGATGGGCATCCTGCCCAGCAGCGGCGAGCTGCTTTACGAGGGGCAGTCGTTGCGCGGCGTCCCGCTGGAAACCCGGGTGGCGCGCGGCATCAGTCTGGTGCCCGAGCGGCGCGACCTGTTCGCCTCCATGACGGTGGCCGACAACCTGACGCTGGGGGCGTATAGCCGCCGTGGGGAGAAGTGGCGCGGGGATCTGGACCACGTGTATGAACGCTTTCCGCGCCTGCTGGAGCGGCGCAAACAGCTGGCCGGTACCCTGTCTGGCGGCGAACAGCAGATGCTGGCGATTGGCCGCGCCCTGATGGGCAAACCCCGCTTGCTGCTGCTGGACGAGCCCTCGCTGGGTCTGGCGCCGCTGATCGTGCGCGACATCCTGCGGATCGTCAAGCAGCTGCAATCCGAGGGCGTGACGGTGCTGCTCGTCGAGCAGAACGCGCGGGCCAGCCTGGCGATCAGCGACAGCGGCTACGTGCTGGAAACCGGCGAGGTCAAACTGAGCGGCCCGGCGCGTGAACTGGCCCAGAATCCGGAGCTGACGGCCAGCTACCTGGGCGGTTAGGGCGGCGCCTGCCGCTAAAGCGGTCAGGTGAACTGCCGCGACACCGTTATCCGCGCCACACCAGCGCGTGTGGGCAGCCACCTGAGGCTTCTGGCGGCCGATGCAGAACTCTAGCGGCTGGTTTCTGCTGAGGGACGGATGTCCTGAGCCATTCCTCACGGTTGCTCAATTCTTGTGCAATTCACGCACTTGGGGTCAGGTTCAGCCCCTAGCCTACGGCATGTCCGTCTACCTTCACACCATTGCCCTGGCACTGCCCGAGACCGCCTATCCCCAGTCGGTGATCCGGGACGTGATCAAGGCCCAGCCGGAACTGGACCGTCTGGCCAAGCGGCTGACCGGAGCTGCCTTCAACGCTTCGGGCATTGACCAGCGCTACAGCGTGGTCAAGGAATTTGCAGATACGGACGGAGGGGCGGGGCTGTTCTACGATCCGGCCAACACGCGCATGCTCAATCCCACCACCGGGCAACGCAACATCGTCTACGCGCAGGAGGCCACCAAACTGTACGTCGACGCCGCCCGCAAAGCCCTGGCCGACAGCCGTTTCGGGGCCGCCGACATTACCCACGTCATCACCGTGTCCTGCACGGGCTTTTTTGCGCCGGGACCGGACTACGCCATCGTGCGGGCGCTGGGGCTGGGCGGCGACGTGGGCCGCTACCACGTGGGCTTCATGGGCTGCTACGCGGCCTTTCCCGCCCTGAAGATGGCCAAAGCCTTCTGTCAGGCCGATCCCGACGCCGCCGTGCTGGTGGTCAGCGCCGAGCTGTGCACCCTGCACATGCGCGCAGCAGCAGACCCGGATACCATCATCGCCGCCTCGGTCTTTGCCGACGGCTGCGCCGCCGCGCTGGTCAGTGCCCGGTCCCCGGCGGCTGGCCAGCGCGCCTTGACCATGGATCATTTCGAGACCACCCTGACGCCTCCCGGCGTGGGGGAGGCGGAGATGGCCTGGACCATCGGAGACCAGGGCTACGAGATGGTGCTGAGCAGTTACGTGCCGTCCATCATCGAGTCGCACATCCAGGGAGCGCTGTCGCCGCTGCTGGACCACGAACCCGCGCTGGCCGATGCCCGCCATGCCGGCGTGGAACACTGGGCCATCCATCCCGGTGGGCGCAGCATTCTCGACAAGGTGCAGGGCAGCCTGGGGTTGAGCGACGCGCAGATGGTTCCGTCGCGTGAGGTGCTGCGGCAGTACGGCAACATGAGCAGTGCCACGATCCTGTTTATCCTGAAAGAGCTGCTGGACACGGTGCCGGCAGGGGAGCGGGTGTGTGCGATGGCCTTTGGGCCGGGCCTGACGGTGGAGATGGGCCTGCTGAGCGGCGCGGTGGGCACCGAGCAGACAGTCGTGGAGACTTCCCAGCCTCAACTGGCTGGGGTGCGGTGATTTCTCCAGCTGCATTCGCCGTGCGTGAGAGCCACCTGGCCGAGCGCATGGACGATCCCCACTGTGACCTGGGAGAACTCAACCGCACCTACGCCCAGTTCGGCACGGTCAACGGATTGGTGGCCGGGTGGCGCCGGGTCTATCGGCAGGATCTGCGGCCTCACCTCTCGGCCTCGCGCCCCAATACGCTGCTGGACATCGGGTGCGGCGGGGGCGACGTCCCGCGTGCCCTGGCCCGCTGGGCCGCCCGTGACGGCTTCACGCTGCGAATCACGGCCATCGACGCCGACGCGCGGGCCATCGCTTTCGCGCAGGCTCAACCGCCCGTGTCCGGCCTGCATTTCCGGCGGGCCATGAGCGGCGATCTGGTGCGGGAGGGACAACGCTTTGATCTGGTGACTTCCAACCACCTGCTGCACCACCTGACCGGCTCAGAACTCCGCGCTCTTCTCGGCGACTGCGAGGCGCTGTCTGCGGGTCTGGTCGTCCACAGCGATCTTCAGCGCAGCCCGCTGGCTTATCTGGGGTTCAGGGTGGGCGTCGCGCCGCTCTTCCGGGGTTCGTTCATCGGCGAGGACGGCCTGCGGTCCATTCGCCGCAGCTTTACCACCGCCGAGCTGCGGAAACTGGCCCCGCCGGGCTGGACCGTCAGGACGCTCGTTCCCTTCCGCAACCTGCTGATATATGGGGCTTCAGACCGTGACTGAACCGGTGCTGGACGTGCTGATCGTCGGCGGCGGTCCGGTGGGGCTCTTTCTGGGTTGTCTGCTGGCACAGCGTGGCCTGGGGGTGCGCGTGCTGGAACGCCGCGAGCGGCCGGGCCAGCATTCCCGCGCCATCGGCATTCATCCGCCCGCGCTGAAGGCGTTCAGGGCAGTCGGGTTGACGGCGCCGCTGTTGAGTGCCGGGTTGCCCATCACGCGCGGCCTGGTCACGGGCGAGGCCGCGCCGCTGGGCGAACTGGGCTTCGGGGCGGCGTCGGCGGACTTTCCTTTTATCCTCTCGCTGCCTCAGCGCGAGACGGAGGCGGTGCTGCGGCGTCGGCTGGCAGAGCTGGCCCCCGGTTCGTTCCGCGCGGGCGCAGAGGTGCTGACGCTTCGGCAGGAGAACGACTGCGTGCACGTCACCGTCCGCGACAACGGCAGGCGGCTGGAACTGCGCGCCCGCCACGTCATCGGTGCGGACGGCTGGCGCAGCGCCGTGCGCGAAGCGTTGGGCCAGCCCTTTCCCGGCCAGCTCTACCCCGACAAATACCTGATGGGCGACTTTCCCGACACCACGCCGCTGGGGCAGGCCGCGCTGGTGTCGCTGACCGGGGAAGGCGTGGTGGAGTCCTTCCCGCTGCCGGGCCAGAACGGAGCTGAACCGGGCCGACGCTGGGTGGCGCACACCGGGAAGCGGCTTTTGGACGCTCCCTCTGCGCGGGACCTGACCACGCTGATCGAGCGGCGCACCGGCCTGCACGTCCCTGCCGCCGAATGCCGGATGCTCAGCGCCTTCGAGGTCCGCCGCCACCGCGTGGCCTGCATGGTGCGTGGACGGACGGTGCTGATCGGGGACGCCGCGCACGTGGTCAGCCCCATCGGGGGGCAGGGCATGAATCTGGGCTGGCTGGACGCCGCCGCGCTGGCCCCGCTGCTGCAACAGTCGCTGGAAGGCCGCCGTGTGGACTGGCGGCACTTCGAGCGCACGCGGCTGCGGTCTGCGGCCATCGCCGGGCATCAGGCAGAGCTGAACATGGCGGCAGGCCGTCCGGCGGGCGTGTGGGGGCAACGCTGGCGGGAACAGTTGATCAGGCGGGTGCTGCGCTCCCCCGCGGCCGAGCCGCTGCTGGCCCGGGCGTTCACGATGCGCTGGCTGTAGAGTACTGGCAATGGCCACATTACGCGGAGATTCGGGGTGGTCCGGCCCCCGGAGAGGTGCGCCCTGTCGCGCATCCTGATCGCCTCGCAGCCAATCGCTGGACACGTGCTGCCGCTGCTGCCCATCGCGCAGGAACTGGCGCGGCGCGGGCACGCCCTGCGCTGGTACACCGGACGCAAGTACGCGCCGCGCGTGACGGCGGCGGGCGCCGAATTTATGCCCTTCGTCCACGCCCGCGACTTCGACGACGCCGATTTCGGCGCCACCTTTCCGGGCCGTGATCGGCGGCGCGGCTTGCGGCAGTTGCAGTACGACGTGCGGCAGATTTTCGTGGGCGGCATCGAGGGCAACATGGATGACCTGCGCCTGCTCCAGCGCGAGTGGCCCGCCGACGCGGTGCTGGCCGATCAGACGCTGGTGGCCGCCCTGCTGCACGCCGAGGTGGGGGGGCCGCCCTGTGCGCTGCTGGGCGTCTTGCCGCTGGGCATCCAGAGCCGCGACACCGCGCCGTTCGGGTTGGGACTTGCCCCGTCCGCCACTGTTCTGGGCCGGACCAGAAACCGCGCGCTGCACTGGCTGACGCAGGAAGTGGTCTTCGGCGGGGCGTCGCGCGATCTGGCGGCGGCCTGCGGGCGCATGGGCGTGCGGCCCCGGCCTTTCGCCCTGCCGCCCTCGCCGCACCTGATGCTCCAGCCCACCGTCGCCGCTTTCGAGTACCCCCAGAGCGACCTGCCACCGACGCTGCATTTCATCGGGCCGATCACGCCGCCGCTGCCCGCCCAGCTGAAGCTGCCCGCGTGGTGGGCAGACGTGCTGGGGTCGCCGTGTCCGGTGGTGCTGGTCACCCAGGGCACCCTCGCCAACGATCCGCGTGAGCTGATCGTGCCGACGGTGCAGGCGTTGAAAGACGAGAATCTGCTGGTGATCGTGGCGGGCGCGGGTGGCCTGGACGAACTGCCTGCCAATGCCCGCGCGGCGGCCTTCATTCCCTTTGCGGCGCTGCTGCCGCACGTCTCGGTCTACGTGACCAACGGCGGCTACGGCGGCGTGCAATCGGCGCTGGCGCACGGCGTCCCGGTGGTGGTGGCTGGCGGCAGCGAGGACAAGGTGGAGGTGGCGGGCCGCGTGGCCCACGCGGGGGTGGGCGTCAACCTGCGCACGGCCCGGCCCACGCCGGAGCGCATCCGCCGCGCGGTGCTGGCCGTGCTGGGCGACAGTCCCCAGCGGCGTCGGGCGCAGGACCTGGGCGCCGAGATGCGCCGTCACGACGCGCCGGACGAGGCCGCGACGCTGGTGGAACAGCTCGCTGGCACGGGGCGGGCGGTGGAGAGCACCCTCAGTCCCTGACGCCCAGTTGTTGCAGCCGCCAGCGCAGGCTCCGCTGCACCATCACCGGATAGAGGTGGACCGGAACAGCGGTCAGCAGCAGCCAGCCGCCGGCGTCGGCGGCCCGCAGAAGGAACGCGCCCACCGCGAGACCCAGGCAGATCAGTGCCAGCAGCAGATGGCTGTACTCCGCCTCCCGTGTGGCGCGGTCCAGCCTGGCCAGAGAGGCCCGAGTGCCGCTGAAGCCGCGCGCACCCCGGCGCAGCCGCTCCCAGCCCACCAGTCTGAGCAGCGTGTCAAAGGCTGAAGCGCCGAGCCTGCGGTAAAGCGGCGCTTCCCAGGATTCGACGGTGAAGAACCCCCCACGCAGCGCAGGCTTTGTCACCGCCAGCAGGTACAGCGCCCACCACATCAGCAGGACCTGCACCCCCAGGGCGAAGGAAAGCCCGTGGAAGCCGGTGACGTGGCCCAGGCCCCAGGCGGCCAGCGTGACCAGCAGCGCCGCGAGGCCGGGTTTCGTCCAGAGGGGGATCACGGTCTAGAACCGGTTCAGCGCGTCCACGACACTGATGCGCCCGGCGCTGCGCGCAGGCCACAGCCCGGCCAGCAGGCCCAGCCCCAGCGCCACGCCCAGGCCCACCAGGATCAGGCGTGGGGTCAGCGCCGCCCCGTCGAAGCCGGCCAGATGCTGGGTGTAGACGTTGATGCCGCGCCCCCCCAGGCCCGCCAACCCCAGCCCCACCACGCCCCCCAGCACCGACAGCAGAAGCGTCTCGCTCAGCACCAGCTGCCGGACAAAGGCAGGCCGCGCCCCGATGGCCCGCAGCGTGCCGAACTCACGGGTTCGTTCGTAGACGCCCATCAACACGGTGTTGACCACCGCCAGCCCCCCCACGATCAGGGCAATAAACGACAGGGCCAGGCTCAGAATGTCGGCGCTGTTCAGCAGTCTGCCCAGATTGCCGGCCACGTCGGCGCGGGTGCTGATTTCCAGGCCCAGCCCACCGATCTGCGGCTGTCCGGTCAGGGCGGCCGCCACCCGGTCCGCATCAGCCGGGTTCTTCAGTCGCAGCGCCGCCAGGGAGAGCCGGTCTTCCACCCCAAAGGCGCGCTGCACGGCTTCGATGGGCAGAAACGTGAAGGTGTCGGTCAGCGCGCTTTCAGGCTTGAGGACGCCAATGACTCGCGCGCGGCCCCGGCGGGTCAGTTCCAGCGTGTCGCCCAGGTCCAGGCCCAGGTGCTGCGCGGCCCTGGCGCCCAGCACCGCCACATTCTGTCCAGCGTCTCGCGGCTCCAGCAGGCGGCCCCGCGCCGCCGTGACGCCCGTGAACATCGCGCCGATGCCGCTCGCGGCGGGCAGGCCGTAGAACACCGCGCTCTGCGCCGGGTCCAGCGACTGCCGGATGGTGGCGGCCACCGGGGTGACGGCCTCAATGCCCAGCGAGGCCGAAAGTCGCCGCAATTCGCCCACCACCGCCGGATTCATGTCCATGTGCGGCAACAACGTTTCTCCCGCGCGTGTCCTCGCCACCTGAAGGTCCGGCCCCACCGTTCCCAGTTCGGTGTTGAACACGCCGCGCAACCCCTCGCCCAGCGACAGGAACAGCAGCATGCTGCCCAGCGCTACCGCCAGGCCCAGGGCGGTCAGCACGGTCCTGACCGGACGGCGCAGCAGCCCCAGGGCGGAGAGGCGCAGCAGATCGGCAAATCGCACGGCCCCAGGGTAGCGTGTCTCTGGCGTCCCGCCAGTACTGGGGTTCAGGCCATGTCTCGCGCCCGCTCCGCCTCGGCCAGATCCACCACCACACCGACCAATGCGGCGTGCACAAAGGTCTGCGGCACGTTGCCCAGCGGCAGGCGGGTCCGGGGATCGGCCATCTCGGGCAGCAGGCCCAGGTCATTGGCGTAGGCCAGCGCCGCGTCCAGAATGACGCGTGCCCGCGCCGGGTCGCGCATCACCCAGTACTGGGCCACCCACAGGGTCCCGGCCAGGAACGCGCCTTCCCGCTGCGTGTCGTCATCGGCCAGATGCCGCCAGTACAGGTGGTCCTGGCAGGAGTCGCGCTCCAGCGCCGCCATCGTCGCGAGCATCTCGGGCGAGTCGGGGGCGCAAAAGCCCCATACCGGGTACAGGGCGGCCGTCACATCTACCCCCTCCTCGCCGGCCACATAGGTATACGCGCCCTCGCTGTCCAGGGCGTGCTGCTCCACCCAGGTCCGCGCGTCCGCCGCCGCGGCCTTCCAGCGCGCCGCCTGCGCGGGGTCTTCGCTGTGTTCGGCGATGTAATCCAGCGCGACGGCGGCCAGCACCTTGCCCGCCACGTAGGGCCTCTTCCGCCGTTCCTCCCAGATCCCGTAATCGTCGTCCCGCCAGTGCTCCGCCAGGAACTCGGCCATGCGCTCGATCACGCCCCAGTGTTCGCGGGTGCCGAAGCGCTCGTAGATCAGCTTGGCGGCCAGCAGCACGTTGCCGTAGGCGTCCAGCTGCAACTGCCCTCGCGCGCCGTTGCCGATCTGAACCGGCCGACTGCCCGCGTACCCCGCGAGATCCAGTTCCGTTTCCTCGGGCGGCTCGCCGCCGTCCACTGTCATGAAGGGAGGGGCGGGCAGGCCGTTTTGCGGCGTCGCGTGGGCGCAGATGAACTCCAGAAACGCGCGGCCCTCGCTGCCGTCGCCCCCGGCCCGCGTCAGGGCGCTGACCACCATGCCCGCGTCGCGCAGCCACACGTAGCGGTAATCCCAGTTCTTCTCGCCGCCCAGAACTTCTGGCAGGCTGGTGGTGGGCGCGGCGATGGTCGCGTGGCCCACGTGGTCCGTCAGCAGCCGCAGCGCCCGCAGCGAGGCGCGGGCCGCCTCCTGATAGGGGCCGTGATACGTCGCGTGGGTGGTCAGCGCCTGCCAGTTCAGCAGCGACGTCTCACGCCAGCGCGTCACGGTGGCCCAGTCGGGGTGGTCCAGGCGTTCGTCGCTCAGCACGGCCCAGGCCGCCTCGTCTGCGGGCACCTCCACCACCACCGCGTCCGCCTCAATCCGGGCCGGATGGGAGGCGTACAGCCAGTGCTGGCCGTCAATCTGCACCGCGGCCCCCTCCTGCTCCAGGGTCACGGTGCGCCGGGCGTAATCCGGCGCGGCCTTCAGGACCAGCCGGTAGGCCTGTGGGGCCGCCGAGAGCACGCGGCACACGCCACACGGCAGATCGTCCCCGAAGGGCATGAAGTCGCTGATGATCAGCTTTTTGCCGCCCTCTCCTGCCCGCAGGACCGATTCCAGGTGGCCGCCGTCCCCCAGATAACGGCGTCCGGCGTGAACGGCTCCCGGCAGGTCGACGGCCCATGACCCGCCCCGTGCGGCGTCCAGCAGCCGCGCCAGCAGCGAGGGCGCGTCGAAGCGTCCGGGGCAGTACCACACCACCTCGCCCAGAGACGTCACCAGCGCGGCGCTGCGGCGGTTGCTCAGCAGGCCCAGGTCCTGAAGGTCCGGCGAGGGGCGTGTGGGGTGGGTCATCCATTCCTCTGGGGCACGCGTCACTCTAGCCCTGAACGTTCGCGACAACCGTTTGAAGGGGGCCAGTCTTCACTTCATCTCCAGTGCCTGCCGCCCATGCCTGCCCAGTGTTGCTGGGCTGAGTGTGCTGCTAGGCTGAGCGGCCTGAAGGGATGACTGGCCTGAAGAAGCTACTGGGGCTTGCTGCGCCGGGTGTTGTAGCTCTGGCTGACCGCCCGTTTGCGGGCCAGTTGCTCGTCCACGCCGAAGTCGGCGTCCAGCTGCCCAAGGGACTCGGCCTCACAGGCCAGCCCCGGAGCGTTCAGGGACATCAGGCGCCCGCGCTCGCGGCTCAGTGCCTCGCGTGACAGGTGAACCTGTCCGGCCGCCGCGTACGCCACCGCTTCCTCGCGCACCCGTGCGGCCCGCAGGCGCTCGGCGGCCACGCGGACCCGCTGATCCTCGCCCAGACCCTGGTATGCCAGTGGGTCCAGGACAGGCAGGTCCAGTTGAGCACGCAGGCGATGCCTTGCGCCGCTGCGGTCCGTCCAGGCCAGGCGCACCCTTGTGACGCCCAGCGTGGAGCCTACCGCCTGCGCGGGCACCTGCACCGTGAACACCACCTCCAGAGGACGGCCGTCCACCAGATTGGGCAACATCCAGCGGCCCAGGGCATTCTGGGGCAGGTCATTGAGCATCTCCTGGCGCAGGCTGCCCAGGGCCGGATTGGCTTCGACGCCCAGGCTGACCGTCTGGCCGGTGGTGCGGGTCAGGCCCTGCATCTCGGCGCTGAAGAAGGCGGGCAGCGCCGAGGCGTCCTCGATGTGTTCGTAGTTGCCGTCGCCCGCATCGGCCATCGCCTGAAGCAGCGTCTCGTCGTAGCTGCGGCCCAGGCCCACCGTGCTGGTGCCCACGCCGCGCGCGGTCAGGCCGCGCACATGCCCGGCAATCACGTCTGTCCGCGTCTCACCGTGGTTGGCCTGACCGTCGCTGAGCAGCAGCACCCGGTTCAGCGCGCCCGGAGCGTGGAACTGCGCCGTGAGCATCGCGCCTTCCAGCCAGCCGGCGTGCAAGGCCGTGCTGCCCCGGCTGGTCACCCCCTCTACCCGCTGGCACAGCGCCTGTGGGTCGTCCACAAGTTGTGGGGCCACCACCGTCTCCACGTGTCCGTCAAACGAGACGACGCTCACGCGGTCCTGGGGCTGCATCATCCGGAGGGCCAGCTGAACGGCGCGGCGGGCCATCTCGATGGGTTGCCCCTGCATGGAGCCGCTGCGGTCGATGACCAGAGACAGGTTCAGGGGCGGCCGCCTGCTCTCGGGGGGCGGGGCGCTGGCCGCGAAGATCCGGGCCAGAACAGTGACCTCGCTGTCCTGGCTGGCGGAAACACCGGCTTTGAGGGGCAGCAGTTCGATGCGGGGGGCGTAATAGTGCGGCATGGCGGGCTCCTGGAGACGCACGCCTTTGCGGCGTGGGCGAGGGCGGCCGGCTTGGTCTGGGTATCCAGATCACGCGGCTGAGCGGGGGCGAACAGTGACAATCTGTGGTGGAGCTGAGTGCAGTTTACATCAACAATCTGATATGTCAACAAGGAAATATGTTCTCGTTCTGCATCCGATTTCTGTGCTGTATCCGCTGGCCGCTGAGCCTCTGACTCAGGCGCCTGTCATGGGCTTCATAGCCGGTCAACCGTCGCCAGTGCCACGCGCAGATCGGTCAGCAGCCGTTCCCATTCGGCTTCGGATTTCGGCGTCTTGAACGCCGCGTCCAGCGTCAGTTCCAGGCCCGGACGGGGTGTAACGCGCCACAGGGGGACGGCGGCAGGCGGTGTCGGGACGGGTTCGGGTGCCACAGCATTGAGCTGGAGCGGCTCTCTATTGAAAAAGGCTGTTTGTGCGGAGGACAGCGGCTGAATCGCGAGGGAAGGCGAGAGCCGTGAGATCAGTTTGGTCGCCCCTGACATAGCCGCCTCTTTACTCAGCTCCTCCCTGGTTGCGCTGGAGCTGGCGTTCTGCCTGGCCTTCAGCTCCTGAAGGTACGACAGCGCGTCGCTGGATGCCGGGCTGGCGGCCACCGCCTCCAGCTCCAACGTTGCCCCTTCGACGGCCAGCCGCGCCAGACCGTCCTCGTCCTGCCCCGAGAGCACGCTGTACAGGGCCTTGCCACTCAGGCCATCGGCCATCACGCGGCGCAGCGCCAGCAGTTGCAGCAGGTGCCGCCGGTCGTAGCGGGCCTCGCGCCCCTCGCGGGTGGGCAGCGAGAGAAGACCCACCGTGGTGTAGTGGCGCACCAGCCGGGCATTCACCTCGTCCTTGGGGCGGGCGGCGCGGTCCAGCGGCAGCAGACGGGGCAGCCAGGTGTTGGCTGTATCCACGAAGGCGTCGATGCCGCCTGTCCAGTCGGGCGCGATGTCCAGCATGGCCGCAGAGTAGCAGGAGCATTCACTTGTCGACAGCGGAGATTGACAGCGTTTACAGATCTACCGGCCTGAGACGGGTTGGTGCTGCCGGGGCGGGGCGCAACTGCCTCGCACAATCAGTCGTCCAGGGAGGACCGTGTGCTGCGCCGGCTCGTGTGCCGGTCTGCCCTCTTCCAGCGCCCGCAACACCGCGCTGACGGCCAGCTCGGCCATCTGTTCTACCGGCTGCTCAATCACGGTGATGGGCGGCTCCACCAACGCGGTCCACGGATAATTGTCGAAAGTCAGCAGCGAGAGGTCGCCGGGCAGCCGGAGTCCCCGCTCCTGAATCGCCTGGAACGCGCCGATGGCTTGAGTGCCGGTCAGCGCGATCAGGGCGCTGGGGGGCGTGGGCAAGGCCAGCAACTCGTGCGTCAGGGCATAAGCCCGTTCCTCGGTGAGCAGGGTCACGCGCTGGTACTCGGGCGGCACGTCCAGGCCGCGTTCACGCATGGCCTGCGGGAAGGTGCGCGAGCGGCCTTCCGGGTGCACCACCGGATCGTAGGTGCCCAGCGCGGCGATCCGGGTGTGGCCCAGCCCATGCAGGTACGCCACGGCTTCGCGCATCGCCTGGGCATTGTCCAGCATCACGCTGGGAAACCCTGACCTGTCCGGCACATAGTCGTACTCCAGAATAAACAGCCCACGCCCGCTCAGGCGCTCCAGATATTCCCGGCTGTCGGGGCCGTAGCCGGGGCGCAACATGATCGCCGCCACGCGTTGGCCGTACAGGCGGCGCAGTTCCGGCAACTCCAGCCGGGCGCTGTACTCGTTTTCGCTGATGATCAGGGTGTAGTCGGCGGCCTTGAGCTGCCGGGCGGCGGCGCGGGCGAACTGCGCGAAGAACGGCTCGACGATGCTGGCGACCACCAGCCCCACCGTGCGGCTGTGGCCGCCGCGCAGGCTGCCTGCCCGCACGTCGGGTTCGTAGTGCAACTGCGCAATGGCCGCCTGAACCCGGGCGAGCGTGTCCGGCGTGAGCTTGTCGGGATCGCGCAGGGCCCGTTTGGCCGTGGTGGCCGAGACCCCGGCCAGCCGCGCGACATCCTGAATCGTTGACACGCGGGCCATTGTAAGGGGTGCGCCCCGGATGGGTGTCCCAGATGACTGTGTTTGCGCTGGCAAGGTAAATCCGAGTGGCCCCGTGGCCATTAACAGTAAACACTGCTCTGAGTCCAAAAAATCAGATTTGACGAATGAAAAAAACTGTGGTTCAATCATGGCCACGAGACCATTCATCAGCTGACCGGGGATAGCCCCGGTTGAACCGAGCGCGTCAGGCCCGTCTGCCGGGGTTTGCCGCTCCCTGCCCTCGCCGCTCCGGAGTGCGCGGCGTTGCCGGAGGTTTACCCATGAAACGACTGCTCACGCTCAGCCTCGCCCTGACCGTCACGGCCGCGCAGGCCGCCACCACCATCACCATCGCCACCGTGAACAACCCGGACATGGTCACGATGCAGAAGCTGTCGCCGGAATTCACCAAGAAGTACCCGGACATCAACGTGAAATGGGTGGTGCTGCCCGAGAACGAACTGCGCCAGAAAGTCACGCTGGACGTCGCGAGCAACGCGGGCAGCTTCGACGTCGCCACGGTGGGGGCCTACGAGGTGCCGATCTGGGCCAAGAACGGCTGGCTCGATCCGCTGACGCCGATGTTCGCCAAGAACGCCGACATCGCCAAGAGCTACAACCTCGCCGACATCATTCCCGGTGTCCGCAAGGCGCTGACCGTGAACGGCAACCTGTACGCCGTGCCGTTCTACGCCGAGAGCAGCATGACGTACTACAACAAGGATCTGTTCAAGGCCGCCGGGCTGACCATGCCGCAAAGCCCCACGTGGAGCCAGATTCAGAGCTTTGCGGCCAAGATCCACAATCCCGGTAAGGGCGTGTACGGCATCTGCCTGCGCGGCCTGCCCGGCTGGGGCGAGAACATGGCGGTGTTCAGCACCGTGATGAACACCTTTGGCGGGCGCTGGTACGACAAAGACTGGAACGCGCAGCTCGACTCCCCGGCCTGGAAGAATGCGATGACCTTTTACGTGGACACCATCAAGAAGTACGGCCCGCCCGGCGCCACCGGCAACGGCTTTACCGAGAACCTGACCCTGATGAGCCAGGGCAAATGCGGCATGTGGGTGGACGCCACCGTGGCCGCCGGCTTCCTGAGCGATCCCAGCAGTTCCAAGATCACCAAATCCGTGGGCTTTGCCAACGCGCCGGTCGGCCCCGGCACCCCCAAGGGCAACCACTGGTACTGGAGCTGGAACCTGGCGATTCCCAAAAGCACCAAAAAGGAAGACGCGGCCTTCAAGTTCATTACCTGGGCCACCAGTCAGGACTACATCGCCCTGGTCGCCAAGGAGAAAGGCACCTGGGCCGCCGTACCCCCCGGCACCCGCACCAGCACCTATACCAACCCCAACTACAAGAAGGCCGCCGGCGCCTTCAGCGGGCTGGTGCAGAGCGCCATCAACAGCGCCGACGTGAACGCGGCCACCAAGGAGCCCGTGCCGTATTCCGGCATCCAGTACGTGGCCATCCCGCAGTTCCAGGCGCTGGGCACCCAGGTGGGTCAGTACCTGGCCGGGGCGATCAGCGGGCAGACCACCGTGGATCAGGCCCTGAAGCAGGCGCAGGACGCCGCCCAGAAGGTGGCCAAGGAAGGCGGCTACCAGAAGTAAAGCCCAGCGCTTCCGGCTCAGGTGCGGGGAGGAGGCGGGGCGTCGCTGCCCGGTCTCCTCCCTGCCTGCCCGGCACCGAAACCACCGCGACAAGGGGAATTCATGACCACCGTTGCCAACCCCACCACGACGACGGCCAGCCCACCGGCCCCCAAGCGCGGCCTCAAGCTGACCCCCGCCGCGCTGATCTGGCCCGCCATGCTGTACCTGATCCTGACCACCCAGGTGCCGTTTTTCATGACGGTGTACTACTCGTTCTTCCGCTACAACCTGGTGATTCCGGATGACCGCCCGTTTATCGGTTTCGGCAACTACACCACGCTGCTGACCAACCCACAGAACCTGCAGGTGGTGTGGAACACCCTGGTGCTGGCGGGCGGCACGTTAATTCTGACGCTGCTGATCGGCGGCGCGATGGCCCTGCTGCTGAACCGTAATTTTCCGGGGCGCTCGTTGCTGCGCACCCTGATGATCAGCTCGTTTCTGGTGATGCCCATCGTCACGGCGGTGGTGTGGAAGAACATGCTGCTGAACCCGGTGTTCGGCTTCTTCTCGTGGGTGGTGGCCTCGCTGGGCGGGCAGCCGGTGGACTGGCTGGCGCAGTACCCGATGGCCAGCGTGATCGCCATGATCACCTGGGAGTGGACGCCGTTTGCCATGCTGATCCTGCTGACCGGCCTGCAGAGCCTGCCCGACGATCAGCTGGAGGCCGCCCGCCTGGACGGGGCCAGCCCGCTGCAGGAATTCCGGCACATCGTGATGCCGCACTGGACGCAGGCCATCCAGGTGGTGGTGTTGATGGAAACCATCGCGCTGCTGCAGGTCTACGGCGAAATCTACGGCTCGACCTCCGGGGGGCCGGGCCTGGCCACCACCAACCTGCCGTACTTCATCTACCAGAAGGCGTTTGCCGAGTACAACATCGGGCTGGCCAGCGCGGCGGGCGTGATCACCGTGATTCTCACCAACATCCTGGCGATCTACCTGCTGCGGATGATCAACCGCACCAACCAGACCAACAAGGGAGGCTGACATGACCACCGTTCCCGGCACCCGTGCGCCGATCCGGCGCGACAGGAGCCGCATCAAGGTTCGCAACACCGTGCTGACGGTCATCACCTACGCCGTCGCCCTCGCCTTCCTGTTTCCGCTGGTGTGGATGTTCCTGGCCGCCTTCAAGACCGAGGCTGAGGCGTTCGCCAGCCCCCCCGTCTTCGCCTTCACCCCCATTCTGGAGAACTTCAAGAACGCGCTGCCCAGCTATTTCCCGGCGCTCAAGAACAGCGTGATCGCCGCCGTCGGCAGCACGGTGCTGGCCTTCGTGCTGGGGCTGCCCGCCGCCTTCGCGCTGGCGGTGTATCCCACCACCCGCGCGCAGGGGACGCTGACCTGGATGCTGTCCACCAAGATGATGCCCGCCGTGGGCGTGATCGTGCCGCTGTTCTTGCTGTTCCGCAACCTGCACCTGTTGGACACCCTGCCGGGCCTGATCCTGATGTACACCACCATGAACCTGCCGCTGGTGGTGTGGATGATGCACAGCTACATGACCGAGATTCCCTTCGCCATCTACGAGGCCGCCAAGGTGGACGGCGCGTCGGTGGCGCAGGAGTTCTTCGGCATCGCGTTGCCGCTGTCCACGCCGGGCATGGCCGCCACCGCGCTGCTGGCGGTGATCTTCGCCTGGAATGAGGTCTTCTTCGCGGTGAATCTCACCAGTTCGGACGCCGCGCCGCTGAGCGTGTTCATCAGTTCATTCAAGACCAGCATGGGCCTGTTCTGGGCGCAGATGAGCGCCGCCGCCGCGCTGACCGTGCTGCCGGTGTTGATCTTCGGCTGGGTGGCGCAGCGTCAGCTGGTGCGCGGCCTGAGCTTCGGCGCGGTGAAGTAGCGCCGGTGTGGGCAAGCGGGCCAGGCTGGACCGTGTCCCTCTTCCCTCCCCTCTCCTGATTGGAGCCCCGAGATGACCCTTCCAGACCGTAATTCCTACTCCAACCCAAAAGAACCAGAAACAGTATCCGGTTCTCTGGCCGAACTGGTGGCGCGGGCACAGACCATGATCGTCCCCGGCGAGCGGCGCATTCTGGGCGTCGCCGGGGCGCCGGGGGCAGGGAAGTCCACCCTCTGCGCGGCGCTGGCGGAGTCGCTGGGCGATCAGGCCGCGCTGGTGGGCATGGACGGCTTTCATCTGGCAAACGCGGAACTGAGACGCCTGGGCCGGCGCGGGCGCAAGGGCGCCCCCGACACCTTCGACGCGGGGGGCTACGCAGCGTTATTGGCAAGGCTACGCGTGGAAGTGCACCGGACAGTCTATGCCCCCACCTTTGACCGGCAGCTTGAGGAATCCATCGGCAGCGCCGTTCCTGTCCATGCCGGCACCCCCCTGATCCTGACCGAGGGCAACTACCTGTTGCTGGACGGGGAGGACTGGGCGCGGGTCAGGGCGTCGCTGGACGCCGTGTGGTTTCTGGAGCTCCCTGAGGACGTGCGGCTCGCGCGGCTGCTGGCCCGTCACGTCGCTTTCGGCCGGGCGCCCGCCGACGCGCAGGGCTGGGTGGAGGCGGTGGATGGGCCAAACGCCACCACCGTCCATGCCACCCGTGCCCGCGCCGATCTGATCGTGCAGCTCAAGGCATGACCTTTCCTTTCCCTTCCCTTCCCTTCCCGTCTCGACACTTTTCAGGAGCGTTCTGCATGACCAAGCTCAAGCTTTCGGCGCTGGGTCAACTCGGCCCCGATGTGGCTGTTCCCCGCTACGATCCCCGCACCCTGACCACCGGCATCGTCCATTTCGGCGTGGGCGGCTTTCACCGCGCGCATCAGGCCATGTACATTGACCGGCTGCTGAACGCCGGGGGACACACCGACTGGGGCATCTGCGGGGTGGGCGTGCTGCCCGGCGACGTGCGGATGCGCGACGTGCTGCGGGCGCAGGAGGGGCTGTACACGCTGGTGACCCGGTCTCCTGGGGGCGAGACTGAAACGCGGGTGATCGGGGCGATCCACGAGTTTCTGTTCGCTCCGGATGAGCCTGAACAGGTGATTGAGAAACTGGCCAACCCGGCCACCCGCATCGTCTCGCTGACTGTCACTGAAGGTGGGTACAGCCTCAACAACGCGACGGGCGAATTCGATCCCAGCGGCGCGGATATCGTCCATGACCTGCAACCGGATGCGGTGCCCAGGTCTGTCTTCGGCCTGATCACCGAGGGCCTGCGCCGCCGCCGCGAGCGCGGCATCCCCCCGTTTACGGTGGTGTCCTGCGACAACATCCAGGGCAACGGCCACGTGACCCAGGGGGTGCTCTCGGCCTTCGCAGGATTGAAGGACGCGGACTTGGGCGCGTGGATCGCTCGTGAAGTCGCCTTTCCCAACTCGATGGTGGACCGCATCACACCCATGACCACCGATGGTGACCGCGAGGCCCTGGCCGCGCAGTCGGGTATCGAGGACGGCTGGCCGGTGGTGGCCGAGAGCTTCACGCAGTGGGTGCTGGAAGACCACTTCACGCTGGGGCGGCCTCCGCTGGAAACGGCGGGCGTGCAGGTGGTTCGTGACGTGGAACCCTACGAGCTGATGAAACTGCGGCTGCTCAACGCCTCGCACCAGGCGCTGGGCTACCTGGGTCTGCTGGCCGGACACACCTATGTCCACGAGGTCTGCAGGCTGCCCATCTTCGAGGACTTCCTCCTGGGCTACATGGCCCGCGAGGCCGTGCCGGCGCTGCGGCCCGTGCCCGGCATGGATCTGGACGCCTATCAGCACGGGCTGATTGAGCGCTTTGCCAGCCCGGCGATCCAGGACACCCTGGCCCGGCTGATCTTCGACGGCTCCGAGCGCATTCCCAAGTTTCTGCTGCCGGTGGTGCGCGAGCAACTGGCGCTTGACGGCGAGATCAGCCACGCCGCGCTGGTGGTGGCGTCGTGGGCCGCGTATCTGGAGGCGGTAGACGGCGGCGCGCCGGTACCCCCGTTGCAGGATCAGCGCGCTGCGGCGCTGCTGGCAGCTGTTCGGCGCGAAACGGCGCAGTCGGGCGCATTCCTGGACCTGAGGGAACTGTTCGGCGATCTGGGCCAGCATCCCCGCTTCCGGGCCGCGTACCTGGCCGCCCGTGAAAGCCTGCGCCAGCACGGCCCCATCGGTGCGCTGAAGGTGCTGCACGCCGCCGGGCACACCGCTTCGGCAGGGCCGTTCGTCGGCCAGCCGCGGTAAAGTCCGGCACCGTCGATCTTTCCTCTCCCCTTTCCCCTTCCTTTCTGCGAGGCGCTGCCATGACTCTCACCGATCATCCTGCCCCCCGGTCCCAGGCTATTACCTCGCGCACCAGCGTCCTGAACGGCACCCGTGAGCTGGGCTGGCAAACGCGTGAAGTGCCCGCGCCCGGCCCGCATGAGGTGCGTGTCCGCGTGCGCCGCGTCGGCGTGTGCGGCAGCGACGTGCACTACTACACGCACGGGCGCATCGGTCCCTTTGTGGTGCAGGCGCCGCTGGTGCTGGGCCACGAGGTGATGGGGGTGGTTGAAGCCGTGGGCGAGGGCGTGACCCGCGTCCGTGCGGGCGACCGGGTGGCGCTGGAGCCGGGCTTCCCCTGCCGCCGCTGCGCGTACTGCAAGCGCGGCGAGTACAACCTGTGCCCGCACATGACCTTCATGGCGACGCCCCCGGTGGACGGCGCCCTGAGCGAATATGTGCTGTGGCCCGACGACTTCGTCTTTCCCCTGCCGGGCAGCGTCAGCGACGACGCGGGCGCGCTGCTGGAGCCACTCGCCGTGGGGCTGTGGGCCGCGCGTAAGGGCGGGGTGGAACCGGGCGACAGTGTGGCGGTCTTCGGCGCTGGCCCGATTGGCTGCACCACCATCCAGGCGGCCAAGGCGGCAGGAGCCACCACCATCATCGCCGTGGATCTGGAGGACTTCCGGCTGGATCTGGCCCGCCGGGTGGGGGCCACCCACACCCTGAATGCCCGGCACCAGGACGTGCTGGCCGTATTGCGCGAGCTGACCCGCCGTGATCTGCCGCTGTCGCACGCGGGGGTGGACGTGGCCTTCGAGACGGCCGGCAGCCTGCCGACCACGCGCCTGACGCTGGCCGCGCCGCGTCCCGGTGGCCGGGCGGTGCTGGTGGGGCTGCCGCCGGATCCCGAGGTCAGCCTGGACATCGTGTCGGCGGCCAGCCGCGAGGTCACGCTGCGCGGCGTGTTCCGCTACGCCAACTGCTACCCGGCGGCGATTGAGCTGGTGGCCAGCGGCGCCGTCGATCTGGACGCGCTGGTCACGCACCGTTACGCCTTTGACCAGACGCCGGGGGCCTTCGCCTTCGCCGATCACGAGAAGAAGACCAGCATGAAAGTCATGATCGACGTGGGCTGATCACCGGCCGGTGATGGTGGGGCTATGCGGGCTGCCTCCCCTCCTGCCGCTCTTCAGGTTTCCTTGACGAAGGTCCGGGCGAGTAAGGAAGCAGACACAGGCGGGGCGCGGCCTGTCACAGCATGGGCGCATCAAAAGGAGGCGACATGCCCGATAGACCCACATCCGAAGATTTTAAAAACGCGCAGACCCTGCCGTACCCTGCCAAGCAGTCCGAGATGGACATTCAGCCGCAGACCGATCTGAAAGGGTACCGCGCCGCCGACAAACTGAAAGGCAAGGTCGCGCTGGTGACCGGGGCAGATTCCGGCATTGGCCGCGCGGTGGCGCTGGCCTTCGCCCTGGAAGGGGCCAGGGTGGCCATCCTGTACAACGAGAACGACGGCGACGCCCAGAAGACGAAGGAGATGGTGGAAGAGCGCGGGGGCGAGTGTCTGGTCATCAAGGCCGACGTGCGCCAGAAGGCCGCCTGCACCGACGCGGTGAAGCAGACCGTGGACCGGTACGGCGGCCTGAATGTGCTGGTCAACAACGCCGCGTTCCAGGCGACGCAGGACAGCATTCTGGAGATCAGCGAGGAGCAGTTGCGGCGCACCCTGGAAACCAATCTCTTCGGATACGTGTTCATGATCCAGGCGGCGCTGCCCCACCTGAAAGACGGTGACGCCATCGTCAACACCGGTTCGATTGTCGGGGAGACAGGCAACCCCATCCTGGTGGACTACACGGCTTCCAAGGGCGGCATCCACGCGCTGACCAAATCGTTGGCGCTGCAGTTCGGCCAGATGGGCAATGGTGTGCGCGTCAACGCGGTGCTGCCCGGCCCGGTGTGGACCCCCAACATCCCGGGCACGATGCCGCTGGAAGAGGTTCAGAAGTTCGGCCACGAGGTGGCGCTGGGCCGCCCCGGTCAGCCCGAGGAACTGGCCCCCGCCTATGTCTACCTGGCCTGTCAGGACAGCTCTTTCGTGACCGGGTCGCTGCTGCATGTGACCGGCGGCAAACTGTCTTCATGAGCCTGCGCGTATGAGTCGGGGCTTTCTGGACATCATCAAAAAAGAGCTGGGGGACGGCAACTACAAAGGCGACGAGTTTGGAGGGGCGAGCGGCAGCAGTGGCGAGGGCCTGCCCACGGGCCGGGCCAGCAACTTCATGTTCGCGACGGGGATCGAGTGTTCATACCCCACCATCGAGCATGGCCAGGTGCGGCGCGATGAACTGGACGAATGCCACCACTACGAGCGCTGGGAAGAGGACCTGCATCTGGTCAAGGACCTGGGACTCAAGTACCTGCGTTACGGCCTGCCCTATTACCGTATGCATCAGGGACCGGGACAGTACGACTGGGACTTTGCCGATCAGGTCCTGGCCGAGATGCAGCGGCTGGAGATCACGCCCATTCTCGATCTGATGCACTTCGGGGTGCCGGACTGGCTGGGCAACTACCAGAACCCGGAGCTGCCTGTTCATTTTGCCGAATACGCCGAAGCCGTGGCACGGCGTTATCCCTGGGTGCGCTACTACACCCCCGTCAATGAGATCTACGTGACCGCCAAGGCCAGCGCGCAGGATGGGCTGTGGAACGAGCAGCTCAAGTCCGAACGCGGGTTCGTGACGGCGCTCAAGCACAGCGTGGCCGCCAACATCCTGGCCTGCCAGTCGATTGCCCGCGTGCGCTCCGACGCGATCATCGTGCAGGCCGAGAGCGCCGAGTACACGCACGACGCGAGTCCAGTGCCGCGTCCCGAGATTTCCATGCAAAACCGGCTGCGGTTTCTCTCGTTGGACCTGACCTACGCGGTGCCCCCGGACGCGGAAGTTCTGCTGTACCTGATGGACAATGGTCTGTCCCGCGAGGAGTACAACTGGTTCATGGCCGGAGAGCCGCCGGGCCATCAGATCATGGGCAGTGACTACTACGGCCATAACGAGAAGATCATCAAGCCCGACGGCGAGATGGTCTTCGGCGAGGACGTTTTCGGCTGGTACCAGATCGTCAAGGGGTACCACGAGCGGTATCACAAGCCGGTGTTTCACAGCGAGACCAACGTCGCCGACCTGGAGCAGGCCCCGATCTGGCTGTGGAAGCAGTGGATGAACGTCCTGCGGCTGCGCCAGGAGGGCACGCCGGTGGTGGGCTTCACGTGGTACAGCCTGACCGATCAGATTGACTGGGACATCGAACTGGCCGAGAAGAAAGGGACCGTGAACACCAACGGCCTGTACACCCTGGACCGCAAGCCCAACCCGGTGGCCCACGCCTACCGCGACCTGCTGGAAAACTTCGGCCAGATCACGGTCTCGCCGCACAGCGAGTTGTTCGAGATCACCGATCAGGCGGCCCGCCTGAAGGTGGAGGTCTAGCCCGCTTTTTTGGGACAGGGAGAGCTGGGGCCGCGCGAGAAGCGTGGCCCCAGCTTCGTGTTCGCCGGCCACCCTGGTCCAGCGCCAACTGCCGGCGTCTACGGCAATCCATGGCGTGTGGAGTGCGCCGCTCCGAAGCCGCCGAATCCGGCCAGAGGGAACCACTCGTCACATGACGAGCAGCCGTACGCGTCTCCCGGTGAGGCCAGTGGCGCGGTAGATTGAGGCCCATGCGGACACTGACACTCTTCAACCACGCCGGAGGGGTCATGAAGTCCAGCCTGACCCGCGACGTGGGGTACACCCTGGCGCAGGCCGGGCAGCGGGTCTTGCTGGTGGACCTCGATCCGCAGGCCAACCTGACCGATTGGCTGGGCGTCAGCGGCGTGCGGCGCGAGCAGACGGTCTATGACACCGCCTCGCGCGGCGATCCTCTGCCAGCGCCGGCCCAGGTTCACGGCCTGAGTCTGATTCCCAGCGACGTCTCGCTGGCGCTGGCCGAGGGTCAGATGATGGGGGTGGTGGGCGCCCACCTGCACCTGCGTCAGGCGCTGGCAGCGATTGCAGACCGCTACGACGTGGTGCTGATCGACAGTCCGCCCAGCCTGGGCCAGCTCTCGATTCTGGGGGCGCTGGCCGCCGATCACCTGATCGTGCCGGTGCCCACCCGCCAGAAGGGCATGAACGCCCTGGCGGGGTTGTCAGAGGCGATGGCGACGTACCGCAAGTTGCGCCCCGACCTGACCGTGGCGCTGTACGTGCCGACCCTCTACGACGCCCGTCGCTCGCATGACCGGGAGGCCTACGCGGCGCTGCAGGGCCTGCTCTCCCCTCTTGCCAGCCCCATTGCCGACCGGGGCGCGGTGTGGAATGACAGCTCCAGCGCGGGACAGCCGGTGGGTGTGTACGCGCCGGGTTCGCCGGTTCACCGCGACGTGCTGAGGGTCACGGCAGAGATCGCGCAGGCTGTCGGCCTTGAGATCATGATTGCAGGAGTCGAGGCATGACCCGCAAAACCCGCCCGGTCATCGGCTCTCGCCTGAGCGGTCTGGTGGAGGGCGTCGACTCGCTGACCCAGCCGGCCAGCACCACGCTGCCGCTGTCGCAGCTGCGTCCCGGACAGTTTCAACCTCGGACGTATTTCGCGCCGGACGCCCTGGAGGAGCTGAGCCGCAGCGTCAGGGAACAGGGTGTGCTGCAACCCCTGCTGGTCAGGCCGCTGGGTGGGGGAACCTTCGAGATCGTGGCCGGGGAGCGCCGCTGGCGGGCCGCGCAGCAGGCGGGTCTGAGCGAGGTGCCGGTGCTGATCCGCGCCCTCGGCG
Source organism: Deinococcus radiopugnans ATCC 19172 (assembly GCF_006335125.1). Taxonomy (NCBI): domain Bacteria; kingdom Thermotogati; phylum Deinococcota; class Deinococci; order Deinococcales; family Deinococcaceae; genus Deinococcus; species Deinococcus radiopugnans. The sequence continues at coordinate 259,188 of NZ_VDMO01000001.1, forward strand.
ACACGGAGGCCCGCATGGCCGCCGCCGTGGAGAACCTGCAGCGCGAGAACCTGAACGTCATCGAGGAGGTGCGTGCCCGCCTGCAGGTGGCCGCCGCCCTGCTGGAGGTGCCGGAAAGCGAGGCCGTGGCCCGCATGTTCGCGTTGGATCGCCGGCCCGAGACCGCACCGGAACAGGTGGAGCGTCTGGACGCGGCCTTCGGTGCCTTGGGCCGCGAGACGTGGCACAGCTTTATCCGCAACCGCGCCGCCGTACTCAATCTGCCGGACGATGTTCAGCAGGCCGTGCGCGAGGGCCTGGACTACCGCAAGGCCCTGATCATCGGGCGGGTAGAGGAGGCCGGCGAGCGGGGCGCCCTGATCGCCCAGGCCCAGGCGGGGGCCACGGTGCAGACCCTGCGGGCCGCCGTCAGCCCCAGGAGGGCGCTGGACGCTGACGGTTGGAAAGGCCTGGCCCGCCGCCTGTCCGATGGCCGGACGCTGACACGTCTGGATGAGCGCAAGCGGACGCGGATTGAGAAACTGCTGCGGCAGGTGCAGACCCTGCTGGACGAGGAATAGAACCGCTCGTCACGTGACGAGCGCGCCACGCTAGTCCTGCTCGTCACTCACGTCGGCGCGGCTCAGCCAGGCGCTTTCTCCCGGCACCATGGCGTAATCGCACAGGGCCAGGTACGCGCCGTCCCCCTCCTGCGCGCTGACGCCGATCGTCAGGGTGACCTCGGGGGAGAGGTGGCCCAGCACGTAGTTCACGGCGCTTTCAGGGGTCAGTTCACGCGGCAGCAGCGTCAGCCCGTCCCCCTGCCGCAGCACCCGCAGATCGGCCTGGAACGGGCCGCCGTCCAGCCACTCGCGCAGTTCGCGCTCGGCCTGCAGCAGGGCCAGTTCCAGCCCATGCGGGTGCTGTAGGGTCACCAGCAGTGGCAAGCCAGAGTGCTCGTGCAGCGTGACGTCGAGTTCCAGCTGACCCAGTTGGCTGATGTGCGTGGCGGCCTGATGGCCCAACCGCAGCCCGTCCGCCCGCAGGTGCTGGGTTTCCAGCGTCAGTCGCCGCCAGGGGGCGTCTTCCAGCCCATCGGGGCCGATCACCACCGCGCCGTGCCGCAGGATCTGCCACGAAGTGAAGGCCGCCGGCACGGACAGCAGCCCCGCCTCGTCGATGCCGGTGACTGGAATCAGTTCGGCATGCTGAAGCAGCGTGGAAAGGCCCGCGGCGGTGCGTTCCTGTTCTGCGGTGGGTTCGGGGGCATGCAGGGTGGATTCTGGATTGACGAAGGCGACGATCATTCGTGCAGCGTAGAGGAGACGGGGCGGCGCAACCGTGCAAGGATGCTGCTCGTCATGTGACGAGGAGGGCTTAGCCGTCCTTGAATCGTGCGGCCAGCGCTGTCGTCGCGCGGGCCAGCAGAGTGACGTCGGTGCCCACCGCGACGAAGGTGTAGCCCCATTCCAGGTAGACGCGAGCCTGTGTCTCGTCGGTGGAGAGGATGCCCGCCGCCCTGCCCGCCGCCCGGATTCGCGTCGCCGCGTCCTGAATAGCGGCCTGAACGTCGGGATGGCCGGGATAGCCCAGCCGTCCGAACGAGGCCGCCAGATCGGCCGGGCCGATAAACACACCGTCCACGCCGTCCACCGCCGCGATCTCGTCCAGCGCCTCCAGCCCGGCCACCGATTCGATCTGGAGCAGCAGGCAGACGCCCTCGTCGGCGTGGCTCAGGTACGCGGCGTCGCGGCCGAATCCGCTGGCCCGCGCCAGGGCCGCGCCCACCCCCCGCACGCCGCGCGGCGGGTACCGGGTGGCGGCCACCAGCTCGCGGGCCTGCTCGGGCGTTTCTACCATCGGGATCAGCAGGTTGCGGGCGCCGATGTCCAGCAGTTGCTTGATGCCCACCGCGTCGCCCAACGGCGGGCGCACCAGCGGAGTCACCGGATACGCCGACAGCGTCTGCAAACTTGCCAGCGTGCTGCGCAGGTCATTGGGCGCATGCTCGCCGTCGATCAGCAGCCAGTCGAACCCCGCGGCGGCGCAGACCTCGGCGCTGTAGGCGTCGGCCAGCGCCAGCCACAGCCCGTACAGAGTGTCACCACGTGCCAGCGCGGCCTTGAACGCGTTCTTAGCCATGGACGGCCCCCCGCGCCTGCCCGGCAAAGCGGCAGGAAAACGTGCCCAGCGGGCCGTAATCGAAGGTAAACACGTCGCCGGAGGCGATATCGACGGGCCGGGTGAAGGAACCGGCCAGCACCAGTTCCCCGCCTTTCAGCCCCTCACCGTGGGGGGCCAGTCGGTTGGCCAGCCACGCGATGCCCTGCGCGGGGTGCCCGAGGACGCCCGCCGCCACTCCGGTTTCCTCGATCACGCCGTTGCGGATGCACAGCGCCGCGGCCCAGCGCAGATCGATGGCGTCAGGTTTCACTGCGCTTCCACCCACGATAATTCCGGCGTTGGCCGCGTTGTCGCTGATGGTATCGAAGACCCGGCGGGGTTTGCCGGTCTGGGCACTCACCCGCTGAATGCGCGCGTCAATGATCTCGGCGGCGGGGGTCACGTACTCGGTGGCGCGCAGCACGTCGAACACGGTCACCCCTGGGCCGCGCAGATCGTCCTTCAAGAGAAAGGCCAGTTCCACCTCTACCTTGGGGGCCACGAAATCCGACAGGGGAATGTCCCCGTTCGGCTCGTAGAACATGCTGTCCAGCAGCGTGCCGTAATCCGGCTCGGTGATCTGCGAGGCCAGCTGCATGGCCCGCGACGTCAGGCCAATCTTGTGGCCGCGTACCTGCCGTCCAGCCTTCAGCTTGAGGCCCACCCAGGCCCGCTGGACGGCGTAAGCATCCGCAAAAGTCATGCCGGGATAGCGTTCGGACAGGGGAGGGATCTGGACGCCAGTGCGTTCCGCTTCCTCCAGTGCGGACGCCAGCGAGGTGAGGTCAGGGTCAGGGATGATGCGTTCTTGCAGGGTCATGCTTCTCCAGTCTGGACATGTACCGTGATCGGCAGGGGAAAATTAATCATGTAGCCGCCGCGTCCGGCGTCGTATCCGTCTTCCTGCGTGCGCCCCGCCGAGTCGCTGGCGCGGGCCAGCAGGGTGACGGGGCCGGGCTGGGCCGGGGTCTGCCACAGCGCCCGCCAGCGCCGCCACACGCCGGGCTGCGGGGCGTCCAGCAATTCCGCGTCGGCCCAGGTCTGACCGCCGTCGCCGCTGAATTCCACCCGCGTCACGTTGCCGTTGCCCGTCCAGGCCGCGCCCGTAACCTCACAGCTGCTGTCCGCCTTGACCGCGTCGTGCGGGGCCGGGCGGGCGATCTGTGCCTTGACCAGCATGGCGTTGATCGGCACCATCTGCGGCGAGAGGCCATCTCTGAAGGCCCAGAACGAATAGTCCACCGTCTGGAAGAAGCCCTGATACGGCGTCCCCGTCACGTGCAGGGTGGTCAGCCATTTGACGGCGGCCATGCCGTACCAGCCGGGCACCACCGCGCGCACAGGAAAGCCGTGATCGCGGGTCAGCGGTTGCCCGTTCATGGCGTAGGCCAGCAGCACGTCGTCCAGCGCCTTGCTCAGTGGCAGGCTGCGGGCGTAATGGATCTCGCCCGGCGTCCTTCCCGGATCGGTCAGGGTACCGCAGTCGGCGCCCTCCAGCACCACCTCCAGCGCCCCGGGCGTCACGCCGGCCCGCTCCAGCACGTCGCTCAGGCGCACGCCCGTCCACTCGGCGGTGCCCACCGCGCCCAGATCCCACTGCACGCCCGGCCTGCGGGGCGACAGGTACAGGCGGCCATTGCCTGCGCATTCCATGGTGGCGGTCAGCGTGTGGGGCGGCATGGCCTTCAGATCCTCGAGCGAGAGTTCCAACGGTGAATCCACCAGACCGCCAAGCCGCAGCCGCCAGTCCTGGGCGTTCAGCTCAGGTGCGGGGAAATGGCTGCGGACATAGTGCCCCGCGCCCGACGTGATGCGTTCGTCCAGGGTATGAAAGGGCATTTCGAGGTTGGGCGGTGACGCCTGCCGCACGATCAGGGCGGCGGGGCGAGGCGTTGAGGACATGGTCATGGAGCCTCCTGAACAGGGGAGATGGGGGCGTCTTGGCGCAGCGTGGGTTCCAGTCTGCATCGTTTCACATGAATGAGGACAGGCCGGGAAGGTCAGGTCTTCCTCGGCCTGTCGCGCGGCAACCGGAACCGCGACACCTTCAGATCACATGCACCGGAATGCCCGTCAACTCACCCGCGACGGGCTGAACGACCCCGCCGTCGAACGCTTCCATCTCCGAGGCTTCCTCGAACCAGCTGCGCGGCGTCCTGGCCCCCCACAGCGTCTGGCGTCTGGGATCATCGCGCAGCCAGCGGATCGGCTCGAAGTCGGGATCGACCGTGATGTAGTCACTGGTGTACAGCTCGATGCGGTGGCCGTCCGGGTCACGAATGTAGAGAAAAAAGGCGTTGGACACGCCGTGCCGCCCCGGCCCGCGCTCGATACGTTCGGGCTGACGCGCCCCCGCCAGGATGTCGCAGGTGCGCAGGATGGACATGGCGTCGGGCATCCAGTAGGCCCAGTGGTGCAGGCGGGGGCCGGGGCCGTTGGTCAGCGCCAGGTCATGCACGCCGCCGCGCCGCTGAATCCAGGCGGCCCAGTAGCGTTCCTGCTCGTCCACGGTGTACTCGGACAATCTGAATCCAAGCGTGTCTAGGTACCAGCGCATGGTCTGTTCCACGTCGGGCACCATCACGTTGACGTGATCGACGCGTTGCAGCCCCGGCCCCCGGTGCAGGTGGAAGTCCTGCAACAGCCATGGGTACTTCTGGCTCACGTGGTAGAAGGCCACCGGAATCCCAAACGGGTCTTGCAGCCGCAGCAGGCGCGGGCGGTCCAGTTCCTCCTCCCAGCGGTAGGGAAGACCCTCACGCTCGGCCAGGGCCACCAGCGCGTCCAGATCGGCCTCGCCGTTCACGCGGTACGCCAAGTGACGCACGGTGGAGGTGCCTTTTTCCTCCAGCTTGAGCGTCCATTCGCGGTCTTCCACGCCGCGCAGGTACAGCGCGCCTGGTTCCTCGTGCAGGATGTTCATGCCCAGCAGATCGACGTAGAACTCGCGGCTGGCCGCCAGATTCTTGACTGTGAAGACGGCGTGGGCGATGCGGATGAGGTTGGGCCGGATGGTGTGTTCAGTCATCCGCCGCCACCGCCTCTTTACGGTCTTCACGCTCCAGGAAGGCGTGGATACGTTCCACGTAGGGCTGCTTGTCGAAGACCTCGTACAGCGCCGAGTGCATCCGCACCGGATCGCCGAAGAAGTAGCGCTCGTAGAGGGTCTGCCGTCCGGCGAAGCTGCTCATGGACATGTCCCAGGCCAGTCGGAACAGCTTGAGGCGTTCCTCTGCGGTGGCGCGGCCCGCCTGCAGGTACTTGGCGATCTGCGGCCCCAGCGGCCCCTCGCGGTCGGCCTTGCTGGGCATCATGATGATGCCGGACGCGCCCAGCAGTTGCAGCAGCTCGGGCAGGCGGGCGTGGTTGGCAGGGTAGTAGTTGCGCGCGGCGTCCAGCGGGCCGCGCGCCGGGGTCATCACGCCGTACTTGTTGAGCTCCGCGCCGGCCAGCGCCGCCGCCTCCAGGCCCTTCATGATTTCCAGCATCACGATGATCTCGGCCACCTTGCTCTGAACGTGCTGGAACCCCCCGCTGCCGATGGCGTCCACGATGCTCTGCGCGGTGCCCAGGAAGGCTTCCGTTTTGGCGATCTTGAGGTTGACCACCTGATAGGCCATATGCAGCACGGCGTCGGTGCCGGCGTAGGCCTTGTTCGCCAGTTCCACGTCGTACAGCAGGAACACGCGCTCCCAGGGCACCAGCACGTCGTCGAAGATCACGAAGGCGTCCTGCTCGTCGAAGCGGCTGGCCAGCGGGTGGTCTTCGGGATCACGGCCCACGTCAATGGGCTCTCGGCACTGGAAGCTCAGGCCCGGCGTGTTGGTGGGAATGCCGAAGCCCATCGCGTAGCGGCTCTTGTCGGCGTTTTCCTTGAGGACGGTGGAGGGGAAGATTAGAATCTCGTCGGCAATCGGCAGCGTCGCCATCATCCGCGCGCCACGCACGATCACGCCCGCGTCGGTTTCCTCCACCACACCCAGGGCGATGTAGGGATCAGGCATCTCGGACGCCTGCTTGGCGCGGTTGACCTGCGGGTTGGTCAGCGCGTGCGTCAGGCACAGGTCGTTGTCGCGCACGAACTCGTAATAGCGGCGCATGTTGGCGGCGAAGTCGCGGTTCTCGCTGCCGGGACGGCTGGCGTCGCACCCCCCGAAATAGTCCGCGCCCATCCCCGCCGCCATCACGTTGGCGTTCATGTAGTCCGGCGCGCGGCCCAGGAAACCCAGCGAGTAGTTGGCGCGGATGCGGTGCGCCTCGCCAATCTTTTTCAGGTCATCTTTGCTGCGCGGCACCATGAAGCTGATGGGGTGGCGTTCGCCGCCGTCCTCGTAGGTCAGCGCGTCGCGCAAGTCGGGCTGGTGTTGCAGGTCATACAGCCCGGCCAGCGACTGGCACATGTTGCGGGTCGAAGGATGCGTGGTGGGATCTTCCACCCGCTGGCCGTCGATATAGAGGGTGGGCGGTTTCTTCTGAAGGCGATCCAGAAACTGTTTTCCAGTGATGGCGGCCATGGTCAGTGCTCCTTTCCGGCGGAGCCGGACGGAAATGGCGTGAGGTTCAGGCGGTGGCCGAGGTTCCTGCCGCTCATTCCGCGAGCCGCCCGTCGATCCTGTCCCGCTCCGGCTGCGGCTTGCCGACGCCCAGCCGCGCCGTCTTGTGCGTGCCCAGCGAGATGGCGATGTTCTTCGTTTCCATGTAGAAGTCGAAGCTGTAGTCGCCGCCGTCGCGCCCGATGCCGCTGTTCTTGACGCCGCCGAAGGGCGTGGGCAGGTGGCGCACGTTTTCACTGTTGACCCAGACCATGCCCGCTTCCAGGCTCTGCGCGAAGCGGTGGGCGCGGGTCAGATCGTTCGTCCACAGGTACCCGGCCAGACCGTACTGCACGTCGTTGGCAAGGGCCAACGCATCCGCTTCGTCGGTGAAGGGAATCGCCGTCAGCACCGGCCCGAAGATTTCTTCCTGCGCGATTCGCATGTCGTTGCGGGCATCCACGAACAGGGTGGGGGAGACGAAGTTGCCTTCCCCTCCGACGCGCCCGCCCCCGGCGGCAATCGTCGCGCCGTCCTTCTTCGCCTGATCGAAATAGCCCATGACCTTCTCAAAGTGGCGCGGATGAACGAGGGGGCCGACTTCGGTGTCGGGATCGAGGGGATCGCCCACGCGGATGTTCTTCGCGCGCTCGGCAATGCGGGCGGTGAACTCGTCGTAGATGCCGTCCTGAATCAGCACGCGGCTGCTGCTGGTGCAGCGTTCGCCGTTGAGGCTGTAGATCATGAACACCACGGCGTCCAGGGCCTTGTCCAGATCGGCGTCGTCGAAGACCACCACCGGATTCTTGCCGCCCAGCTCAAAATGCACGCGCTTGAGGGTATCGGCCCCCTGCCGCATGATGTGACTGCCGGTGGTGGTCTCGCCCACGAAGGCCACCGCCTTGATCAGCGGGTGTTCGGTCAACGCCTTGCCCGCGCTCTCGCCGAAGCCGTGGACGAGGTTGTGGACGCCCCCCGGCAGCCCCGCCTCGTCCATGATCTCGGCCAGCAGCGTGGCAGTGACCGGACTCCACTCGGCGGGTTTGTGCACCACCGTGCAACCGGCGGCCAGCGCCGGGGCAATTTTCCAGGTGGACAGCATGAACGGCGTGTTCCACGGCGTAATCACCCCCACGGGGCCGATAGGCTGACGCAGGGTGTAGTTGATAAAGCCGGGGGCGGGCAGGCTCTGGCCGTCTGCCGCGCCGGGCGCGCGGTCTGCGAAGAAGCGGAAGTTCTCCGCGCCGCGCGTGGCCGCCGATTTCATGAAGCGAATGGCCTGCCCGGTGTCGATGCTTTCCAGCACCGCGATTTCCTGCGCCCGCGCCTCGATCAAGTCGGCCACCCGGTGCAGAATCTTCCTGCGTTCCTGCCCACTGACCTCGCGCCACGTCTGGAAGGCGTCGTGGGCGGCGCGGGCAGCCCGGTCAATGTCGCTGGCGTCGCCGCTGGCCACCGTCGTCAGCAGCGAGTTGTCCACCGGGGAGTGCGTCTCGAAGGTCTCGCCGCCGTGCGAGTCGGCCCACTGGCCGCCGATGAAATGTTTTAAGCCCTGACGGAGTCGGCTGTTCCGAAGGTCTGCGGCGAGTTCATGATTCGGCTGGGGTGCGGTCTGGGTCATTTTCACTCCTTGAGAGGCTTCACTGGGGCTTCCTTGGGGGCGTCACCGTCCGTCCCACTCGCCTTCCTTGCTCTCCTTGCCCTGAATGGGTTCGGCGTCCTCGTCCTCCTCGACGATGTCGTTGATCAGCGTGCCCAGCCCTTCCACTTCCAGGGTCATGACATCGCCGGGACGGACGTGGGAGATGCCCTTGGGCGTGCCGGTCAGGATCACGTCGTCTTTTTGCAGCGTCATGAAGCGCGAGATGTGCTCGATCAACTCGGGAATGGAAAAGATCATGTCGCGCGTGCTGCCTTCCTGCCGCAGTTCGCCGTTCACATGCGCGGTCAGTTTCAGATCGTGCGGATCGGCGATCTCGTCGGCCGTCACGTAGTACGGCCCCAGCGGCCCGAAAGTGTCCCAGCCCTTGCCGCGCATCGGGGGGCGGAAGGTGTTGGTCACGTAGTCGCGCACCACGAGGTCATTGCCGATGGTGTAGCCGCCCACGTAATCCATGGCGTCGTGGGCCTTCACGCGCCGGGCGTCGCGCCCGATGATCACGCCCAGTTCCACCTCGTAGTGCATGAATTCCGCGCCGCGCGGGTAAATGACGCTGCCCCGGTGCGGCAGCAGGGTGGTGTTGGGCTTCCAGAACAGCGCGGGTTCCTTGGGCTGCGAGAGGCCCAGTTCCCCGGCGTGATCGTTGTAGTTCAGGGCCAGGGCAATGACCTTGGGCGGCTCGACGGGCAGCAGGAACTGAACGTCGTCGGGGGTATGCGCGACGCCGGCAGCGTCGATCAATTTTCCATTGCTGAGCTGACCGTTCAAGCTGCGGCCTCCAGCGATAAAGCGGGCTTTTTTCATGGCGACTCCACAGGGCTAGGGCGCGAGAGTTTCGGGGTTGTTCTGACCTTCAGCATAGGACGCCAGCCCCGGCCACGGCTGTCGGCGACGTGAATTCTTCTGGCCCATTTTGTATCTTTGGACAAATGCCAACCCTGGTAGAACTGGCGCTGGATCTTGGTCTGTCGGACGTGGACCCGTCCCTGACCTTCGCCACCCCCCAGGAGGCGGTCTCCCTGCTGCCTGCCGAGTCCCCCGAGGCCGTGATGGGGGTCGCCACCGCCCTGCTCGCCCGGACGGCCCTGGGCACTCCAGGCGTTTCCTGGCTGCTTGCTGCCCTGAGGGACGCGGCCCTGGCCCCCCACCCCGAGCGCGAACTGGTGAGACTCGCTGCCCGCTGGACCGGGGGCTTTGCCGAGATCGTGGCCAGTTGGGGCGACACCGTCGCGTCCGCAGGACGGCGGGCGGGGCAGCCTGGAGCGGTGGCGGAAACCCTGCGGCTAAGCCATGCGGGCCGGCACGTCGGCTCCCTGAGCGTGGCCTTCGCGCCTGGGTGGCGCGGCCTTGCTCCCATTTTGGCCGAATATGCCCTGCTGGCCCGCCTGCGAACGGCGGCGGCAGGTGCGGCGCGGCGCCGGGTGGGGGAGAGGATGCTGGACGCCCTGCTGTCGGGCCGGGAGGCCGGCGGTGACACCGGATCGCTGGAAGAGGGGGCGTTTGCGCTGGCGGTGGCGACGCTGCCCCCCAGCGTGCCGGAGCAGGCCCAGGCCCTGGACCTGCTGGCGGCGGTGGGCGAGGGCTACTTCAGCGAGCGGCGGCTGGTGGGCCACGCCACGGTCAGGGACGGGCAGGCGGTGTGGCTGTGGATCACCCTGGAGTTGTCCCGTGAGGCGCGGGAACTGCACTTGGCCCTCACCGCGTCGACGGCGCTGGACCTGCGCGTGGGCGTCAGCGGCCGGCATCCGGAAGCGCCATGGGCGCGGCCGGCAGAGGTCCAGCGCGCCTTCGGAGAGGCGCGGCAGGCCCTGTCGCTGACCCGGCAGGCGCGGGGCTACAGCGTGTTTCACGACCTCGATCCGCTGCACGCGCTGGTGTCGGAAGGGCGGCTGGATCTGCTGGCCGCACAGGTCAGCGCGCAGCTCGAAACCATCGGGGACGATGGGCGCACGGCCGACACCCTGCGGGCTTACCTGGCGCACCGCGGCACCCTGGCCGAGCTGGCCGGTGCGCTGGACCTTCACGTCAACACCCTGCGTTACCGGCTGCGCCGTGCCGAGGAGGCGCTGGGCGGCCGGCTGAGCGATCCGGCCCTGCTGGCCCAGCTGTATCTGGCGTTTCAGGCGGGGCGGAAATGAGCGGCCCAGCATCACTCGTCACGTGACGAGCGCAGGCCGGGTTCACCGTGGAGGGGCGGCGGCACGGTTAGACCGGGGTCTGGTCTGGTAGCATTCCTGCGTCCACAACCTGTTCCATCCCTTTCAGGAGGTTTCACCATGAAAACCCGTTTACTGCTGACCGCCCTGCTCGCCGGCTCCTCGCTGGCCCTCGCTGAAATCCGCGTCGGTGTGATTGTCTCCGGCACCGGTCCCGCCGCCAGCCTGGGCATTCCGGAGCGCAACACGGTGGCCCTGCTGCCGCAGACCATCGCCGGCCAGAAGATTGTGTACACCATTCTGGACGACGCCAGCGACACCACCGCCGCCGTGACCAGCGCCCGCAAGCTGATTCAGGACAACAAGGTGGACATCATCGTGGGCACCACCACCACGCCCGCCTCGCTGGCCATGATCGACGTGGTCTCGGAGGCCAAAGTGCCGATGATCAGCCTGGCCGCCTCCGAAGCCATCATCAAGCCGGTGGACGCCAAGCGGCAGTGGGTGTTCAAGACGCCGCAGACCGACGCGATCATGGCGGCGGCCATCGTGCAGCACATGCAGCAGAACAAGATCAAGACGGTGGGCTACATCGGCTTCAACGACGCCTACGGCGAGGGCTGGTTGGCCGAGCTGAAGAAGTACGCGGCCCAGCGCGGCATCAAGGTGGTGGCCGAGGAGCGGTACGGGCGCAGCGACACCAGCGTGACCGGGCAGGTCCTGAAGGTGCTGGCCGCCAAGCCCGACGCCGTGCTGGTTGGAGCCTCCGGCGTGCCGGCCGTGCTGCCGCAGAAGACCCTCAAGGACCGTGGCTACGCAGGCAAGATCTACCAGACCCACGGCGTCGCCAACGCCGACTTCCTGCGGGTGGGAGGCAAGGACGTGGAGGGCGCGATCCTGCCTGCGGGTCCGGTGCTGGTGGCCGATCAGCTGCCCGACACCAACCCCAACAAGAAAGTGGGCCTGAATTACGTCACGCTGTACGAGGCCAAGTACGGCAAGGACAGCGTCTCGACCTTCGGGGCGCACCTGTGGGACGCGGGCCTGCTGATGCAGAAGGCCATTCCCGTGGCCCTCAAAAAGGCAAAGCCTGGCACCGCCGAGTTCCGCAGCGCCCTGCGTGACGCCCTGGAAGGCTCGCGCAACGTGATCGGCGCGCACGGCATCTTCAACCTGTCGCCCACGGACCACCTGGGACTGGACGCCCGCAGCCGCGTGATGGTGCAGGTTGTGGACAACACCTGGAAGCTGCTCAAGTAATCGGCTGATTGCGGCGGCCGGGAGCGCGGCGCACGGAGACTGAACTCCGTGCGCCGCGCTCCTATCCTGGTGGCGCGGGGGCGGCCCGGCCGGTGACGCCCGAGTGCGCCGCCCCTCTCACCGCCCCCGGGGCAGGGTGAAACTGAAGGTCGCCCCGTGACCGATGCCTGGGCTCTGGGCGTCCACCCGGCCCCCGTGCCGCGACACGATGCGCCGCACGTTGGCGAGGCCCACGCCGGTGCCCTCGAATTCGTTCTCGTGATGCAGGCGCTGGAAGACCCCGAACAGGCGGCCGGCGTAGCGGGGATCGAAGCCCACCCCGTTGTCGCGGACCAGAATGACCCACTCGCCGGCGTGTTCCTCGGCCCAGATCTCGATCCGCGGCAGCGCACTTGGTCTGGAGTACTTCAGGGCGTTGGCCAGCAGGTTGATCACGACCTGGCGCAGCAGATGGCGGTCACCACTGACCGTCGGCAGCGGTCCCAGCTGCCACTGCGCGGTCCGCTCCTCATGCTCGGGGGTCAGTTCGGCCTGCACCGAGGTCACCAGTTCGGCCAGATCAACCTCCTCCACGCGCAGAGGCTGGCGGGTGGTGCGCGACAGGTCCAGCATGGCGTCGATCAGGGTGTTCATGCGGCTGGCCGCGTCGTCGATGACCTTCAGGTAGTGGCCGGTTTTGGGGTCCTGTGTCTCCGGCAGCCGTGAGCGCAGCAGGGCGTTAAAGCCCTTGATGTGACGCACCGGCGTCCGCAGATCGTGGGACACGCTGTAGGCGAAGGCCTCGAGCTCGTCCACCGCCACCTGCAACTCGGCGTTGCTGCGGGCCAGCCGGCGGACCCCCTCCGCCCGTTCCAGCGCCAGATTCAGGCTGCGGCCCACCGCCAGGAACACGGCCCGCTCCCGCTCCAGCCAGTGGGTCTGACGGCGGGACGCCATGATCAGCATGCCGGTCATGGTCTCGCCCTGAAAGAACGGCTGAAAGGCCACGGCATGGTACAGGGCGACGCCGGGCCGCCCGTCGAGCTGCCCGTCGATGGCTTCGAGAAAGACGCTCTGACGGGTGCGCTGCGCCTCCTCGAACCCTGGATCGGTGGGCCGGTAGCCCGCCAGCGCCTCGGCCAGCAGGTCTCCAGGAAAATCGGCGGGCCAGACCCGGATCCGGAACACCTCGCCCTCGCGTTCAGAGTACGTCACGTCCACGTCGTGGGCCTCGGCCAGGACCGCCGCCGCCTGCCGGATCAGGGCCAGCACGTCGGTCTCGCTGCCCACCAGCTCGGTCAGCGCCGTGAAGGCCGCCAGCGCGGCGCGTTCCTCCTGCAATTGCCGGGTCTGCTCGGCGCGGTCCAGGGCCAGCCCCAGGCTGCGCGCCATGGTCTCGAGCAGGGTGCGTTCGGTGGCCGTCCAGGTCTTGTGCTCGATGAACAGCGCCAGGGCCATCACCCCGCGCACCTGCTGGCCCACCAGGATGGGCAGGGTGGCCGTGGCCCCCACATGCCGCACCAAGTCACCCAGCTGATCCGTGTCGAGCCGGTAATGGTGCTGGTAATACGGCTGTCCGGTCTCCAGCGGGCGGCGCAGGTTGTGGGTCGAGTGGTACGGCAGGCCCGCGTCCACGGCGCGCTGCAGGTCGTCGTTGCCCAGCGAGCCGACCTGCACCCGGGGACGGAACACGCCGCCGCGTTCGGCATCCTCCAGTTCGTAGTACAGCGCGAAGCCCGGCGGCAGCTGGGCCAGGATGATTTCCAGCGCCCGTTGAATCAGCCGGTGGGGATCACCGTCCAGCTCCTGCGACAGCGTCTCGAAGGCCTCCAGCGCCCGCGTCCGGGCCAGCAGTTCGGCGTTCTGCTCGGCCTGCTGGCGCGCCCCCTCGCCGCGCCCGAGCGCCAGGTTCAGGCTGCGCCCCAGCGCCCGCATCAACCCCCGGTCCCGGTCCTGCCACTGCTCGCCCACCCGCAGGCCCACCGTGAAGATGCCGCGCACCTCCTGACCGGTCACCAGGGGATAGATGCACACCGGCCCGAAGACCTCGGTGTGCCGGACCTGTTCGCGTGCCGCGTCCCAGCCATCGATAAACACCGGCTGCCGGGTCTGGAGTGCCCGAGCGAAGGAGGGCACGTCCAGCGGCAGTCCCGCCTGGATCAGGGCAATCTGCTCGGCGGTCATGTCCGTGGTCCAGGTCAGCGCCTTCCACCGCCCGTCCCGGATCTCGTAATACGCACTGCTGTGCTCGGCAAAATGCGCGTCCATCACCGCGTAGGCCTCGCGGCTGAGGGCCGCCACGTCGGCCTCGGCGGCGGCGCGCTCGGTAAACACGGTCAGGACCTCCAGGGCCGCCGCCTGCTCTTCCAGACGCTGGAGCAGCGTCTCGTGGTGGCCGCGTGCGGCGCAGCGGCTCAGCGCCAGCTCCAGCGCCCCCCCGACGGTGCGGAAGAGGGCGCGCTGCTCTGCGTTCCAGCCGCGTCCGGCCCACAGTGAGACGCTCAGCAGGCCACAGGGTTGTTCGTCCTGAACGTAGGGATACAGCGCGCCGCCACCGGCCAGCCCCAGCGCGTTCAGCTCAGCTTGCGGCTGGTCCGGGCCGAAGAAGACCGGCTGCTGACCCTCGAAAACCTGCCTGAGCGCGGGCGTGTCTGCGGCCAGCGGGCTGCCTGCCCCTGATCCCGGCGCCGCCGCAGGCCAGGGTTCCGGGTGCCAGCAGCCCCCCTGCAGCGACAGGAAGGTGACCGTCACGTCGCCCAGCAGCTGTCTCAATACCCCCGCCACGATGTCCAGCTGCGCTGAGCGCTCGGTGACCTGTGCCAGCCGCGTGGTCAGCTGCGCCAGCGCGTCCAGCGGCGGCTGACGCTGCGAGGGATCCGCGCCGGGCGCGCCGGTCATGCCCGCACCGCCGTGGACCTCTGGGGCGTGGGCACCTGAGCGGTGACGCCCCGCCCGCCGCCGTTCGCGACCTGTCCCGAAGTGAGACGGCTCATGGCAACCCCCGCAGCCGCTCGCGAACCTGTTCTTGGTCATGCCGTTGCCAGTACGTCTGCGGCTTCAGGGCCAGCGCCTCTCCGAGCAGCTGCCGGGCCTCGGCGCGCAGCGTGGCGGCCCGGCGGGCGTCGTGGCCGGCCAGCAGCAGCAGGCTGTCGGCGTAGCTGAGGCGGAAGAAGACCTCGCCCGGAGCCAGGGCGATGGCCTTGCGGTGACTGGCCCGCATGGCTTCCTCGCTGGCCCCGGTGGCCAGCACCACCAGCGGGCCGAGGCCCAGCGCCTGCGCGTGCCAGGTGCCCAGCCCCATCCACGCGCGGGCCTGCGTGGGGTCCAGGGCCAGGGCCTGCTCGAACAGCCGCCGGATTTCCAGCCCGGTGCGGGTGGCGCGCACCATGCCCGCCCCCTGCAGCTGCAGGGCCAGCGCGTTCGCCAGTTCCACGTGGGCCTCGGCGGAACTGGCGTCGGCGGCGATCGCTGACCGCGCCGCCGTCTCGGAGGCGGCGTACAGCCTGCTCCGCTCCGTCACGCTGTTCACCAGCACCGACTGCCCCACGTAGGCGCGGGCCAGCAGGTTCAGGGCCGGCGCGTCCATGCGGCCCCTGAGCGCCGCGATGGTCACGCCGGGTTGCCCACGGTTCAGGGCGGCCTGGGCGTCGTCCAGCGGGGTGGCCAGGCTGGTGGTGGACAGCAGGGCGGCGGTCAGGATGGCGGTCAGCACTTTAGACAAGGGAGGTCTCCAGAAATCGGCTCAGCCGTGCCACGACGAATTCGGCGTCCGGCCCGGCTGAGCGAATGGTACCGGACGCGGCGGTCCGCTGCCCCGGCAGGCCCACCAGAAAGAGGCCCGCAAGGGCCGTGCTGACCCCCAGGCGTTGCCGCGGTTCGCCGCGCGGATTCAGGGCCGCACGCGGCAGATACCCTCCGTTCCAGCGGTAACCGGTGGCGTAGATCACGCTGTCCACGGCTTCCTCCTGCCCATCCGGCCAGCGGACACCCGCAGGCGTAAAGGTTCCGAACAGCGGGCGCAGGTCTGGATTGCCGCCCTGCAGCGCCGCCCGCAGCCCTGGCACCGCGATGACGGGCTGCACGTCTGGCACGCGGCCCAGGGCGCCGAGCGGGAGACACTCCACCCCGGTCCAGTCCAGCCAGTCGGTCAGGTCATGGCCCAGCGGGCGCTGCGGAACCAGCCGTGGCGGACGGCGCGAGGTCAGCGTCACGCGCGCCACCCGGCCCAGTTCGGCGGCGATCTGGGCGGCGGAATTGCCGGCCCCGACGACCAGCACGCGCTGCCCGCTGAAGGGGCCGGGGCGGCGGTACTGCGAGGAGTGCAGGACCTGGCCTCTAAACCGGCTCGCCCCCGGCAGCTCAGGCCAGTGGGGCTGCCGGAAGGTGCCGGTGGCACACACCACCGCCCGCGCCGTCCAGGCCCGGCCCTCCCTGGCCTGTACCCGGAACACGCTGTCTTCGTGCCTCAGCGCCACCACCTCAGCCCCACGCCGCACCGGAAAACCAAAGTGGGCGGCGTAGGTTTGCAGGTAGGCGATCATCTCTCCGCGAGAGGGGTAGTGCTCTGGATCGCCGCCAAACGGCAGTCCGGGCAGCGCGGAGTGGCGGGCGGGCGTGAACAGGGTGAGGCTGTCGTAATACGCCGGCCACGAGCCGCTGGCGGTGTCACCCGCCTCCAGCACCGTGAACGTCAGCCCGCGCCGCTGCAACCAGTAGGCGGCGGCCAGCCCCGCTGTTCCGGCCCCGATGACCACGGCGTCCAGAAGAGGGCCGTGCATTCAGCTGGACGTGGCGGTTGCGGCACCGCGCGGGTGTTCGGAAGGCTGGGCCTGCCCCGCAGCCCGTCCGGGGCGGCGCCTGCCGAATGCCGGATTGTCCGCCAGCAACCCAAGATAACTCTGCCGCACGGCCTCGCTGAAGGTGGGGTAGGAGACCGGCAGCAACGCCAGCCTGACCGGATGAATGTGCAGGCGCGGCGAGAGGCTGAGGGTCTGGATCAGTTCGCCGGCACGTGGACCCACCACCTGGGCGCCCACCACCCGCAGGCCCAGCGGGGAGCCGAACCACCCCTGCAAGGCGACGAGTTTGACAAAGCCCGGCTGCTGCTCGGTGCGGGCGCGGTCCAGGCGGGCAAAATCGTACTCCACCACCGTCACGCGCGCGCCGTACTGCTGCGTCGCCTGCGCCTCGGTCAGGCCCCAGTGGGCGATCTCGGGGTCGGTGTAGGTCACCCAGGGAATGTCCTCTACCCGGGCGGCGGGCGCGCGCAGGGCCGCGACCCCCTGACCCCACCACGCCAGGGTGCCCAGCCCGGCCAGCGTGCCGCGCTCGGTTGCCCCGTGCGTGAACATCGGCCCGCCCACCACGTCGCCCGCGCCCCACAGGTAAGGGCAGGTGACGGACTGCATGTTGGACCGGACCTTCAGGCCCTGGCGGTTGAACTCGGCCCCAATCACCTCCAGCCCCAAACCCTCCACGCGCGGCGCCTTGCCCACGGCCACCAGCAGCTGTGAGCCGTCCACCGTCTGACCGCCGCTGAGCAGCAGCCGGACCCCGGTTTCCGTGCGCGCAGCCTGGACCGTGTCGGCCTTCAGGTGAACGGTCACGCCGTCAGCCCGCAGCGCCCGCAGCAGCGCCGCCGAGGCTTCCGGCTCGTCCCGGTCGATCAGGCGCTCTCCGGAATGCAGCAGCGTGACCCGGCTGCCCAGCCGGGCGAAGGCCTGGGCCAGCTCGCAGCCCACCGGGCCGCCGCCCAGCACCAGCAGATGCGCGGGGCGCTCCGGCACGTCGAAGACCGTCTCGTGGGTCAGGAAAGGAAGGTCCCGCAGGCCTTCGATGTCCGGGACGGTGGCCCCGGCGCCTGTCGCCAGCACGAACCGCTCGGCCATGACGGTGCGGGTCTGGCCGCCGCGCGTGACTTCCAGCACATGCGGCGACACGAACGCGGCCTGACCGCCGATGACCTGCACGCCGCGCGCCTCGATGGACTCCGGCGAGTCCACGTCCCTGAAGCGGTCGATGACCCGGTGCAGCTCGGCCCGGATGGTGGTCCAGTCCGGCTCGCCGCTGACGCTCAGGCCCAGCGCCGCGCTCTGCCGGGCCGCGTGAACCTGCCGGGCCAGCGCCAGCAGCGTCTTGGAGGGAATGCAGCCGGTGAAGGTGCACTCCCCGCCCGTCCGCTCGCGCTCGATCAGCACGACGCGCTGACCGTTGGTGGCGGCCAGCAGCGCGGCGGTCAGGCCGGCGGACCCGGCGCCGATGACCGCCACATCGGCTTTCAGGGGCGTGTGGCCCGTCTCGGGAGGAATGGCCCAGCCGTAGCGCTGGGGGTCCGGCGGGGCCGGGGACGATGCGGGTGGAATGGTCATGGACTCTCCTGCCCCCAGTCTGGGCACCGGAGGCCTGCGCGACTGTCAAAGGGGGTGCTATTTCGTGGGTGGCGTCCAGGACCATCCAGGGCTGGTCTGGGGAGGCTGGGTTGGCTCAGTCTTCCGGGCTGATTCAGGGGTCTGGCGTGCCTCCGTTCTGGCCCAGCAGCTCCAGGGCCAGTCGGGGCAACTCGTCCGGCGCATCGAAATGATGACGGCCCGGCAGCTGCCGGACGCCCCCCACCACGCCGGGCCAGGCCTGGGCCAGGGCCAGCGACTGTCCCAGAAAGGCTGCCGATTCGTCTGCCCCCACCGCCGCGATAAACGGTGCGGCGCTGGTGGGATGCAGGAACGCGGGGCTCAGGGCACGCGCCTCCTTCTCCGAGAGCTGCAGGGCCGGCTGCAACTCGGTGCGGCGCAGCGGCCCCAGATCGTACAGGCCGCTGATGCCGACGCCCCCCGCCAGCGTGACCCCGGGCAGGCCCTCGGCGGCCCAGTCGGTGGCGTGGATCATGGCGGCCAGGTGGCCCCCGGCGGAATGTCCGGCCACCACCAGCGGCCCCGCAAACTGTGCGGCGACAAACGCCGTGGCGCGGCGGGCCTGATCCACGATGCGTGAGAGCGTCACCGCCGGGGTCAGGTCGTAGCTGATGATCGCCACGCGCAGACCAGCCCCCAGCAGCGGCGGGGCCAGGTACGAGAAGGTGTCTTTGTAGAACGCCTGCCAGTAGCCGCCGTGAATGAACAGCAAGGTGGCCCGCACCGCGCCTTCAGGGCTGAACACGTCCAGCCGCTCGTGTTCGCCCGCACCGTAGGCCAGTTGCTGGGGCGCGCACGCCTCGCGCACGGCGGCGCTGTTCCGCGCCCAGGCCGCGACGAGGGCGTCGGCGTCCGGCACGCGGCGGCTGGGCATATAGGCGTCGTTGGTGGCCGCGTCGAAGAGGTCGGGGAAGGGCATAGGTCAGTCAGACTCTACGGCAAAGGAGCCGGCAAGGCGGGGACCGATCCCGCCGGCTGCGCGCGCGGCCCGTTGCAGATACTCTAGAGTCGCCGGACGGGCCGCAACCTGGTCTGGCACCCCGGAGGTCAGCCTATGGACGAATCACAGGACATGCAAACGCTCTTGACGCTGACGGAAAACTGGCACGGCGGCGACGTGGGCCGCACGGAACTGGTCTCGGCCCTGCGCCGGGTAACCGACGACTCCGGGGAACTGATCCGCACCCTGATCACGCAGCTCAGCCAGGGGGCCAAACGGGCGGGCCAGGGCGAGGAACACGCCGAGAACACCGACGCCTGGCGGCAGGAACTGATGGCCTGCCGCGCGCGGTCCTGGCCGTACCCGCACAGCGCCGGGCTGCTGGTGGGGCCGCACGTCCTGATCCTGACCGACGGGGACCAGGGCGTGCTGCTGCGCGCGGGCCGACTACGGGTGCTGAGCCCCAGCGTCAGCGCCTCGCTGCTGCTGCTGTGCCAGACCATCGTGATGGCCCAGCACTCGCTGGACGGCAAGATCGTGGGGCAGGCCCGCTCGCAGCGCATCGAGTCGGCGTCCACCTCGCTGTCGGAGATCGACCCGATCCGCTAGACCTGGGAAAGCGAGAGGCCCCTTCTTTGCCGGAAGGGGCCTCTCAACTTTGAAGGGGGATCAGTCGCCGTGCGCCAGCGTGCCGCTCACCGCCGCCGTGGCGTCCGGCCGGACCCGGCGGCGCTCGAACTGCCAGAACACGGTGGGCACCACGTAGAAGGTCAGCAGCGTGCTGGTCACCACGCCGCCCAGAATCACGATGCCCAGGCCGCGGCGGAACTCCGCGCCGTCGCCCTGGCCCAGAATCAGCGGGATGCTGATCACCAGCACGGTCAGGGTGGTCATCAGGATGGGGCGAAAGCGCAGTTCGGCGGCCTCGATCAGCGCCTCGCGCAGCGGCAGGCTGCGGGCGCGCTCGGTGACGAATTCCAGGTACAGGATGGAATTCTTGGTGGACAGGCCCAGCAGGATCACCATGCCCAGCACCGTGATCACGTCCAGGTTGACCCCGAACAGGCCCAGCGTCCACAGCGCGCCCACCACGGCCAGCGGCACCGGCAGCAGCAGGTAGATGGGGTAGCGGAACGAGTTGAACTGGCTGCCCAGCACCAGATAGGTCAGCAGCACCGAGGCGATCATGATGATCGGCCCGAAAAACACCAGATCCTGGGTCAGGCCCGCGCTGCCGAACGCGCTGGCGTTGCCCAGCGTCACGCCGTCCGAGAGCAGTCCGGCGTCGGCCACGCGCTTTTCGAGTTCCGCCTGGTACGCGAACGGGTTGGGGCCGCCCTGGATCAGGTTGATGTCCAGCGTGGCGGTGTAGGCCTTGTTCAGCCGGCTCAGGGTGGCCGGAGCCTGACCCACCTGGAAGGTGCCCAGCCCGCTGAGCGGCAGGTTGGCGTTGAGCGCCGGCGAGTAGACCGTCTGGGACAGCAGGCTCTGCTCGTCACGGATCAGCGCAGGGTCCAGCCTCACCACGATGTCCACGCTCTGATCGCCGTCACGCACGCTGCCCGCCACCGCGCCGTCGTTGTAGGTGCGTAGCGCCTGGGCCACGTCGCTGGCGCTCAGGCCGGTGCCGGACAGGCGGGTGGCGTCGGGCACGAAGGTGCGTTCCTGGGTGGTGGCGCTCAGGCTGCTCCCCACGGTCCGGATGTTCGGGTCCTGGCGCAGCAGGCGCACCAGCTCGCGGTTGCGGTCCAGCAGCAGGGCCTGGCTGGGGGCGGTCAGCGCCAGCGTCATGTCGGCGCTGCCGCCGGGACCGGCCTGCTGGGAGGCCACCGTCAGTTCGGCGCCGGGGCGGTTGGCGACCAGCGGCGCCAGTTGTTTGCGGTACCCGGCGCTCAGGGCGTCGATGCCGGGCCGCTCCTCCTTGGGCACCAGGGTCAGCGTCAGGCTGGACGTGTTGGCGCTGTTGCCGCCCACCAGACTGCCGGTGCCCACGCTGGTCTGCACCAGCCGGACCTCGTCGCGCGCCAGCAGCGTGTTCTCGATCTGGCGGGTCAGGGCGTTGGTGGTGGCCAGATCGGTGCCCACCGGCAGTTTCAGGTCCACGTTCAGGATGCCGCTGTCGGTCTGCGGCACGAAGGCGAAGCCCAGTCTGGGGGCGATCAGCGCGACGCTGCCCATGAAGGCCAGGGCGGCCAGCATGACGAGCCAGGGCCGTTGCAGCGCCGCGCCCAGGCTGCGGGCGTAGGCGCGGGCGGTGCGCATCACGGCATTGATGGTGACGCCGTGCAGCGTGCCGGTCAGTGCTTCCAGCACGGCGTACAGCACCGTCAGAACGTAACGCAGCAGGGTCAGGAAGACGGGTGCCAGAACCACCGACAGCGCCAGGGTCACGGGCAGCGGCAGGCCCGTGCGCGACAGGGCCACCGCGGCCAGGGCGCCGCCCAGCGCCAGGGCCAGCAGGCCGGGCAGCGTCCGGACCCCCACCAGCGAGCGGCGGAACAGCTCCGGCAGGCGCGCGAAAATGCCCGGCAGATCGCGCCACGCCACCGGCCTGGTCTCGGTGGTGTAGGTCATGCGGACGGTCAGGAACAGCAGGCTCTCCAGCCACGACAGCGTGATGGCCGCCGCGATGCCCAGCCCGAACTGGCTGAAGAACTGGCCCAGGATGCCGGGGAAAAAGCTCAGCGGGATCAGCACGGCCAGGAGCGAGAACGACGCGGCGGTCACGGCCGAGAAGACCTCGCTGGCCCCCAGCAGCACGCTGCGCACCGGGCTGTAGCCCATGTCGCGGTAGCGCTGCACATTCTCGGCCACCACGATGGAATCGTCCACCACGATGCCGATGGCCACGATGATCGCCAGCAGCGAGATGATGTTGAAGGTAAAGCCCAGCACTCCGAACAGCAGCGGCGCGGCGCTGATCGAGATGGGAATGGCGAGAATCACCGCGAAGACCGTGTTCAGGCGGCCCAGGAACAGCAGGCAGATCACGCCCACCGCGCCCACCGCGATCAGGAATTCCTTGAAGGTGTCCGAGACGGTGGCGCGCGTCTCGCGGGTGGTGTCGCTGGCCAGCTTGAGGCTGTAGCCGTCCGGCAGCCGCTGTTCTTTCATGGCCGCCAGCACATTGTCGGTCACGGCCACCGAGTTGGTGCCCGAGGCCTTGCGCACCGACAGCAGTACAGCCGGCTGACCGTTGACCCGCGCGAACGAGGTGGCCGACGCGCTGCCGTCACGCACGCTGGCGACGTCGTTGACGCGCAGGCCGCTGGCCGGATCGACGATGATGCGGCCCACGTCGGCGGCGCTGCGCGGCGTGTTGCGGGTGCTGAAGCCGGTGGTGCTGCCGCCCTGCGTCAGCGTGCCGGCCGGCAGGTCCAGCGCGGAGCCATTGATGGCCCCGGTGACGCGCGCGGGGCTCAGGTTGTAGCTCTGCAGCCGGGCCGGATCGAGCAGCACCTGGATCTTGCGCTCTGGCCCGCCCGACAGATTCACGTCGGCCACGCCCTCGACGCGCTCCAGCCGCGGAACCAGGGTGTCCTCGGCGTAGGCGGTCACGTCGTCGGGCCGGGCGCTGCCGCCCAGCAGGGCCAGCGACAGGATCGGGGTGGCGTTGGGATCGAACTTCTGCACCACCGGCGCCTCGGCGCTGCCGGGCAGGGCGCCGCGGATGGCGGCCACCGCCTGCGACACGCTGTTGGCCGCCGAGTCGATGTCGGTCTCGTCCGAGAAGGTGATGATCACCGCCGACTGGTTGCTGACCGAGGTGGTGTTGATGTCCACCACGCCTGCCAGGGTGCTGACCGCGTCCTCAATCTTGCGGCTGACTTCACGGTCGACCTGATCGGGGTTCGCGCCGGGGTAGGCCGTGCTGACGGCCAGCACCGGCACCTCGAAATTGGGCAGCAGTTCCACGCCCAGCCGGAACACCGACACCAGCCCCAGCAGCGCCACCAGCACGAAGATGCCGATGGAAAAGACGTAGTTGCGCACGCTGAAGCGCACGAAGGGATTGATCACCGGCTCGGGCGTGCCGTCGGGCAGCGTGCCGCGCGGGGCGTTCAGCTCGCCGGATTCGTGGGTGCTCATGGCGTGTCACCCTGCGCGCCGCTGTCCTCCGCTGCGCCGGCCTCCGGCCTGGCCGCCCCGTCCACCGTGATGGCCGCGCCGTCCTGAAGGCTGGCGGGCAGCGGGTCGATCACGCTCTGGCCGGGGTCGATGCCGCTGATGGCCAGCCGGCCGCCGGATTCGGCGATCACGCCCACCACCCGGCGCTCGGCCTTGCCGCCGGCGGCCACGAACACCGCCGTCTCGCCGCCGTCCACCTGCACAGCGCTGCTGGGCACCAGCACGCCGCTGCCCAGATCGGCGCGGTAACGCACCTGCGCCGCCGCACCCACCGGCAACTGCTCGCCGCCCTGAATGCGCGCGGTGATGGGCACCAGACGGTCCGTGCCGGCAATGCCGGGGCTGCCCTGCACGGTGGCGACGTAGTTGACGCCGCCGTAGCCCAGGTTGAGCTTGGTGCCGTCGGTCAGCGCGAAGGCGTCGCTGCTGGGCACGCTGAACTTGGCGCGGATGCTGCCGGGGTCCACCAGCCGGAACACCGGGGTGCCCTGTCCGGCGAATTCACCTACCTTCGCGCTGATGTTGGCCACAATGCCCGCGAAGGGCGCCTTGACGGCGGTGCGGGCCAGATTCTCCTCGGCCTGCCGGACGCCCGCCTGCGCGGTTTCCAGCGCCACCTGCTGCAGGGGCACGCTGCCCTGGGCGCTGCGTCCGTTCTGCTCCAGGTTGTTCCTCGCCGCCGACAGGCCCGACTGGGCCTGCGCGAGCGTGGCCCGCGCCGCCTGCAGGTCGGCCAGGCTGATGCCCCCCAGGCCGTACAGCGTCTCGGCGCTCTGGGCGTTCTGCCGCGCCTGGGCCAGTGTGGCCTCGGCAGAGGTCACGGCCGCCGTGAGCGAGGCGCTGGCGTTGGCCGTGGCGTCGCGGGTCTGCTGCAGGTTGATCTGGGCCTGCTGCAGCTGCAGGCGGGCATTGTCCAGCGCCTGTTGCTGCCCGGTGTCGTCGAGCTGCACCACCACGGCCCCGGCGCTCACCTGCTCGCCCTCCTCGGCCAGCACCCGCGTCACCGTGCCGCCGCTCTGGGTGGCCACCTGTGAATCCTTTTGCGCCGTGATGATCGCGCTGGCGCTGCGCTGGACGTTCAGGGTGCCTTTTTTCGCCGCGACCACCTGCACATTCAGCACCGTGGACTTGGCCGGGGCGGTGGTCAGGTCGTTGCCGGCGGGCTTGCCCTCCTCGGCCGGCTGCGAACACGCGGCCAGCAGCAGGGGCAGCGTCAGAAAGACAGTCAGCCGTCTCATTTTGCCAGTCCGGTCACGTCCACGCCGGAGGCTGCCCCCAGCGCCGCGAGGGCCCGCCACAGGCCGCCCTGTGCCTGGGTGACGGCGAAGCTGGCCTGCTGCGCCTGAACCTCGGCCTGCTGCACTTCCACGGCGGCGGCGGTGCCGGCCTTCAGCCGGGCACGGGCCTGGGTCAGGGTGGTCTGGGCGTTGGTGCTCTGCTGACGGGCGATATCGACCTGTTCCTGGGCGTTCTGCACCGCGCGGTAGGCGTCACGCACGCCGGTGGAGGCGGCCTTGACGGCGTCGTCCAGGCTGCGCTGCGCGTTGGCCTGTGCTGTGCGGGCGTCTTCCAGGGTGCGGGCCGGCGTGTAATCGTTGTCGGCCAGCCGGACCTGCAGCGCGGCGAAGCTCAGGCCACTGGCCGCCTGACTCAGCGACGGCAGGCGTTTTTCGAGTCCCGCCTGCAAGGTGGCCAGACTG
Organism: Deinococcus radiopugnans ATCC 19172; assembly: GCF_006335125.1. Classification (NCBI taxonomy): domain Bacteria; kingdom Thermotogati; phylum Deinococcota; class Deinococci; order Deinococcales; family Deinococcaceae; genus Deinococcus; species Deinococcus radiopugnans. Next base: position 284,092 of record NZ_VDMO01000001.1, read on the forward strand.
ACGTCCAGTTTGGGCAGTGCGGGCGGATCGACCAGCGTCAGGGCCGTGCCGGTGGGCAGTCCCAGGGTGCGTGCCAGTCCGGCTTTCAGGACGGGCAGCTGCGCCTGCGCGTCGGTCAGGGCCTGGGTGTCGCTGTTCAGGCTGGTCGAGGCGCGGTTGACGTCCAGCTGGGTGGCCACCCGGGCAGCCAGCCGCGCCTGGGCGATCTGCAGGTTACGTTTGTCCAGCGCCACCTGCGCGCTGTTCAGGGCAATGCGTCCGCCAGCCTCGTAGGCGGCGAGGTACTGCGAGATCACGGTCTGGGCGACGTTCAGCTTGGTGCCGTCCAGGGTGACGGCGGCCGCCGCGTTGTCCTGCTCGGCCTGGGTCAGCGTGGTGATGATGCTGGTGGGATCGGCCCGCACCGCCCGCAGGTTGGCCTGGGCCTTTTGCAGGTTGGCGCGGGCGGTGGTCACGTCCGGCCCACTCGCCAGGGCGCGGGTCACGGCCCCCTGCAGGGTCAGTTTGGTGGCGTCCTGCGCAGCGGCGTGGCCCAGCGTGGTGGACAGGCCCAGGGCGAGCAGCACGCTCAGGAAACGGGCCGCGTGGGCCTGGACGGGGTGTTGGGTGGTCATGGTTGGCCTCCGGGGACATCGGTGGGTGGGGTGGATTCGGGGATGGATGGTGTGGTGGGAAGGGGGGCTGGCGTGGGTTGGACGTCCGCTGGCGGCGCAGTCGGCGTGGGCAGCACCGGAAGCTGGCCCAGCAGCACCGGGTCCAGCTCGCCCGTCGCCTGCAACAGTTGCAGCGCGGCCAGCTCTACCGCCGCCCCCTGGGCCTCCACGGCGTTCTGGGCCTGGGTCACGGCCAGTTCGGCCTGCGCCACGTCCAGCGGCGTCGCCAGTCCGGCGTCCACGCGGGCTCGGGCGCTGTCCAGCGCGGTCTGGGCGCGCGTCAGGGCGGTCCCCAGGCTGGTCAGGCCGCCCAGCTCATCCTGGTAGCCCGACAGGCGGGTGCGAACATCGAGTTCCACGCCCTGCCGGGCGGTGTTCAGGCCCAGTTGTGCCTGCTGCACGCCCAGGACAGCCTGCGCCAGTTCGCCGGCCCCGGCGCCGCCCAGCAGCGTGTAGGTGCCGCTCAGCGATAGGGCGATGCCACCAGGGATCTCGCCGGTGTCCTTGAGGGGCACGCTGGCCTGCACGCCCAGCACGCCGGTCTTGCTGTTCAGGCTGCCGCTGACCACCTTGCCGGAGCCGCCCTGGCCGTCGCTGAGCTGTCCGGCGCGGATGCCGGCCGTCAGGTCCGGCAGGCGGGCGCTGCGCTGGGCGGCGGCCAGCGCGGCCTGCGCGTCGGCCAGCGAGACCTCGGCCCGGGCGATCTCCGGGCGGGCCTTCAGGGCGCGGGCCAGCAGGGTGTCCAGGTCACCGGAGGGGGTCAGGTTGGGCAGGCCGCCCACGCGGCCCGGGTCCGTGGGCAGGGCCAGGGGACGGCCCAGCACGCGGGTCAGCTGGGCCGCCGCCAGCGTGACGCCTCGCGCCGCCTGATCGCGCGCCGCCTGCGCCGACTCCAGGGCCGCTTGACGCTCCAGAACCGCCTCCACGGTGATCAGGTTCTGGGCGCGCTGCTCGTCGGCCACGGCCCGCAGGCGGGTGCTCAGGGCCAGTTGCGCCTCGGCCCCGGCCAGCCCGGTCACGGCGCTGCGCGCCCCGGCAAAGGCCTGCGTGGCCTGAATGGTCAGCGTGGCGCGGCTGTTGCGCAGGTCCACGGCCGCCGCCGCCAGCGCCCGCTCGGCGCTGCGGACCGCCTCACGCGCGGGGGACCACGGCAGCACGCTCAGGGACGCGCCGAGATTCAGGGTGGCGCTGCCCTGCCACTCGCCGGTGTCCCACGGCACCTTAACCACGCTGCTGTCGGCCCCCACGCTCAGCGACAGGCCCGCGCGGGTGCGGGCGCTGTCCAGCGCGAGCTGCGCGGCGCGGTACGTCAGGTCCGCCGACTGCCAGCCGGGTGACCCCCGCAGCAGGGTCAGGACGCTGCTGAGCGTGAGCGGCGCGGCCTGCTCCTGCACCTCTGAAAGGGTCTGCTGAAGGGGCGGCGGCGCGGGACTGGGAACGGGGGGCGGCGCGGTCTGGGCCTGTCCCGTGGTGGGCAGGCCCAGGCTCAGAAGCGCCGTGAGAAACAGTGCGGGAAAACGTCGTGTCATGAAATGAACCTCGAACAAACAGAGGGCGGAGGCAGGGCGGGCGGGTCGAGCGGTCAGCGAGGTTTGTGCAGTGGTCACTTACTTTCGGGCAAGATGCTACACCCTGCCCGTCCGGCGGACCACCCTCCAAAGGAGGAGGCTTCCAGACAGCCGCCGTGGGCCTGGCGGCCGGGCCAGATGCAAGTTCCTCATGGCGCCATCCCCGGCCACAGCAGGTCCAGCAGCCCGCGCACGAAGCGTCCGGCGTCCATCGGTTCGCGTCCGGTCTGAGGCATCATGTGTTCCTGATGGACGTAGGTGGTCAGGGCCCCCATGATGCTCAAGGCCGTGACCTCGGCGTCCAGCGGGCGCACCCGGCCCAGCTCCAGCTCGGCGCGCAGGTACTGGGCAATCACGTCGGCGTCCTGGCGCACCGGGTTACCCAGGCGCTCCAGAATCCGGTTGTGTTCGGGATCGTGACCGCGTGACAGCACAGTCATCAGGTTGGGAATGATCGCGGCCGCCTCCCTGAGCAGGGCCATGAAGGCCCCTTCCAGGTTGCGCCGGACCTCGCCCTGGCCCAGCCGCTCCAGCAGTTCCGCGCGCCAGTAGGCGTGATCGTGCAGGCCGACGGCGGCCTCGAACAGGTCCTCCTTGCTGCCGTAGCGCTTGAACAGCGTGCCCTCGGAAATCCCGGCGCGGCGGGCAATCTCGGCCGTGGTGGCGGCAAACCCCTGTTCCAGAAACACTTCGCGGGCGGCCTCCACAATCTGTTCATCGGTAATGGTGCGGGGGCGGGCCATAAGTGAGTTTGTACTGCACGAATTCGGTGCAGCACCGTGAAGTGGGTTACGCAGGACCGTGGCGCTTGACATTGGTGGGTTGCCCATTCAATGTATAGAAACGCGATAGAGCAATCCAATACACAGGAGGCCCACCCATGAACAGCCTGCCCCCCGCCTCACCCGACGCCAATCTCTTGCGCGGTCACCTTGACCTGATCCTGCTGAGCATCATCCAGGGCACCCCCAAGTACGGTCTGGAGATCAGCAAACTGGCCCAGACCGCCACCGACGGCTACTTTGACCTGAAGGTCGGCAGCCTGTACCCGGCGCTGCACCGGCTGGAAAAGGCGGGTTTTGTCCGCAGCGAGTTCACCAGCGGCCCGCGCAGCGGCAACCAAGTCAAGGCGTACACCCTGACCGAGAGCGGCGGGCGTGAGCTCTCAGTCCGCCGCGCCGAATTCCAGACCTTCGCGCAGCAACTGGGCAAGCTGTGGACCCTGCGTGGAGGCAGGACATGAACCAGACGGAACAGTACGTCAGGCAGGCCACGCGCGGGCTGTGGGGCCGGGCACGTCGGGAACTACGGGTGGAGCTGGAAGGCCACATTGCCGAGCGCTGCCAGGAGTTTCGGCTTGCGGGCCTGAGTGCCGAGGAAGCCGAGCGTCAGACCCTGCGTGAACTGGGCGCGCCCGTGCAGGTCAGCGGCGGGATGCTGGACGTGCATGTCGCTCCGGCGCTGGGCAAGGCCGGGGTGCTGAGCGCGCTGCTGGCCACCGCTGTCTTTTCCGCGCTGCCGCAGGGGCTGGCGCAGGTGCAGAGCATCTACAGTCGCACGGAAAACTACGGAGCGTCCAGCTATCTGGATTTCCAGCAGTTGAAAGAGGCTGTTGAGAAGGCGGGAGGCAAGCTCAGCGGCCCAGCAGACAGCGCCACCGTCACGGTTCCCGGTGCGCCCAGGGCCAGCTACCCGCTGAATACCGCTCAAGCCCCGAACACCACCCTGACGCAGGATGGAACGACGTTTCTGAGCCTGGGAACGTTGCTCGCCGGTCTGTCCAATACAGGCGCGGACGTGCGCGTGAGCGGCTGGAACAATCCCATCCTTGAGGTCGGGCAGGCGCGCATCGCTCTGGAAACCCAGGACTGGCGGATCCTCAATGAAGTGTATTTCGAGACCCTGGGCAAATCTGGCCCGCAGCTCAACGGGGGAGAGATTCTGTCCCGCCTGGAACCCAATGGCAACACGGGGGCAGTGGCCTTCACAGGCGCTTTCGCACCGGAGGGCATTTACGCCCTCGTGATGCCTGTCTTCAGCGAATGGTTCTCACAGACGGCGGGAGGGGAGCGGTTGGACGGCGGCAGCATCGTTCTGAAGACCAACATCAATCAGGCCAAATCAGGGCAGCTTGACTTCCGGATCGACAACGGCGTGCAGAACTTCAAGCTCTCCCACAGCGTCGATGAGTTCCAACTCGCCCTCGATCCATACCGCGACTCGTCCAAGCGGCACCAGTGGGACGCGCAGCACCCCGCCCCTGTCCTGCTCCTGAAGCTCAGCGGACATTTCGGGCCAGACGCCTACAGCGTCGTCGCGCCAGATACCGTGCGGCAGCCCTGAGTCAGCCGCGCAAGACGACCCGGTGGTCGCGGCCTTCCCAGCCGTCTTCAAACCGTCGGGTGAAATTCAACGCCGACTGGTTCGACAACTCCTGCGCCGTGAACTCCACGCGCCACAATCCGAAGACGCCGGCCTGTGCCCCGCGCTCCTGCACGCTGTCCCAGGCGTCCGCCGCCCCGAATCCACAGTGCAGGGTAAAGGGGCGGGTGTCTTCCACCCGCAGGGCGAGGCCGGCGGGCAGCTCGAAGGCGGGGGCGTCGGTGCGCCAGAAACGAATTTGGGGGACAGGCTTACCCGCCAGATACCGCTCCTGCACGGCCCGCAGCGCCTCATAAGGCTGGCCGTGTTCGCGCGCCCACAGGAGTTTCAGGTACTCGGCGTGCGCCCACACCAATGGCATGGCGCTGCCCGCCGGTTTGCCCGGCTGAAACCGTCTGGTAGGAGGCGCGTCCCAGACCTGTTCGGGAAACAGGCCGCCGGGGCCGCTCGAATGCAGCATGGCATCGATGTAGGGTTGCGGCGACTCGCCCGCGAGCAGCGCCAGATGCCCGCGCTCGCCGGCCAGCAGCGGCCACGCCCGGCCAATGCCCTGGCCCAGGTACGGGCCGCCGTCCGCCGTGTTGCCGTACCCGTCGTGCTGGTAGCGGTAGTACAGCGGGCCGGCCGGCGAGTCGTAACGCAGTTCGCCGTCCACCACTTTCAGGGTATCGAGAATGCGCCGGTCGTCGGCGCGGCGCAGCCCCACGCGCACCAGATAGCCGAAATCCAGACTGACCAGTGCGCCTGCCTGCACTTTCAGGCCAGCGGTGTTGGCAAGGGGCACCTCCTGCCGCCCAGGCTGCGGGCCGGCCTGCGGCGCGATGCGGATGTAGTACCCGTCCACACCGTACTGTCCGGCCAGCGGGGCGTCGTCACCGGTCACATAACACCAGCCGTCCAGGCGGGCGTTCCAGTCGTCGGCCAGGGCCAGGGCGTAGTCGGCCTCCTCCGCGTCCAGCCACGGCCCGGCGGCCACCAGCGCGGCGATCATCAGGCCCAGGGTGTAGGCGGTGACGCCGCTGTTCTCCTCCCAGCGGTCTTCCTGGCTGACCGGGCCGTTGCGGGCCAGGTAGCCGGCCGCCCGCCGCGCGGCCCAGGTCAGGGCCTCGGGGCGCAGGGCCGTGTCCAGCCCCAGTTCGCGCAGTTTGCCCATCAGCAGCAGCACGAAAGCCGTCTCGTCGAGCTGATCGCCCGACCAGTACGGCTCGCCGTTGGGATACAGATTCTGAGGCCAGTGGCCGTCCGGTGATTGGCAGGCCAGCAGGTAGTTCAGGCTGCGCAGGGTGTCGTGCGGCTGCCCTGCCGCCAGCAGTCCGGTGGCGGCCTCCACCATGTCGCGCGGCCAGACCAGGTGGTAGCCGCCCAGGTCACTGTGGGCCTGTCCGAACGGCACGCTCAGGCTGGCCACAATCGCTCCCGAGAAGTCGCTGCCCTCGTGAACGCGGATGACCTGCGCGCTCAGGCGGGCGCGGGCGCGTTCCTCGTCCCCTCCCGCCGGCAGGCGCAGGCGGCCCGTCCAGGTCTGCCACGCTTTCAGGAATTCAGCGCGTTGCTGCGGGTAGGGGCGCTGAAGGCTGCCGCGCGCATGAATCGCCGCGCCGCCCGCATGCCGCGCGAAGGCCATCGCCAGGGTGCCGCGACTTTCCTTCAGCTCGCCGGTCAGCGCCACGTTGCCGCCCTCGGCCCGCGCGTACTGCCAGGTCATGCCGCCGTGCTGGTGAAAGTCCTGCCAGCCGTCGCTGACCCCCACGAAGCCGGCACTCATGGCGCCGAAGCCGCCGCTGCAGGACAGCGCCAGTGCCGCGTCGTCGCGCGTGGCGTACAGCATGCCGTCCTGCACCCAGGCGGTGTTGTTCTGGCCGCAGTCGGCCAGGTGCGGGGCCAGCAGCGCGTATAGCGTGCCGCCGCCCTCCAGTGCGTAGTCGATCAGCAACGAATCGTTCTCGATGGACGGCATGATTTCCAGCCGCAGACGGAAGGTCGGATCATCTGCCAGACGGTGTTCCACGCCGATCAGCGGCCCGTCCTCGCAGGGGGTCAGGATATAGATGCAGTCGCGCTTTACGTCCACCCAGCCGTCCGGGGTCCCCACGAGAAAGGTCAGGTCGCGCACCTGGGGATCGCCGCTGGACGGCCAGTACACCTCGTTGACCACCCCGAAACCCACCGCCGCGCGCACCCGCCCCCCGCCCAGCGCGCCGGTCACGGCGTCCTTGGCGCTGCTGGTCCAGGTGGGGGGCACGCCAGGGCGGCCCGGCGCTTCGGGCGCCTGGGGGTCCGGATGAATCGGGCTGACGGGCGTCATGGGAACGGCGTGGGCAGCAGAGGGCGGGGGCCAGCAGCTTCGTGGGACATCAGGGGATCACTTCCTTGGGTGGAGACACTGGGGTGAAGGCATTGGGGAGAAGCGCTGGGAGGGAGGCAGGGCGTCAGCCCATCTGCTGGCTCTTGCCCCGTCCGCTCAGCGGCTGGCCGGAGCCGTGTCCGGCTGTTTCCGCTGTCAGCTTGCCCTGCGCGTCTTGCAGGTAAGCCAGCGCGTTGATCAGGCCGACGTGGCTGTACGCCTGCGGGAAATTGCCCAGCAGGTGCTGACCGTCGGGCGTGATTTCCTCGGCCAGCAGGCCCAGCGGCGAGACGTGCCCGATCAGCTCGTCCAGGTGCTGCCGGGCCAGCTCCACCTGACCGCACAGCGCCTCGGCGCTGATCAGCCAGAAGCTGCACAGAAGGAAGTACCCCTCCTGGCCGCCCAGGCCGTCGTCGGTGGTGTAGCGCCGCACCAATGCGCCGTCGGCCAGGTGTTGGCGCACCGCCTCCAGCGTGCCCAGCACCCGCGGGTCGTCCGGTGGCAAAAACTCCATGACCGGGATCATCAGCGCGGTGGCGTCCAGCGCCGTGCCGCCGAAGGTCTGGGTAAAGCTGTTCAGCTCGGGATTGAAGCCTTTGTCCAGAATGGCCCCCCGCACGGCGCCCCGCTCCCTCTTCCAGCGCGGCGGCACCGTGCGCCCGCACTGCTCGCCCATCCGCACCGCGCGGTCGAGCGCCACCCAGCACATCAGTTTGCTGTAGGTGTGGTGCTGCCCTGGCTTTCGCGCCTCCCAGATGCCCTTGTCGGGCTTGCTCCACAGCCCGCACACCGCGCCGGCCAGCCCGCTGATCTCCTGCCACACGGCGTCCTCCATTTCCGTCTGGCCGACGCGCAGCCCGTCGAAGTAGGCCGAGATCACCTCGCCGTACACGTCCAGTTGCCGCTGGTTGCGTGCCCCATTGCCCACGTGAACCGGGCGTGAACCCCGGTAGCCCGCAAGCTTCAGGGAGCGTTCCGGGGGCACCGGCATTCCGGCGACGGTGTAGGCAATCTTGAGCTGTCGGGGGCTGGCGCGCCGGCTGGCCCGCTGAAACCACTTCAGCAGATCGGCGGCCTCCTCGCGGTGGCCCAGATGGTGCAGCGCCTGGGCCGTGAAGGTGCTGTCGCGCAGCCAGCAGTAGCGGTAGTCCCAGTTGCGGCTGCCCCCCAGCACCTCGGGCAGCGACGTGGTGGCCGCCGCCACGATGCCCCCGTCCGGTGCGCTCAGCAGCTTGAGGGCCAGCGCCGAGCGCTGTTCGAGTTCGCGGTGGGGATGATCGCCCAGCGTGCGCCGCGTCTGCCCCGCCGCCAGCCAGTTCGTCCAGGTGCGGTGGGTGTCGGCCAGGCACTCGGCCAGCACTTCCGGCTCCAGGTGCAGCGGTTGCTCGGCGACGGCAAACCACGCCTCCTCGCCGGGCGACAGCGTGAAATGCGCCTGGGCGGCGTGCCTGTCAGGGACGTGAGGCTGGCTGCCCCACAGAAACCAAGACTGCTGGCCCCGTGTAAACCGCAGGCCGCCCTCCTCTTCTCCCAGCCTGGCGGCCTGCCCGTAGCCTGGACGCGGCGCGAAATCCGAGGTGACGGCAGTGGCCTGTCCCGCGACCGTCACGCGCCGGATCAGGCGCAGGTGCCCCACGTCGGTTTGCAGCGCGTCGCTGCCCAGCGGCATGAAATCCGTCACGGTGACCGTTCCGCCGGGCACGCTGAACAGCGTGTCCAGCACGTTGCTGCCCGGCCAGTAGCGCTGGGTGCCCAGCCCGGCATGATCCGCTGGCTGGAGCCGCCAGAATCCGGCCCCCGGACCAAGCAGCGCCCCGAACACGCTGGGACTGTCCAGCTGCGGCAGGCACAGCCACGCCACGCTGCCGTCCGCGCCGATCAGGGCGGCGCTGCGCAGGTCACCGATCAGGCCGTAGTGTTCCAGCCACAGCTGTTCGGGGGGACGTGGCCGGGAGGGGCCTGGGGTCATTCGGTGTAGGCGATGGTGCTGAGCAGCGCGTTCTCGGCCTGACGCGAATCCAGCCGGGTGTGCTGCACGATGACCGGCGTGTCCGAGCGAATCACCGAGGCGTAGGCGGTGCTGACCGGAATCGGCTCCGGATCCGTCAGGGTGTTGAAGCGCTGGTGCAGCGTGCGCCGCGCGCCCACGGTCAGCCGGTACGGCCCGATCGGTTCGCGATCTTCGAAGTAGACGGTGAGTTCCACGTGCGCGTCGCGGTCATTGGGATTCAGGATGCAGGCCGCCTCGTGCGACAGCAGCTCCGGTTCGGGGCCGTGGCTCCAGCCGGGAATCCAGCCTTCGGGAATGGCCCAGACCAGTTTGCCGATGTCGGAATTTGGGGATGTGGACATGAATTCTCCTTGAGCGCTGGGGATGATGGGCAGGGTTCTCTGCTTTCTGTCTTGTCCGGCCCCTACCCCACCGGCCCGAACAGTTCCGCCCGGTCTTTCTGGCGTCTGGGCTGCGGCGTGGGCTGATCGTCCGGCACCTGATTGCGGCTGAAGCGCTCGCCCAGCCGCGAACTCAGGGCCATGATGGTCAGCGCGGGGTTGGCGCTGCCCTGGGTGGGACAGGCGCTGCCGTCGGTCACGAACAGGTTCTCGGTGCCCCAGACCTTGTGGTCCGAATTCACCACGCTGTCCTGGGGGCCAAAGCCCATGCGGTTGCCGCCGATCAGGTGGGCGAAGCGGTCCACGGCGATGATGTCCTGCGCCCCGGACTGCTCCAGCAGCCCCCGGATAAACCGCTTGGCGTAGGCGATGTTCTTCTTGTCGTTGTCGTGCAGCGAGTGGTCAAAGCGGGCCACCGGCAGGCCGTGGTGATCGGTTACGTCTGCCAGCGTCACGCGGTTGTCCGGGTGCGGCAGCAACTCGCACAGGCCCCCCAGGCTGGCCCAGTGGTTGTAGTCGCGCCCGTACTCGCGCAGCGCGTCGCCCCAGTGGCCCTCACCCAGAATGCTGTGCGAGAAACCAATCGGCAGCGGCCCGGTGGTCTGAATCGAGAAGCCGCGCTTGAAGTCCCGGCCCGCGTCGGTCTCGTAGAACTGCTCAGTGCTGACCTCGGGCGGCGGGGCCTTGTAGGTGCGCAGCATCTCGGGAAAGCGGCCCATCACCACCGGCGCGCCCTGCACCATCACGTAGCGGCCCACCTGGTCAAAGCGGTTGCCCACGCCGTCCTCCCAGTCCTTTTGGGCGCTGTTGAGCAGCAGGCGCGGCGACTCGATGGCGTAGCCGGCCACTGCCACCCGTCTGGCCCGCTGACGGCGAATCTGGCCGCCTTTGACGTACTCCACGCCGGTGGCCCGCGCGCCGTCCATCAGCACCCGCAGCGCCGTGCTGTTGGCCCGGATTTCCGCGCCGTGCTCGATGGCGTCGGGAATGTGGGTGACCAGCGGGCTGCCCTTGGCATTCACCTTGCAACCCTGCAGGCAAAAGCCCCGGTAGATGCAGTGCGGGCGGTTGCCGAAAGTGCCGTTGGCGATGCCCACCGGACCGACGCGCATGGCCATGCCGAATTTACCGGCCCCGACGATCAGCCGCTCCGCCGCGCCGCTGATCGGGTGCGGGCTGTGGGTGTAGCGGTGGACGTGGCCCCACGGCCAGTCCTGCCCGGCGGCGGGCAGTTCGGTCTCGCAGGCCTCGTAGTGGCGCGTCACGTCCCAGTAACTGATGGGCCAGTCGGCCCCCACGCCGTCCAGCGACTGCGTCATGAAGTCCGACGGGTGAAAGCGCGGCACGTACCCCGCGTAATGCACCATGCTGCCGCCGACGCCGTGGCCGCTGTTGTTCTTGCCCAGCGCCACCGGATCGTTGCCGCCGATGATGCGTTTGCCGTTCCAGTAGATGTGGTGCGAGGCCGCCTCGTCGCTGACCCAGTCGGCATCGGGATCCCAGAAGGGGCCGCCCTCCAGCACCACCACCCGCCAGCCCACGCGGGCCATGCGCTGCGCCAGCACCCCGCCGCCCGCGCCCGCGCCGACGATCAGCAGATCCACCTCGTCGTCGTCGGCATAGCGCCGCATGTTCTCCTGCGGCACGGCCCGCCTGTGGACATGCAGCAGGCGGAAGCTGTCGTTCTCCCGCGGCTGAATGGCCCCCTTCAGCAGCCGCTTGTAGCTGTTGGCCCGGAACGGGCGGGGGTTGGCGGCGAGTTCGGCCGCCACTTGTGCGGCGCGGGCGGCCTCCGTCTTGAGCCAGTCGAGGTTGACCGGCTCCTCGGCCCTGACCTTGCTGCCCAGATGGGCCTCGTTGTCTTTCAGCAGGGCGGCATCGATGTCGCGTGTTTCCGGCTTCTCCCACGGTTCGCGCTGATCGCCGTCCTCGTCCAGCGCCATGCCCAGCCGCATGTAACCGCGCGGGTAGGCCGGGCCGCCGAAGCCAATCTCGTTCCAGGCCCACGGGTGGCTGTAATACCCTTCCAGCAGGTCACCCGCGATGACTTGGAAGGCCCGCACGACGTTCATGCCGGCCCAGGCGCCGCCCCGCAGCCGGCCATCCATGAAGTCGCTCAGGATCGCGGCCTGGACTTCGGTGGGGGCCTCGGCATAGTCGGCGGCCCCGCGTGCCTGCGCCGTCTCGTCCAGCCCCGCCGCCGAGCGCCGCCACGTCTCCTGCTCGCTGGGCAGGTCATCGTACTGGTAGCCGTTGACGCCGCCGCCGCGCGCTGCCGCCAGCTTGGCGTCCACATGCGCCAGCACGTCCACTTTTGGCGCGCTGTGCTGGGCCAGCAGCACGTCCGAGAAGGCGCTGAGCGTGCGCCACTCGTCCGCGCTGAAGAACTGCGGCTCGCCGTAAGGCTCCAGCCGCTTCAAGACCACCCGGCGCGTCACCTCGTCCCAGGCGTCCTCTTGCGAGAGGATGTCGAAATCGGGGTAGCGCCCGTGCATCTGCGGCGTCACGCCGGCACGCTGGCGCGGCAGGTACGCCGGATCGGGCGCCTGGCCGCCGCGCCGCTTGGGCAGGTGATCTGCCGAGCGGAAGGGGGAAACGTCAGGACGCGTCTTAGTCGTCATCTTCGCCCTCACGCCGCACCAGCGAGGCCAGCAGGCCCATGCCGCCCACCATCGCGAACAGCCCCGGCGCGATCACCGGCGGCCCCATCACCAGGTTGTAGGCCGCGAAGCGCCAGCCGCCCGGCTTGCGGGCCACGCCGCGGGCGTGCATCACCAGCCCCACCGCCCCGGTCAGCATGTACAGCAGCGAGGCGGCGGGCAGCGCCGTTTTCGCCGCCCGCCGGCTGAAGATGCCCGCGATGCCGGCGGCCACGATCGGCGGCGTGACGATGATCGGAGACCACATCACGCGGTTGCCAAAGCTCCCCTTGTAATGCTCGTAGTACACCTCGGCGCACACCAGCAGGGCGCTGACCGCCGTGACCCCGGCCATGCTCCGCTCGAACCGCCCGTGGTTCACGTCGCGCAGGATGACCTTCACGTCGTTTTCCAGCCGTTGTTCCAGCCTAGTCATCTGCGTCATCTGACCTCCACAGCGCCGCCGTGCTCACCGCGCTCGCGCCCAGCGCCACCAGGCACCAGCCGCACAGTTGCTTCTTCTTGAGGTACGTGCCGCCTGAACGCGACACGGCGTACAGCAGGTCAAGGCCCACCTTGTATTTCGCGAGCGAACTGCCGCGCGCCACCAGCAGCAGCGTCAGCGCGTAGCTGCCCAGGCCCAGCGGCCCGTCCGGCAGGCCCAGCACCTTGCTGGCCTCGGAGGTGGTCAGCTTGTTGGATTGAAACACCTTGCCCGGCAGCTCCGGCAGGTGGTGAATCAGATCAAGCTGGCGCGCGCTGATGACCGCCAGCGAGGCCAGCGCCGTGACGGTGGCGACAGTGGCAACTTTATTTGCGGAGCGCACGGCTCAACCCCCAGACGCCTGCCGCCGCCACCGCCAGCGCCCCGGCGAACAACGCGCGGTGCTCGTCCAGCGGCAGCTGCCAGCTGGTGGTCCTGGCCCTGTCGTCGAACCGTCCGTGCATGCCCCAGTCCCGGTCGTCGTCCAGCGGGTGGAACATGTTGTCGGGCGCGTCTGCGGGCTGGGCCTGACCCGTCATCTGGCCATTGATGCCGGTCTTTGCCAGATACCAGTCGCCCACGGCGGGCAGAATGTTGTTGCCCCACACCGCCACCCACGTCGACGCGCCCACCAAGATCTCACGGCGTCCGGTGTCGGCGGCGTACAGGATGGCGGCGGCGGGAATCTCGGGCTGGAAAATCGGCGGCACGGGCTGGGCCTTGCGCGGCATGCGCGTCCTAAGCCAGTCGAACTGCGGCGTGTTGATGGCGGGCATCTGCACCATGCTGACCGTGACTTTGCTGTTCTCGCTCAGGAGTTCGGCCCGCAGCGAGTCGCAGAAGCCCTGGATGGCGTGCTTGCTGCCGCAGTACGCGCTTTGCAGGGGAATGCCCCGGTACGCCAGCGCCGAGCCGAACTGGATGATCCGCCCCGAATCGCGCGGCAGCATCCGCCGCAGGGCCGACAGCGTGCCGTAGACGAAGCCCAGGTAATTGACCTCGGTGACGCGTTTGTATTCCTCCGGCTTCATGTCCTTGACGTAGCTGAACACCCCGGTCATGGCGACGTTGACCCACACGTCGATGGGGCCGAGTTCGGTTTCGATGCGTTCGGCGGCCGCCTCCACCGCGTCGGCGTCGGCCACGTCGCACGGCACGACGAGGGCCTGGCCGCCCGCCGATTCCACCTCGGTTTTCGCGCCTTCCAGCCCGGCCCGGCCGCGTGCGATTAACGCCACGGTGTCGCCACGCTTGCCGAACGCCACGGCCACCGCGCGGCCCGCCCCGGCACTGGCGCCCGTGACGACAACGATTCTCGGTCTTTTACTTCTGGTCATGATGACCTCCATTCGCTCTGTAGATAGGATTGGGCCTCCGCCGCCTTGAACGTCAGGCCCAGGCCCGGCTGGCTGCGGTCTGGGTAAAGAGAGCCGTCCCTGAGTTCGGGAACGCCGTCAAAGAACATGCTTTCAATGCGGATGTGGTCAAAGAAATACTCCACGTTCACCACGTTAGGCAGCGCGGAGGCCAGTGAGGCGTGCAGGGCCGGGGCGGTGTGGGCGCTTAAGGGAACATTCGCGCCCTGGGCCTGGGCCGCCGCGTTCAGAAAGCCCGTTGCGCCGCCGCAGCGCGTGCCGTCGGCCTGCAGGGTGTCCACTGCCCCCGCCGCCAGCAGGTGATGAAAGTCGGTGGGCGTATAGCCGTACTCACCCGCCGCGATCTGCATGCCGCCAGGGCCACGGTCTCGCAGCAGCCGCAGCCCCGCCAGATCGTCGCTGGAGATGGGCTCCTCGAACCACGAAACGTTCAGATCGGCAAATTTCTCGGCGAAGCCCAGCGCCTGCTTGCGGCTGTAGGCACCGTTGGCGTCCACGAACAGCGCCACACCGTTGCCGATGGCGGCGCGGGCAGCCTGGACGCGCTTCAGGTCATTTTCGGGACGGCTGCCAATTTTCATCTTGACGGCCTTGAGGCCCTGCTGTGCCCAGCCGCCGAGCTGCTTTTCCAGCTGTTCAATGCTGTAGCTGGTGAAGCCGCCGCTGCCGTAGGCCATCACGCTCTGGCGTGCGCCGCCCAGCAGCTGCACGAGGGGGACGTCCAACAGCCGCGCCTTCAGATCATGCAGCGCCACGTCCACCGCCGAGATTGCGCCCGCCACAATGCCCGGCCAGCCCAGGTTGCGGACGGCCCCGGCCATCGTCCAGAAGTGGCGCGCCGTGTCCAGCGCGTCCTGGTCCTGCACGAGCGGCCACAGCGTGCGCTGAACCACCCCGGCGGCCGCCGCGTCGGCGTAGGCGTAGCCCAGCCCGGTTTTGCCGCCCGCCTCCACCGTCACGATCAGGACGCCGGTGCTGTCCCAGCGGGCGGTGCCGTCCGTCTCGGCCTCAGCCAGCGTGGGGACGCTATAGGCTCGGACGGACAGCCGCGTGACCCGGGCGTCATTCATCTTTTTCTTTCTCGTCCTGCCCGATGTGCAGCGCGCCCTTGACCCGCGAGACGCCCTCGGTGACCAGCGCCTTGGCCGAGTCGACGATCACGTTGCCCTCCTCCGGGTCACCCTTGAGCAGCGCCTTGGCCGTGTTGACCGCGTATTCCAGGCTGATGTGCGCGGGAAGCGGCGGCACGTTCTTGCTGGTGTAGGCGTCGATCAGGGTCACGCCGCGGTGCGCGAAGGCCTCGTCCCAGGCGGCCCCCACGTCGTCGCCCTTCTTCAGTCGGATGCCCTTGAACCCCAGCAGCTCGGCGTACCCGGCGTAGTCCACGCTCTGCACGTCCTGCGAGCCGTCCCACAGCGGGTTGCCGTCCTCGGTGCGCATCTCCCACGACACCTGCTCCAGATCGTCGTTGTGCAGCACCAGGATGATGAACTGCGGGTTGTCCCAGCCGTCCATGTACTTCTTAATGGTGATCAGCTCGTTCATGCCCAGCATCTGGAACGC
The DNA here is from genome assembly GCF_006335125.1 of Deinococcus radiopugnans ATCC 19172. Lineage (NCBI taxonomy): Bacteria > Thermotogati > Deinococcota > Deinococci > Deinococcales > Deinococcaceae > Deinococcus > Deinococcus radiopugnans. The sequence continues at coordinate 299,492 of NZ_VDMO01000001.1, forward strand.
GCCGTCGCCGATGGTGCAGATCACCGGGCGTTCGGGGTAGGCGAATTTGGCCGCCGTGGCGTAGGGCATGGCCGCCAGCATGGTGGCCAGCAGCCCCGACAGGTCACCCATCATGCCGCGCCGCAGCCGGATGTGGTGGCCGTACCAGTCGGCGGTGGTGCCCGCGTCGCAGGTGACGATGCTCTGCGGAGGCAGCCGCCGGTTCAGCTCGTGAAAGACCAGACGGGGGTTGAGTTTCTCGTATTCCGTCTCGGCCTGCGCGGTCATCTCCTGTTCCCACTCCACCATGCCCCGGCTGACGCCCTGCTGCCACTCCAGATCGGTGGTGGCCTCCAGGTAGGGCATCAGCGCCGTCAGCGTGGCCTTCACGTCGCCCCACAGGTTCAGCTCGGTGGGGTAGCGCAGGCCCATCTGCTCGGGTTTGAGATCCACCTGAATCGCCCGCGCCTGTCCGGTCTTGGGCAGGAACTGCGCGTAGGGGTAGTTGGTGCCCAGCAGCAGCAGGGTGTCGCAGTCCTTGATCATCTCCAGGCTGGGCCGTGAGCCCAGCAGGCCCAGTTGCTGGGTGTGGTACGGCACGTCACTGGGCACCACCTGCTTGCCGCGCAGGGCCGTGATAATGCCCGCGCCGGTCAGTTCGGCCACCTTCAAGACCTCGTCGGTGGCTCCGTTCGCGCCGTGGCCCACCATCAGCACCACCTTCTTGCCGGCGTTCAGGATGGCGGCGGCCTTTTTCAGTTCCTCGTCCGGCGGCGTGATGGCCGTGGACGGCGCCACGGCGCTGCTGCGCGAGACCCAGTGTTCGCGGCCCGGCTGCTGCATGTCCATGCCCTGAACGTCGTGCGGCAGGATGATCACGGCGGGGGCCAGCCGGGTGCGGGCGGTGCGGAAGGCGGTGTCCACCACGGCCTGCGCCTGTTCGGGCGACACGATGGTCTGCACGTAGCACGCCACGTCGGCGAACGTGCGTTCCAGATTGTTTTCCTGCTGCGTGAAGGTGCCCAGCGAGTTCAGCCCCTGCTGCCCCACGATGGCCACCACCGGCTGGTTGTCCATCTTGGCGTCGTACAGGCCGTTGAGCATGTGGAAGCCGCCGGGGCTGGAGGTGGCGATGCACACCCCCACCTCGCCGGTGAACTTGGCGTGCGCGGTGGCCATCAGGGCGCAGATTTCCTCGTGGGTGGGCCGGACGTATTTCAGGCCCTCACCCTGGCGGTCGGCGCGGCCCAGCGCACCGTCAAATTCCCCGATGCCGTCGCCGGGAAAGCCGAAGACGCGGGTGACGCCCCACTGCTGAATGCGGTCAATCACAAAATCGCTGACGTTGGTCATGCTCTTCCTCCATCGATTCCGGCTGGAATCACTGTATTTACGGGCCACCCTTTAAGTTCTGAGCAGCGAGACTTGCTTCCGGTGACCGTTTCGGGCCATCACAGGCAATACACAAAGGCTACTCCTAAAATTGACTCTAAACTTGAAGATGAATAAAGTTTATCGGTTTTATATCGCTTCTCTGAGATTTATTGAGGTAAATCTGCGGCCGTTGCGATATCAGTGGCGAGTTTCAAGGAAATTCACCAGGTCGCGCAGTTGATCCGTGGTGAGCACCCCGGCGTACGGCGGCATGCTGGCCGCGCCGTTCTGAATGCGCCAACTGAGCTGATCCCGGGTCAGCCGTTCCCCGATCTCGCTGAGGTTGGGGCCGCGAATTCCGCCCTGACCGTCGATGCGGTGGCACAGGATGCACGACTGGTCATGGAACAGCGCCGCGCCGCGCACCACGCTGGGGACCGTGCTGTTCACCTGCTGCGCGGTCAGCGGCGGCGCGGCGAAACGCGGCAGCCACGGCTCGCGGTAACCCAGCAGCGTCAGACTGAAGATCATCCCGATGGCGACGATCACGATGCCGATGGCCCAGGGACGGCGGCTGGGCGCACGTTCCCCCTTGTTGCTGACCAGCGGCAGCAGGATCAGCCCGGCAATCGCCAGCAGCGGCGCGAGAATGATCATCAGGTTGGTGATGCCGTACGGCCACAGCGCCAGGATCGAGAAGTACCAGATCAGGTACCAGTCGGGCTTGGGATCGGCGTTGATCAGGCTGGGGTCTGGCGGCTTGCTCAGGGCTGGTGCGCCAAATTTCCAGGCCAGGAACACCGTCAGCAGGATCAATGCGCTGCCGAACACCGTATCGCGCCACGCCGCGTCCGGCCAGAATGGCACGCCGTCGCGCCTCACGCGGGCCTGGTACTGCTGCTTGTAGGTGCGCGGATCAACCCGGCGCCCCGGCACCGGCGGCTCGCTGATGCCGTTTCGCAGCACCAGAAAGACGTGCAACCCGATCAATCCGAACAGCAGCGCCGGAAACCAGTAGGTGTGCAGGGCGTACAGCCGCGACAGGGTGGCGGCGTTCAGCGTGTCCCCCGCCATCAGAAAGCGGGCCAGGATCGGGCCCAGCCACGGAAAACGCGACGCCTGCTCCGCACCCACCACCACGCTCCACACGGCGGTCTGATCCCAGCGCAGGGTCTGGCCGGTAAAGGCCATCGCCAGCACCAGGAACAGCATGACCACGCCGCTGATCCACTGCATCTCGCGCGGGTACTTGTAGGCCGCCGTCAGGTACACCCGGATCAGGTGAATGCCCATCATCACCACCATCAGCGAGGCGCCGAAGTAATGCAGCCCACGCACCACGGCCTCGGCGGTGCCAGGGGTAGAAATGCGCTGCAGGCTCTGGTACGCCGTGGCGCTCGACGGTTCGAAGAACATCGCCAGCGTGATTCCGGTGACCACCTGCAGGATGAAGGCGAACAGGGTGGCGCTGCCGAAGACGAAAGCCCACCGGCTGCGCCGGGGCACCCGGTGGCCTGCCACGGCGTTCAGGCGGCTGATCAACCCGGTGCGGTCTTCGATCCAACCGAGAAATAAACCGTAGTGCTTCTCGGTGACGGCGGGCGGCGTATTGTTCGCCTCGTCGATCCTGGCCTGATCGCTCACGACTCCCCCCCCGGCCAGGTCAGCGTGGGCAGCGGCATGGCGGCGCTTTGCAACTGCACCTCCTGGCCCTGGACGCGCACCCCCAGCCGCTGCAGCGGAATGCGCGGCGGCCCGGCCACGTTGACGCCCTCGGCGTCGTAGACCCCGCCGTGGCAGGGGCAGAAGTACAGCCCCGAACCCTCCTGGTGCCGCACCGGGCAGCCCAGGTGCATGCAGACGTTGTGCAGCGCCAGCCAGTCGCCGGGCCGCCGCGTGACGTAGGCGGTGTCCTTTTTGATGTCGCCGCCGTAAGACCGCGCGCCGGGCCGGATAAACGTGACCAGCACGGTCTTGCCGGTGGGAAAGTCGGCCAGCGTGCCGATTCGCTGCCAGCCGCCCCGGCCCCCTTTTTGAAAGGCGGGATCCAGCACCGCCTTGGCCACCGGGTAACCGGCGGCGGCGGCGGCCAGCGCCCCCGAGCCCAGGCTGAGGCCAATCAGCAGCTTGCGGCGGGAGGGTTCCCTGGTCTCGTCCTGGCCGGCAGTTTCAGGACTGACGTGTGTGTCGCTCATGCGTCCTCCTGCGGCCCGCCGTGTGGCGCCGTGGCCTGAAAGCTGTCCCAGGCCCACATTCCGCCGCCCAGCGCCGCCACCAGTGCCCCCAGCACGACGATGCCCAGCGCCGACACCAGCAGCCCCAGCGCGGTGCCTGCCAGCCCGAAGGCCAGCAGCACGGGGGCCAGGGTGGGGCGGGCCTCGGCCATTTCACGCGGGCGCGACCAGCCGGGGGGCAGCAGCACGTCGTCGGGCAGCAGCTGGGGTTCGGGGGCAGGAATGGAGGCGGGTTCGGCCCTCAGCGGGAGGAAGCCCAGCCGCCGCAGCAGCCAGTACACGGGAAAGCCCAGCACCCGCAGCAGCGCGCCCAGCAGATCAGTGGGTCGGTTCATTTCGCGCCTCCGCCGTGCCTAGAAGTTGCATGAAGTGGGAAAAGGCCCCCGCCATCACCACGAAGCCGCCCACCACCCACATCAGCACGCCGCCCAGGGCGGTGTCGTCGGGAGCGGTCATGGCGTAGGCGTCCCGGCTGAAGGTGATGGCCGCGCCCAGCAGCGCGCACGCGGCCATCTGAGACAGCAGGCTTTCCAGGAACATCCCGCCGGGCGTCATCAGCCGGGCGTAGACAGCTGGAAGGTGAACGCCGTAGGTTACGAGGTTGAAGGCCACAAAGGCCAGCGGCCCGCCGACGTTCGGACGCCAGCGCGGAAACGCGAGCACCAGCAGCGGCGCGGCCCCCAGTGACAGCAGCAGGTGCGCGCCCATGTGCAGGCTGAAACTGCCGGGGCGCAGGCCCATGCCGGAGGCGTAGAAGATTGACGCGCCGAGAATGGCCGCACCTGCGCCGATGAGATACGCCTGTCTCATGGCCCACCCCACACGTACAGCAGCAAGAACAGCGCCACCCACACGGCGTCCACAAAATGCCAGTACAGGCCCAGGCCCGCCGTGAAGCCCTCTCTTCCTCGGCCCAAATGGCCCCCGAAGCGCAGCGCGCCCGTCACCAGCAGCGCCAGCGCCCCGAAGGCCACGTGCAGGCCGTGCAACCCGGTCAGGGTGTAGAAGCCGGTGAAGAACAAGTCGGCGTCCACCGTCGCGCCCTGGGCATTCAAGTGGAGGTATTCCTGGGCCTGACCGTACAGGAAGACCAGTCCCAGGGCGGCGGTGAGCAGGTACAGCAGCCCGGACAGTTTCGCCTGCTTCCTGAAGACGTCGGCCAGCACCAGCGCTCCACTCGACGCCCACAGGCCCAGGCTGAACCAGACGGTCGTGCCGGGATCCAACGCGCCCTGCGCCGGCCCCTGCGAGTAGCGCCGCAGGTAGATGTTCGCCACCAGCAGCAGCAGGAAGATCACCGTGTCGGTCACCAGAAACACCGCCATGCCCCAGAAGCCGTTGCTGCGCGGGCTGGCGTCCATGTGCCCGGGCGGCAGCGGCAGCCTGGACACGTCCAGCGCCTGCGACACCCGTGGAATCGGCGGAATGGAGGCGGGATTATCGCTCATGGTTCCTCTCCTCCGGGCGGATGTGGCCCTGCTGGTCATGGCGCGGCGGGCGCTGGTGATCCGGGTCTTCGGGGTGCGCCAGATCCCACAGCGGGCGGCTGGACTTCACCGGCGGCAGGCGCACGAAATTGCCCTTCGGCGGCGGGCTGGTGGTGGCCCACTCCAGCGTCCAGGCCCCCCAGGGGTTGTCGCCCGCAATCCGGCCCAGCCGCCAGCTGATCACGATGTTGATCAGGGTCAGCACCAGCCCCAGGGCCAACACGAAAGCGCTGACGGTGGAAAACAGGTTCAGCGCCCCCCAGCCGGGCAAGTCGGGATAGGTGTAGACGCGCCGGGGCATGCCCATCATGCCCAGGGCGTGCTGCACCAGGAAGACGCCGTTGAAGCCCAGCGTGATCATCCAGAACGCAATCTTGCCGAAACCCTCGGACAGCATGCGCCCGGTCATCTTGGGAAAGTAGAAGTGCAGCCCTGAAAGCAGCGCGAACAGCGTGCCGCCCATCAGGACGTAGTGAAAGTGCGCCACCACGTAGTAGCTGTCGGTCAGTTGCCAGTCGATGGGCAGCACGGCGAAGCTGACCCCGGTGATGCCGCCGAAGGTGAACTGCACGATAAAGGCAATCGCGTACAGCATCGGCACGGTCAGGCGGATGCTGCCCTTCCACAGCGTCGCCACCCAGTTGGTCACCTTGATGCCGGTGGGAATGGCGATCAGCATGGTGCTGGCGGCAAAGGCCAGGTTGACCGGGCGCGCAAACCCCACCGCAAACATGTGGTGGGCGTACACCGCGAAACTCAGGACGGCGATGGCCAGGGTCGACCCCGCCACGAACTTGTACCCAAAAATCGGCTTGCGCGAGAACACCGGGATGACCTCGCTGATGATGCCCCAGGCGGGCAGCACCATGATGTACACCTCCGGGTGCCCGAACAGCCAGAAATAGTGCTGCCACAGCACCGGGCTGCCGCCGCCCTGGAAAAAGCGTCCGCCCAGCGCCCGGTCCACTTCCAGCATGATCAGGGCCGCACTCAGCGAGGGCAGCGCGAAGGCGATGATGAAACTGTTGACGAACACCATCCACGAGAACAGCGGCATCTTCCACAGCCCCATCCCTACGGCGCGGTAACGCACGGTGGTGATGATGATATTCAGGGCGGTCAGGGTGGTGCCCATGCCCATCATCAGCAGGGCGGCGGCCCAGAAATCGGTGCCCAGGCTGGAACTAAAGGGGCGCTCGGACAGCGGCGCGTAGGCGAACCAGCCCGCGTCGGGCGGCCCTTCCAGCAGGCTGAGGTACAGGATGACGCCGCCAAACGCCGTGAGCCAGAAGCCGAAAGCATTCAGACGCGGAAAAGCCATGTCCTTCGCGCCGATCTGCAGCGGCAGCAGGTAATTGGAGAAACCCAGCAGGATCGGCATCACCGCCAGAAAGATCATAGTGGTGCCGTGCAGCGTGAAGAACTCGTTGTAGGTGGTGGCCTGCAGCAGGGTGTTGCCGGGCCGCGCCAGTTGCAGGCGCATCATCAGCACCTCGACGCCGCCGATCAGGAAAAACAGCGCCCCCAGCGCCAGGTACATCATCCCGATGTCCTTGTGATCGGTGGTGGACAGCCAGCGGGTGAAGTTGCGTGGGCGGCTGGCCGGGGCCGGCGCCGTTTCGGTGGGGAGGGGCGCGGTGGTCATTGCAGCGTCTCCAGGTAGGCGGTGAGCTGGCGCAACTGGGCGTCGTTCAGGCGGTAATTGGGCATGCGGACGCCGGGCTTGACGGCCTGCGGATTGTGCAGCCAGCGCCGCAGGTTGTCCGGCGTGTTGTCCAAGACCCCTCCGGCGATGATCCCGCGCGAGGCGAAATGGGTCAGATCGGGGCCGACGGTGCCGCGTGCACCCACGCCGCGTAGTGTGTGGCACTCGCCGCAGCCCTGGCGCACGAACAGCGCCGCGCCGGCCAACGCCTCGGCCTGGGCCGGCGGTGGCGGCGCGGCCTGCTGGGCCTGACGCGCCAGCCACGCCTGAAAATCCTGCGGCGTCTGGGCGATCACCTTGAAGCGCATCCAGGCATGCTGCGCGCCGCAGAATTCAGAGCAGGCCCCCAGGTACGTGCCGGGTTTGTCGGCCTGAATCCACAGCCGGTTGCCCTGGCCCGGAATGGCGTCCATCTTGCGGGCCAGTTGCGGCGCCCAGAAATCGTGGATCACGTCGGCGCTGCCCACCTCCAACAGCAGTTTCTTGCCGGTGGGAATGTGAATCTCGCCCGCAGTGCTGACCACACCCAGGCCCGCCGGATTAGTAGCGCGTGGGTAACTGGCCTCCCAGAACCACTGGTGGCCGGTCACGATCACGTCGGGGGTGCCGTCCTGCCCGGCCTGCGGGTCAATGCGGTTCATGGTGATCCAGGTCAATATAAACAGGAACACTAGGATGCCCCCTGCCATCAGCATCCAGACGACCTCGTCGCGGGCGTTGCCGAAAATCTGGGGCGGCTCGCCCTCCGCGCCGCGGTGCCGGTAGCGCCACACGAAATAGAACGTCAGGCCAGTGACCAGGGCGAAGATCGCCAGCCCGAGTCCCAGGGTCACGTAGGTCAGGGTGGTGATGGGCGCCGCCAGCGGCGAGGCCGGCTGCAACGTGGGCAGGGCGGCGGGCGCGCTGGCCAGGAGGAGGGAGGGCCCCTGCTTTAGCATCTCGCTGCGGCCCTTTCGTGAGGGTGATCACGCCCGCGTTGCACGCTCGGCGGCCACACCTGAACGGCGTGGGGCGGTGCCAGGTGAACGACACCAGAGTCAGACAAGTTGAATCCACCAAGCTGAGCGTGCGTCTCCGCGCCCGGCGGACTGGGCCGCCACTTGATTCCACCCTGGAAAAGACAAGGTCTGGTCACAATCACCCGGGTGGGCGGGGCAGTTGGTTCACCGACAATCATGACCACCTCGGTCTGCTTGAACTGCCCTGCTGCTGTGGGCCTCTGGCACCAGGGTCAACGTCTGGAATGAGAAACGATAGGCCGTTCACTGTCAGTGTCCATCTCAGTGCGGCAGTGCGCTCACCAGCCACCGTGCCACCCAGTGCGTCGTCCTCAGGTGTCAGGACGACGTGGACGGTGAATCGGGCGTGCTGAATAGACTGTTTGGAAATACGTCACCTGGGATCCTCCGCTTTGGATCAGCCGTGCCAGAGTGGCTCCCGATTCAGCTTTTGTCGTATTGCGACATAAAGACTGTAGGTCTGGCGTCAGGTGTTGTCAAATGAATCTTCGGAAAGAACCTTTAAAGGTTTTTCACCGGGCATTTATGATGTGTGGCATCCCGCCCTATCCCGTTCCAGGATTCGGTGCGCGGCACGACAGGGGTCAACACAGGGCCATGGGCGGCGGTGCTCGTGGCAGGGGGCGGGGCCAGCCGCACACCCCAGATGACGCTATGGGTGCGGCCCTGCGCCGGAAGCATGTCTTGTCGGTCCGCAATTTCTTGCTGCGGTCAGTGGTCCGAGTCCATCAGGATGCGCCAAAAGAGACTGTTCGGAAGGGCAGGCGAAGAGGCGTGAGGTGCTCGCCTCTTCGCTCTATTGCCTCTGCTGTCCCCCTACGTCCTGCGAATGCACCACCTTCAGGCCACGCGATACACCACGCTGGAAGCATCTGAATCTTATTCCGAGAGCTTCAGGGTGGTCAGGGCGGGGTCCGCCGCGATGGCCGCCGCCGAGAACGGCAGGGTGACCCAGCGCTTCTGAGAGAACAGGATCGTCTGGTCCGAGTCATGCGGCGAGGCGGGGTTGACGGACTGCGAGTACGTCAGGATGGCCTGCGCCACCGGGCCCGCGTCGTCAAAGGTCACGGTCTGGATGTAACTGGACCCCGACACGTCCTCGTCGACGTAGCCCTGCGGGGTCAGCGGCCCCGGCTCGATCTTGTTCAGCACACCCTCGAACTCCTGCCCACCGTGCAACGGGATGCGCACGCCGCCCCGGGTGACCCCCTGAATTTCCCCCAGAGGCCGGTCTGGGGCGATGTCGTTTTTCGCCAGCAACTGCACAGTCTCGCCCATTGCCTGGAGCAGTTGTGCCCGCACCGCGGGTTGATCCGCAGCCAGGCCCCTGGGCGTGTTCACCGGATCGGCCGCGTCGAAGGGCACGGCGTACACGCCGGGAATAAGACGTGCCCGCTTCCAGAACTCGCGCCAGACGTGCGCGCCCACGCTGGTCAGGTCGCTGCGGCGGTCCCAGACCGCCAGCGCCGCGCAGGCTCCCTGCAGGTCCACCGTCTCGCCCGACTTCAGCCTGACCTTCGGCTCGGCCTGGCACAGCCCCACCGCGTCGTCGGCCAGCAGCAGGCCCGTGAAGTTGCGGTCGCTGAACAGAATCTGCTGCACGTTTTCAGGAGTAAAGGTCTGGCCTGGCAGGCCGTCGGTTCCGTTCAGGCGACGCGCAATCTCGGTCAGACCCATACGGGTGCGCGGGCTTTGCGGCACGTTCACGGCCCCCACGAGGGGATCAAGGGTGTCGAAGCGGGCGTGAGGATTCGCCAGCCACGCGCTGTCGTTGCTGTTGGCCACGTAGTCTTGACGGACCAACGCGGGCATGGCCGCCGGCGCGCGCAGGCCCGGTACTTTGGAAGCCGGGTCCACCGCCCAATCGCACGCGGCCCGGCTGCCGTCCAGCACCGCCACGCCAGCCGCCGCGAACAGCGGCACGAACGGGGGCGGCGTGCACTGGGCCTGCTGGGCCGCCGAAACGTTGGGCGAAGTGGAAATGTCGGCGTAAAAGGCGTGGCCGGCCCGGTCCGCGGCGATGGTGTTGACCCAGGGAATGCCCTGCTCATTCAGGGCCGCGCGCACGCCCGCGACGCTGCTGGCCCGGCCGATGCCCAGCCAGGTGGCGATCATGCGGGTGTTGTCGCGGTTGGCGTCGCGCAGCACGAAGGCGTTCTTGGCCGTCCAGTTCAGCCCGGCCTGCGGCAGGTTGAGCAGCGGGCCGTCCGGGGTGGTGTACAGTACGCGGCCCTGCAGGGTGACGCCCTTCTCGCCCCCCACCTCCACCACCACCGTGCGCGGGTGGATCGGCCTGCTCACGCCGTCCTTGAGGTAGCGCAGCGGGTTGCCGGGATCGAGCTGCAGCGCCGACACCGTGAAGCGCTTGTCGGTGGAGACGGTGTGCGTCCAGGCCACGTCCCGGTTGAAGCCGATGTTGATCACCGGCATGCCGCCCAGGCTCGCGCCCATCACGTCCAGTTGCCCCGGAATGGTGACGTGCAGCTCGTAGAAGCGGTTGGTGGTCTGCCAGGGAAAGTGCGGGTTGCCCAGCAACAGGCCACGTCCGTTTTCGGTGGCCTGCGCTCCCAGGGCCCAGCCGTTGCTGCCGATGGGCAGTTGGTTGAGCTGGTGTGTGGCGTCGAAGGCCGCCAGATCCACCGCTGGCAGGCCCGAGGTCTTGCCAGGTTGCGGGGGCGCGGTGTTGGCCAGTGCTGTCACGAACGAGCCGGCACTCGCCTGGATGGCCTTTTCCTCCAGCATGCGCATCACGTCGTCCTCGGAGATGGGCTGCACCCATGCGGCGTTGCGGCAGGCCTCGGGCCGCTGCTCCGGAGGTGTGTCGCGCAGGTAACGGTTGTAGCCCGCCGCGTAGCCTGCCATCAGTTTCAGGTGCTCTGCTGGGCCGGCCGCGTAGCCCCGGCGTAGCGCGGTCAGGTCGATCATGGATTTGAAAAAGAAGTCGCTGTCGAGGTTGCTCACCGTCTGAAAGCCGACCACCGTGGTCCCCTGCGCGCCCAGATATTTGGAGCGCACGCCGCGCACGGTCAGGATCTGGTCGGCCAGCAGGCACAGGTTGTCCTGCGCGTAGGCGTAGCCCGCCCCGTAACCGACGCTGCCCAGGTCCGCGCCCAGGATGTGTGGAATGCCGTAGGCGGTGCGCTGGATCTGCACCTGGTACGGCGCGGCCACGGCGCTGCCCAGCAGCAGAGGGGCGAGCACCTGAAGGGCGCGGTGGGACCGAAGGAAAGTACGCATAGTCAGGAGTCCTTTTGAAAGCGGGGGAGTGTGGAACGGGCGTTCAGTGATGAACTGTCAGCGTATGGCTCCGCCGGTCAGGACCGGGCGTGCTGAACCTTGACGTGTCTCTCAGACTGGCCCGCTGGCGCAGGGTCAGTATCTAACTGCCAGGCTCTTGAGCAGTTCGTCCTGCCAGCGGTTCAGGTCGCTGACGCCCGCCGGGTAGTTGTCCATCATTATGGTGAAGACCAGCAGCCGCCCGCTTTTTGCCGTGAGGAAACCGCTGAGGCTGGACACGCCCGTCATGCTGCCCGTCTTGGCACGCACATCCAGGCCAGTCTCCTTCAGCCGGTTGCGGAGCGTGCCGCCGTTCGCCTTGGCGTCCGGGGTGGCGTCCCCGGTCCCGGCCACTGGCAGGCTCTCGATAAAGACGTTCTGTTTTGTCCTGAAGGCTTCGGGGGGCGGCAGTGTGGTGCCCAGGGGGTTGAGGTAGGCGTAGCGCATCACGGCATTCAGTTGCCGGGGTGTGATCAGGTTGTAGCGGCTCAGGCCACTGCCGTCGCGCAGGCGGTAGCCGTCATCCTCCACGCCGGCCGTCTTCAGGAAAGTGGCGAGGACTGCCGAGACGCGGGTCTCGTCGCTGGATTCACCGCCCTGGCCCAGGCCCAGCGCGGCGCGCAGCTGCTCGGCGTAGATGTTGTTGCTGGGCTTGTTGGTCTGGCGCACCAGATCGGCCAGTGGCGCGGACTGCACCCTGGCCACCTGCCGGTCCCCGGTGGTGGCCCGGGCGCGCGTGACTATCCCGGATACCGTCACGCCGCTGCCCTTCAGCAGGGCCGCGAAGCGCTGGCCCACGCTCAGGGCCAGGCTGGCGGGATCGGTCAGCAGGGCCGGGTTGGGCTGAATGCCCTCCTTGGCCTCATCCCCGCCCACCACCAAGCGCAGGTAGGTGGCGTCGTCCCCGTCAAGCCGCAGCGCCCCCACCGGGGACTCGGTGTCGTCCCACATCCAGCCGTTGCCCCAGCGGGCCTGGCCGAAGGCGAAGTCGTCGATTTGCAGAGTATCGACAGTCTTGATGCCCGAGGCCGCCACCGCTTGGGCCAGCTCCTCCAGCGAGTTGCCCGGCCCCTGCCCGCGCAGCGTGGGGTCCCCGCTGCCGCGCAGGGTCAGGCGCTCCACCCGGCCGCCGATGACCGGCGAGGCCAGCACGTGGGTCTTGAAGGTGAACGCCCCGCCCAGGGTGTACAGGGCCGCCGCCGTCGTGACGGCCTTGGTGGTGCTCGCGGGCGTGAAGGCGTCCTGATCGTTCAGGGCCAGCAGCGTCTCGCCGGTCCCGGCGTCCTGTACCAGCACGCCTGCGTGGGCGCGAAAGGCGGCCGGCGTGCCGTCGGCTTTCAGGGGTCCGCGTTGCAGGACGGCGGCAGGGTCACTCTGGGCGGCGGCAAAAGAAGTCACGGTCAGGGCGAGCATAAGGAAAAAAGAACGTGGGTGGCTGGGCATGGGGCAGGTCTCCTTGTTGGTCTTGCTGAATGGAGGCGGGCACAAGCGTCTGGATGCCTGTGGTCGCAGCGCGCGCGCGTGAAGGACATGAAAAACAACGCCGGACGGCGCTCAGTTCTTGGAAACCTGGGAAATGTGGCTCAGGTGAGCTGCTCGACGATCGCCCGGGCCCCGTCCAACACGTTGCGCACCGCCACCCAGGGCGTGAGCAGCGCCGCCGTGGCTTCCGGGTGGTGGCGCAGGTAGATGGCCCGGTCCTGCATCTCGCCAAAGAAGGTGGAGAAGTCGGGGTTAGCCAGCGCCTCGCCCGCCACCACAGGATCCGGTCCCGGCAACTCGGGCACGACCCACACCGCCCGGACCCCTGCCAGGTTGGCCCCGAGAACGTCGTGCTCCAGCGTGTCGCCCACGTGGGCCAGTACCTCGCCGACCGCATGGAACAGCTCTGGCTGGGGTTTGGCGTACCCGTGGGCCTCGGGCGACTCCAGATCGTCGAACAGTGGGGCCAGGCCGAGCGCCTCCAGGACCGGCCACTGGTAGCGGCGGTAGCCGTTGGTCAGGGCCACGGTGCGCAGCCCGCGCTCCCGCAGCAGGTGCAGGGCCTGATGGGCCCCGGGCAGCGCGTGGACGTGGCCCTGCGCCGAGCCCTCTTCCACCAGGCGGGTGACGTCTGGCAGACCGCTGACACCGTAGGCCTCAGCCACCACGCCGTAGATCTCGTCCCAGTGGTAGGCCGCCACGAAGTCTCGGCGGTCCATGCGCCGCTGCCACTCTGCGCTGATGGCCCCGCGCAGCTCCCGGTGCGCGGCAGCGCGCTCGCGGCCGGCCAGTCTCGCACTGCGCTCCAGGTGGCCCAGCACGGTGGGCACCACGTAGCTGCCGAATGGATTCTGGATCAGGACGCCGTCGAGATCGAGTGTCACGGTGGATTTCGCCTGACCGCTCATCCCTTCACTGCCCCTACCGTGGTGCCGCGCAGGAAGTACTTCTGGCTACTGAGGAAAACGATGATGATGGGGACAGCGGCCAGCAGCGCGCCGGCCATGTGAACGCCGTAGGACAGCGGCACCTCCTCGCGCAGCAGCACCAGGCCCACCTGCAGGGTGCGCATCTCGGCCGAGCGCGTGATGATCAGCGGCCACAGGAAACTGTTCCACTGCGCGATGAAGGTGATGATGCCCAAGAAGGCCAGGCCCGGCTTGACCAGCGGGAGAATGATGCGGGTAAAGATCGTGAATTCGTGCGCGCCGTCCACCCGCGCCGCGTCGATCAGGTCGCTGGGCAGCGTCTGGATGAACTGTTTCATCAGGAAGACGCTGTAGGGACTGGCCAGGGCCGGCAGGATCAGTCCGGCGTAGCTGTCCACCAGGCCCAGGCGGCTGCTCATGATGAACAGCGGCACCAGGATGACCTGGAAGGGCAGCATCATGGACAGGATGTACAGCCAGAAAAGGCTTTTGGAGCCCCGGAAGGACACCTTGGCAAAGGCGTAGGCCGCCATGCTCGCGGTGAACAGCTCAAAGACTGTGACCACCGACGCCACGATGGTGGTGGTGCTCACCCAGCGCCAGAAGTTCGGGCGGCCCAGGACCTCCTGGAAGTTCTGAAAGTCCGGGTTCTTCGGCCACAGGTCCGGTGGGAATTTGACGGTCAGCGCCGACGGGGTCAGGGCCGTGACGACCATCCAGTACAACGGCACCAGGGTCAGCAGCGCCAGCCCGACCAGCAGGGCGATCATCACCACGGTGCCGGTGGGCGTGGGGCGGGCCGGGTGGTCGGCGTCGACCATCAACGGGACTCGGCGGGTGGCCATCAGTACTCGACGCTCCTTCCCAGCCATTTGAACTGCACGGCGGCCAGCACGAAGGTAAACAGGAAGAGGATCATGGCCTGCGCGGACGCCGTGCCCAGCTGGAACTGCACGAAGGCCGTCTCGTAGATCAGGTAGACCACGGTGGTGGTGGAGAACTGCGGGCCCCCCTGGGTCATGATGTAAACGCTCTCAAACACCTGGAAGGTGTTGATGGTGCCCGTGACCACCAGGTACAGCAGGGTGGGCTGAATCAGCGGCACAATGACGTTGCGGAACACGCCCAGCCTGGACGCGCCGTCGAGTAGGGCCGTCTCATACAGCTCCCTGGGAATGCGCGCCAGCGCCGCCGAGAGCAAAACGATACTCGAACCACCGCCCATCACCACATGCATGAAGATCAGGGCGGGCAGGGCCGTGCTGGTGTTGCCCAGCCACGCCACCGAATCAAGGCCCAGCAGGTTGAGCAGGGCGTTGAGCAGCCCGAAGGTGGGGTTGAAGATCCACAGCCAGACCAGCGAGATGATGACGCCCGAAGTGACGCTCGGCAGGTAAAAGGCCGACTTGAAAAAGGTCTGGGTGAACTTGCTCAGGGGATCAAGCAGGTACGCGATCAGCAGCGCCTTGCCCAGCCAGAACAGCACCACGAAGAAGGTGTAGACGGCCGTGTTCCTGAGGGCGACGCCGAACAGCGGATCGGCGAAGACCGCCCTGAAGTTGTCCAGCCCTACGAACCGCTGACTGCCTGGCAGATACTCCATGAACGCCAGCGCCACCGCGCCGGCGACGGGAATCAGGAAGAACGTGAAAAAGAAGATGAAGTTGGGCAGGATAAACAGGTAGGCCGTGATGGTCTGCGCCCGGCGCCACTGCCCGCCTGGACGGCTGGCCGGCGTGATGCGCGCCTTGATCATGGACGCCCTCCACAAAAGCGCCGTCCTGGCCTGTGCGGTGACCGGGACGGCAGCGGCTTCACTTCTTGAACACCAGCGGGGTGGCCTGCGCGACGAAGTCGTCGAGGGCCTGCTTGGGCGTCTTCTGCTTGGACAGCGCCGCCTGCATGGCCGCCGTGAAGTACTTCATCGCGGGCTGCACGTCGATGCTGGACGGTCCGTAGTAAGGCTTGCCGGATTTGATGGCGTTCAGGTAGACCGTGACCTGCGGCCGCACGTCGGTGTACGCGGCGATGCCCTTGAAGTCGAAGCCCTTGTTCACGCTCTTGCGGGCGGAGAAATACAGCAGGTCTTCGAGCAACTTGTCGTTTTCCTTGTTGGTGATGAAGCGGGCGAGTTCCATGGCCATCTTCTGCTTGTACGGGTCTTTTTGCTTGAACACCACGAAGCCGCCCGATGTCTGGTAGGCCACAGGCCCGGTCTTGGGGTCGTTCGGGAACGGGGCCACCAGGACGTTGATGGGGTCTTTCAGCTTCCCCTCCTTGACGTAACGGTCGATCCGGCCGATCTCGTAGATGCCGCCGTAGCCCATGGCGGCGCGGCCCTGGTGCAGGTTGTCGATGGTGTCGTAGACCCCCAGACCGGAGGCCCCGTCGGGCGCCACCTTGTACTTGTGAATCAGGTCCACCATAAACTGCAGGGCCGCGACGCCTTCTTTGGAATTGATCACGAAGGCGGTGCCCTGGTCGTTGACCAGCTGGCCCCCGAAACGGTTAAGCCAGCCCAGCATGTTCTCGGTGTCCTGCGCGGCCAGGGTAATGGCGTACACGTCGGTCTTGCCGTCGCCGTTGCGGTCGAAGGTCAGCTTCTGCGCGGCGGCCAGCCACTGCTCGAGGGTCCAGTTGCGGTACGGCGCCTTGGGCAGCGCCACCTTGCGCTCCGCGAAGATCTTGGGGTTGAGCAGCATGGTGGAGCCCATGCCATTGTTGGAGTTGTTCCACGGCCACATGTAGTAGTTGCCGTTCACCTTGCCCTCGTTCAGGGCGTAGGGCAGGAAGTCGAGCCGGTCTTCTGCGGTGAGGTACTTGTCGATGGGCTCCAGCAGGTTCTGTTTGACCAGGTTGGTGTCGAAACCGATGGGGCGCAGCACGTCGGGGGGGTTCCCGGCAAAGATGGACGCCGTGACCTTCTCGCGGAAACCCTGGTTGGGAACCACCTCGTACTTCACGGTGACGTTCGGGTACTTCTTCATGAACTGGTCCGAGATGTATTTTGGGAACTCTTCGCCAGTCGGTGTCTTGCCTTCGGGAAACCCGGGTGGGGCGATGCGCCAGGGATTGATCCACCAGGTCAGGGTGATCTTCTGCTGGGCCGAGGCGGTCGAGAGCGCGGGAAACAGAAGTGCGCTGAGAAGCAGGACACGCTTACGCATAAGACCTCCCATGGTCCTTTACAGTTGCCAGACACGATTTTCGTGACACCAATCTACTCAAAAAAATTGAGTTGTCAATGACATTTCTATCCTTCTGGAATCTGAGATTGCCTGCGGTCACGGGTGATTCAGCCTCCAGGGCAACATCGGGACCTGCCCTGACCCGTTCTTGGCCCAACTCGTCACGTACGTTTTGGTCCTGCCGGGGCACCCGCTCGAGATCTACGCGGCGTCACTGGTCACGGTGACATTGTTCACCGGCCTGTCCAGCTCTGGTCACTCCCGCAGGTGCCGCTGCAGGGTAAATCGGGCGGCGCGTGGTAGACCAGGGCAGCTGCTCAGAGGGGGATGCTCCGGCACCCCGGCGAGCGCCTGACACGGCCAGCTGACGGCCGGCGCGCCGGGCTGGAGGCGGCGTGGGCCGGGGAGAGGGTGAGGTGTCCTCAGCCTGCCCTTCTACCGATGTCTTTCGGACGACAGACTTTTCCGGCTGTGGCGCGTGGCAGCGGCCATCCATCCCTGGTCAGCCGCTGCTGTTGGTCACGATGGGCCCCACGGTGCTGGGCAACACAGCCTGTGCTGTGGAACTCCGCCGCGAGGAGTGGCAGGAGAACAATGCGCTGCGCGCCTCCTACCGGACTGCCCCGCTCACGTTTCTGGTTGTGGCAGTGCCCGGCAGCCACCGGAGCCTCCGGACCTTGTGGGGCCGCCGGCTGTACGCAGGCATTGGATTCCGACGTGGACGGACTGAGTAGTTGAACGTCGTGTGGCCGAACTGATGTCCCAGCCAAGAGCGCGGCGCTGAAGACGGCGTTGTGGACGCACCCTGGAATAGGGACGAACTGCCACTGGACAGTCAACGTATCGGGACCTCTTCGGCGGACGCGCTGTCGCCGCTGCCATCCGCAAAAGACGCTGGGCCAGCGATTGCCCTCTCCTTGTTCTTGTCCAGGTTTGAGGCGCTGTGATGCCGGCTTGGCGGTCCGGCAAGCTTCTTCATCCCGCCGAGCTTTGGGAGTATCTTGCTGGCGTGTACCCCGCCACATTGATGGATCTGGGCTCGGCACAATCTTCCGTGCGTTCTGCCGCCGTGTCGGCCTTCTTCCCGGGTGTCCAGGTGCCTGCGCGTCACAGCTGGTCTTCCGAAGTGGCTCATCTCACCGGTTCATTGGGCCCCCTGGTGGACAGCCTCCGCGAATCACACGCTTCAAATCCAGTCTCGCCCGCAAGGCTGCTGGACGGCGGTAGGTGCACGAAGGAGAACACACACACCTCGCGGCGACATTGGCGCAGTGAGGTCCGGTTGTCTGGGAGTGGGTGGCCGTTGTGCGGTGCCCGGCTGCAGAGACAGCTGTGACTGCGCTGCCCACGGCGCCACCGGCGCGTACTCCCAGACCGCGTTCCGTGGCCTGGAAACGCTTTTCCCGTGACAGAGCCGCCCTGCTCGGCCTTGGCCTATGTGCCCTGATCATTCTGGCCGCCCTGCTGGCCCCATGGATCGCGCCGCACGATCCCAACTTTCAGTTTCCAGACGGCATCTCGCTGGAAGGGGCACCTCAACCGCCGGGAACGGCCTTCCTGCTCGGCACGGACCTGCTGGGCCGCGACTTGCTTTCGCGGCTGCTGTGGGGGGCGCGGGCCTCGCTGCTGGTGGGCATCGTCGCCAACGGCATTGCCGTCGTGATCGGCGTGTTGCTGGGAGCGCTGGGGGGACTCTCGCGCGGCGTGATCGGCACCCTGATCATGCGCTTCACCGACGTGATGATGGCTTTTCCAGTGCTGCTCCTGGCTATTGCGCTCACGGCGGTACTGCGCCCCAGCCTGTGGATCGTGACGCTGGTGATCGCGCTGCTCAACTGGGTGGCGGTGGCGCGGGTGGTATACGCCCAGGTGATCTCGCTGCGCGAGCGCGAGTTCGTGGAGGCGGCCCAGGCCGTCGGAGCTTCGGGCAGCCGCATCCTGTACCGGCACATCGTGCCCCACCTGCTGCCCACCGCGCTGGTCTGGGGTTCGCTGGGCATCGGCACCACCGTGCTGCTGGAGGCCACCCTCTCTTTTCTGGGCGTCGGCGTGCAGCCGCCCACCCCCAGCTGGGGCGGCATCATCAACGAGTCGCAGAGTTACCTGACCACCGCGCCGTGGCTGGTGCTGTTCCCCGGCGCGGCCATCCTGCTCACCTCATTGGGCTTCAATCTGCTGGGGGAGGGCCTGCGCGATGCCCTCGACCCCAATGGGGGAGGGTAATGCTGACCTTCACCGCCTCGCGGGTCTTGCAGAGTCTGGGCGTGCTGCTGGTGGCGTCGGTCTTCACCTTCAGCCTGATCTTCCTGCTGCCCGCCGACCCGGCCCGGCTGGTGGCCGGGCCAAGCGCCAGCGTGCAGACGGTGAACAGCATCCGGCAGGAGCTGGGGCTGGATCGTCCTTTCGCCGCGCAGTACGCGCTGTACCTGGGCAACCTGCTGCGCGGCGATCTGGGCCGCTCGTACAAGCAGCAGACGGCGGTGCGCCCGCTGATCGCCACGCGGGTGTGGCCCACCTTCCAGCTGATGCTGGGGGCCGTGGCGCTGGAACTGCTGCTGGGGTTGCCGCTGGGCATCTGGGCGGCGCTGAGGCGCGGGCGTTGGCCGGATCGGCTGGTGATGGGCTTCGCCTTTCTGGGGGCCTCCGCGCCGCAGTTCTGGCTGGGCCTGAGTCTGGTGTACCTGCTGGCCTACGGGCTGAACCTGTTTCCGCTGGGCGGCTACGGCGGCCTCTCGCACCTGTTTCTGCCGGCGCTGACATTGGGCCTGGGCGGGGCCGGGTGGTACGCCCGCGTGATCCGCTCCAGCCTGCTGGAAGTGCTGGCGCGCGATTACGTGCGCACGGCCCGCGCCAAGGGACTGTCACAGAGCCGCGTCGTGGTGCGTCACGCGCTGCGCAACGCGGCCCCGCCCATCATCAGCATGATCGGCCTGGACATCGGCGTCTTCATGGGCGGGGTGGTGGTGGTGGAGAGCGTCTTCGGCTGGCCGGGCCTGGGCCGCCTGGTCTGGGACGCCATCCGCGTGGTGGACATTCCCGTGATCGTCGGCGTGGTGATCTTCAGCGCGGTGGTCATCACCCTGGCCAACCTGCTCGCCGACCTCGTGCAGCTCGCCCTCGATCCCCGGATTCGCTACTCGTGATGCTGTGCTGGACGGTCTGGTGCGGCACGTTCTTTTGCTGGAAAGGAGAGCCATGAAAAGATCCACTGGACAGTCGCTGATGGGTTCGTCGCTGCTTGGCCTAGCACTGCTTCTCGGAGCCGCTCACGCCGCGCCGCAGCAGGGCGGCACCATCACGGTGTCGTACAAGGACGACGTGACCACCCTGGATCCGGCTGTCGGCTACGACTACCAGAACTGGCCGATGGAGAAGATGGTCTTCGATGCCCTGCTGGACTACACCCCCGGCGGAACCACGCTGACGCCGCGCCTGGCCGCCAAGATGCCCGACGTCTCCAAGGACGGCAAGACCTATACCTTCACCCTGCGAAAAGGCGTGAAGTTCCACAATGGCCGGGTCATGACCGCCGACGACGTGAAGTACAGCCTTGAACGCGTGCTTGATCCCAAGACCAAGAGTCCGGGGCAGAGTTTCTACACCGATATCGCCGGCGCGCAGGCGTTCGTAGACGGCAAGGCCAAGGCTGTTTCAGGCATCGTGGTGCTGGCCCCCGAAAAGGTCAAGATCACGCTGAACGCCCCCAACGCCGCCTTCCTGAACATCATGGCGATGAATTTCGCGTTCATCGTGCCCAAAGAAGCAGTCGCCAAGGCGGGTGAGGACTTCGGGCATCAACCCGTCGGCACCGGGCCATTCAAGCTGAAGTCGTGGGTCAGCGGCCAGCAGCTTCAATTCGAGCGCAACCCGAACTACTTTATGGCGGGCATGCCGTATCTGGACGGGGTCACGGTCAAGGTGGGCCTCGATCCCAGCGTCGCCTACCTCAGCCTCCAGCGCGGCGAGATCGACCTGCTCGGCGACGGCATTCCGCCCGCCCAGTTCCTCCAGGTGACGCGCGATCCCAAACTCAAGGCCAACGTGTTCTCCAAGACGTCGGTCAACACGACGTATCTCAGCCTGAACACGGGCGTCGGGCCGCTGAAGGACGTGCGAGTTCGGCAGGCCATCAACATGGCCATCGACAAGACCAAGATTCTGCGCATCATCAACGGACGTGGGGTGGTGGCCCGGGGCGTGCTGCCGCCGCTGATGCCCGGCTACGATAAGGCCGAGGCGGGCTACGCCTACGATCCGGCCAGGGCCAAGGCGCTGCTGGCGGCGGCAGGACTGAAAGGCGGCTTCACGACCACCCTCTACACCACCTCCACCGATCCTAACCCGCGCATCGCCCAAAGCATCCAGCAGGATCTGGCGCAAATCGGCGTGAAGGTGCAGCTCAAGAGCCTGGCCCAGAGCAGCGTGATCGACGCGGCCAGCACGCCCAAAACGGCGGCCATGGTCTGGTCAGGTGGACTGGCCTGGACGCAGGACTACCCGGATCCCAGCGACTTCTACTGGCCGATCCTGTCGTGCCGCAGCGCCGTGCAGGGCGGCTGGAACTGGCCCTTCGTGTGCGACAAGGCGCTGGACGCCCGAGCAGAGAAGGCCGACCGGATGGTGGCCCCGGCCCAGCAGGCCGCCCGCCTGAAGGAATACGCCAGCATCTTCGCGGCCCTGAACAAGCAGGCGGTGTGGGTGCCGGTGTTCCACGAGGTGCGCTACACCATGAAGTCCGACCGCCTGGTAGGCGGCGTGGACGATCTACTCGACCCGACGCATTTCATCAACTACGAGCGGCTCTCGGTCAAGAAGTAGGAGGAGGATTCCAGTGACCACCAGACCCAGATGCACCATCCATGACCACCATTACGGCTGGGACAACAGCCTGTCCCCTGCGCTGGAAGTCGAGAGTGGCGAGACCATCGAATTCGAGGTCATCGACTCCGGCGGCGGACAGTTCACACCGTCTTCCACCTCTGCCGATGTGACCGCGCTGGACTTCTCGAGGATCAATCCGGTGACCGGCCCGGTCTACGTGCACGGCGCGGAGCCGGGCGACGCGTTGCAGGTCGATATTCTGGAATTCCGGCCCTCGGGTTTCGGCTGGACGGCCATCATTCCCGGCTTCGGTCTGCTGGCCGATGAATTTGCTGATCCTTATCTCAAGCTGTGGCAGTACAGCGACTCCTCGGCGGAGTTCCTGCCAGGGATTCAGGTACCGGTGCGGCCCTTCCCCGGCACCATCGGCAACGCGCCCGCCGAGACGGGGCCGCACTCGATTGTGCCGCCCAGAATCGTGGGCGGCAACATGGACATTCGGGATCTGACGGCAGGTTCGACGCTGCACCTGCCGGTTGCCGTGCCTGGAGCGCTGTTCTCGGTGGGTGACACCCACGCGGCTCAGGGCGACGGCGAGGTCTGTGGCACCGCCATTGAATCGGCCATGCACGTGACCTTGCGTTTTACCCTGAAGAAAGCAGCTCATTTAAAGACGCCGCGCTTCTCGACACCGGGCTCTGTCACGGGACACATCGATGGGGCGGGCTATCAGGTCACCACGGGCATTGGCCCGGATCTGTATGCCGCCGCACAGGACGCCACCCGCTTTATGGTTGAGTTTATGACCGGGGAGTACGGCCTGAGCCCGCAGGACGCGTACGTGCTGTGCAGCGTGGCGGCGGACCTACGGATCAGCGAGATCGTGGATGCGCCCAACTGGCTGGTCAGCCTCTACCTGCCCAGGAGCATCTTCGAGTAAGGAGGCGGAGCTGCCTTCCGCCTGCCCGGTGACGGGCGCCAGCTCACGGGCTACAGCCGGGGATCGAGCACCTCGCTCTCCAGCGCACTCACCCCGAAAACGCACTCGTGAACGCGCCACAGGGACTCTCCCTCCACGAAACGGTTCAGGCCCTCGAGGCCCACCGCGAATTCCCGCAACGCCAGCGTCCGTTTCGCGCTCAATCCTCGCTGACGTAGCCGGATCAGATGCTCTGGAAGGGTGTACTCCGGACCGTAGATGATCCGCAGGTACCCGCGCCCACGCACCTTGATGGCCGGCTGGACCAGCCCCTTGCGTTCCCGCGCGACGAAGCTCAGCGGTTTGACCACGTGGATCCACTGAAGGGCCGTCTGGGCCGCTACGACGGCAACTGGAAGGCGTTCCTGGGCAGCAAGCGGCTCGATGACCTGTACCAGACTGAAACGCTGGGGACGCTGCCGCCCCAGGGGCCGATGCCCGCGTTGGCGCAGATTCCTGTGACGGCTGGTCCGGCACAGCCCAGCACTTCGCCTGCGCGCGGCAGCTTCAACGGCACCTGGCTGCTGATCGGCGCTGTCCCTGGCCCGCTGCCCCAGGCGCGCGATTGGAGCCAGCCCGCCACCCTGCGCCCGGACGCCGCCTGGCCGCTGATGAATGTCGGTTTTCAGGACCGGTTCAAGGGGCGGTACCTGCTGATGCTCGATCTGCCCGCGCCACCGGCCGGCTGTCAACGCCAGTCCCTGAAGCTCGAAGGCCAGTTCGACACGGCGGGCGGCGTCCTGAAGTTCCGTGATACGGCCAGAACCCTGACCACTGAATGCACCGGGGCCAGCAAGGCGGGGGCCGTCACCGCCGAGACCAAAGCGCAGTGCCAGATGGTGACCGCGTCATTGCCTGCCGCCCAGCAGGCCAGTATCTACACGCAGTGTCTGGCCGCCCTGTCTTCTGCTGGCGGTGAGACCACGCGCACCACCCAGCAGCAGCCGCTGGAAACCCATACCTACCGCTACCGCCGCTATGACCTGCACCTCAGCACGGATGAACGGGACGGGTCCAATCACCTGCTGTTCCTGGAGGATGAACGAGGGCAAGTTTACGTGTACAGGCGCAGCTGACTCGGCCTGCTCCGGTCAATTGATGGAGCGGGCTCTCAGGTCACCACGGGAATCGGCCCGGACCTGTACGTCGCGCAGGACGCCACCTGCGTCATGGTGGACTTCATGCCGTCAAGCCGATGATCAGCGTGGTGCTGGTGAGGGCCAGCGCAGACGGGGGAGGGCAGAGACGTCCGTGGAACAGGCGCTCAGGAGTGACCTGCCGCCGACATCGCCAGGAACCTGACACGGCCCGTCTGTCCGGCTGGTCACTAGAGCATTTGTCAAAAGTGCTGTCTGCTTTTGACCGAACGGAGTGAGTGAATTTTGCTGAGCATTTGGGAGAATGGAGGCATCAGAAGTCTTTTTTCTGGTGCAGCAATTCGGACAAATGCTCTAGGTGGGCGGCCGACGGGCAGCCACAAAGCACGCTGCGAGGCCAGGTTCCCGGTCTCGGTGCTGGCCCGGGCCTTAACCTTCGCCTCGGGTACGGCCGTCACCGAGGTCACGTTGTCCCGGCTCGAAGGGCGCTGCGCTCAGGCCGACGGGCAAGAGGTCGGTAGGCCGTTTCACGCTGTCGTGCGTCAGCTCGTACGGCGAGTTCACCGACGCCCGTCGTGTCGCCATCCGGCTCTACCGCTAGGGCAGCTCAGATACGTTCCACATCAAATGGAAAGATCCCAGGTCCCCATCCAATGTCTGCAGGTCCACTGGATCCGGCCACAGCACGGTGGGCAGCGGCGCTGGCGCCGGATCCGGCCAGGTGGCCCGCCTCGTGTCGAGCTCCGGCGTGGCCACCTCACGCAGCTCCACCCCGGCCGCCTGCAAGCCAGGCGTAAGCAGTTCCAGCAGTGAGCCCGGTCCAGCCGGACCACTGGCGCTGAGCACCACCGCGTCGCGTGCGCGGGTGAGGGCGACGTACAGCAGCCGGCGCGCCTCGGCCTCCTCACGGGCGCGTCGGCGCGCGGCGATCAGCGTCCACGCGACCGTCGGCTCGTCGCCCTGGCGCAGCCCCACCCCCAGTTCGCTGTCCACGAGTACATCGCCCGCCCCATGCGGCGCGCTCCAGCCCAGATCGGCCACGATCACCACCGGCCACTCCAGCCCCTTGCTCGAGTGCATGGTGGACAGCACAACGGCGTCACCGGCCTCCAGGACTGGACGGGGCACGTCCACGCCCGCGCGCAGCGTCTCGCGGAGGGCCAGCACAACGCTGAACGTCTCGTCGCTGCCGCGCTCGAGCTCCCGCACCAGTTCGGTCAGGCCCCGCCAGTCCGCCAGCCGCCGCCCGGCGTTCCACAGGTTGGCCAGCACCGCCGTGTAGCCTGTCAGCCGGTTCGCCCATTGCAGCAGGGTGCTGGGCGGCTCGGATCGGCACCGCCGCTGCAACTCACGGAACAGCTCCTGGGCTCGTCCGAGCCGCTGATCTGCCGAGCACTCCAGCGCGCGGAACCAGTCGTCGTCCTCATCACGGGTGCGGGCGAGGTCCGCGATGGCCGCGTCACTCACGCCGCACAGCGGGGAGCGCAACGTGGTCACCAGCGCCGCCGGGTCATGCAGGGCCACCGCCGCCAGCAACGCCAGCCCGTCCCGGGCTTCCGGCGTATCCAGCAGGGAACCGCCGCCCGCCTCGTGCACCGTGGCCGGTCCGTCCAGCAGCGCCCGCACCCGGGCCGCCAGATGTGCCGCCTCGGCAGCGCGCGTGCGGGCTTTGGGTCTGGTCTCCTCCAGCTGCCAGGCCTCGATCGATGGCCCCGGGCCACCATCCCGCTCGGCGCTCAGCGGCACGTGAAGGGGTCCCAGCAGCGCCGCAAAAACCCGGTTGGCCGTGCCCACCAGCCCCGCGTGCGTGCGGAAACTGAGGTCCAGCGAGACCGCGTCGCGCCGGGCGGCCTCTACTTCGTCGTGCCCCTGAGCGATGATGGACTGGACTTTGATCCAGCGGCCAACGACGGCACGTATGCCGGGTCCCTCGACCTGGAACGGGCGTACCGCCGGCTGCTGAAGTATCAGCTCGACGCGCGCGGCGTCTGGCGGGTCTACGTGTTTGCCCAGGACGTTAACCAGACCAAACCAGGCACGCCGCCAGAGATCGCCGCTCAGCATATTGGGGACTTCTTCGTGGCCAGCGCCATCAGCATTACTTTCGATCCCACCCTGCCGTGTTCACTCGAAGCCCAGGGGAGCATCCTGGTGGTTTAAGCAATACTGGCGGGGCAGAGACGCTGCCCCGCCAGCGCGGTCAATCTGTCCAACGACATCGGATTGAATCATTCGATCAGCACGCCCCAGTTGGCCGTAGAGCCCCTGAGCACAGGACGGACACCCGTTCGCAGACAGTGGCCCTCCTTCAGACCCATCTGGGCTGCCCATCACCGCGCCCAGGCTGAACTCGTGACCTACGCTCCTTGCAGTATGGGTGGGCGTTCAGCCCGACGCCTTCCCATCTGGTGACTGGTCAGGCAGCGCCGTGAAGCGCAGGTCCAGGCCAGGCAGGTCATGCAAGAAACCTTCAAGCAGGGTCACGGCCCCTTCCAGATCGCGGCTGTCCAGCACCTCGACGGGGCTGTGGGTGTAGCGGTTGACCACCGAAACGGCTCCCGTCGGCACGCCCTGACCCAGATACTGCAAGGCCCCGGCATCGGTGCCGATGCCCTTGAGGACCTCGCGCTGCACGGCCAGGCCCCGCTTCTGGGCCGCCCCCAAGAGCCCCCGGCGAATGGCCGGATGCGCCTGGGTCGAGGCGTCCATCATCTTGACGGTGGGGCCAGCGCCCAGGTGCAGGTGCGCGCCGGAGAACTCCGGCGTGTCGTCGCCGGCCGTCATATCCAGCGCCAGCGCCACGTCGGCCCGAAGGTGGCGCGCCAGCGCCGATGCGCCGCGTAGGCCAACTTCTTCCTGCACCGAGAACACCAGGATCAGTGTGACCGGCGGGGGCGTTTCGTGAAAACGTTCGAGCAGGGTCAGCAGCACGGCGCAGCCCGCCCGGTCGTCCAGGGCGTGCGCGGTGTAGCGGCCACTCTGGCGGCCCAGTTCTTCCAGGCTGCCGACAAAGCCCACCGGATCGCCCACCGCCACGCCCATCTCGAGAACCTCCTGCTGACTGCGTGCGCCGACGTCTACGTACAGACTGGCGTATGGGACGACATTTGCGCGGTCAGCGTCGCCCAGCAGATGGGCGCTCTTGGTGCCGATCACGCCCAGCAATTTCCCAGTGTTCTCGGTGCGAATCCAGACGCGCTGCGCGGGGAGAATCCGGTCATCCAAGCCGCCCAGCTTCTCCAGGCGCAAAAACCCATCAGCCCCAATCTTGTAGACGCGGAAACCCACCTCGTCCATGTGCGCCGAGAGAACGCAGCGCCGCTCGTTTTCCTGGGCCGCGTTGCGCACGGCGATTACGTTGCCGAAAGCGTCCACGTCGAGGCTGTCGGCATACGGGCGGGCCGCCGCTGCTATCCGTTGGACGACGTCTTCTTCGGAGCCGCTGGGTCCCGTGGCCTCCACCAGCGCGCGCAGGTGCTTCATGACGGAGGGGAGGGGGGAAGGCTGAGCGGTGGGGGTAGATTCGGTCATGGATCTCCTCTTTGTCTAGCGCTGAATATGCGGCAGTTCCTCAGCGTCACGTTGACGACGTGGGAGGCGGTAGGCGCTGTCCTGGAGGGTACAGAGATCGAGCCAAGCGCACAACTGGCAGGGTCAGAACTCCGTCGTTCTAGACAGTATTCCGGCCGGTACAACATTGCACTCCAAGGCGCGGCCCATCAGGCCCAGGCGAAAGTTCATTTGACGAACACGCCACGGAACTGCCTGGCCACTCGCTCGCTCTGCCTGTTCGCTGGTCACGAGCACGCCGTACATCACCGCGTCAACGTCCAGGCGCTGCAGAACACACAGATCGCTCGCCGTCAGTGCCGTGCTTGAGCACGAGGGGACCAGCCGCTCGAGCCCACCCTGTCGCCCGAAGGGGCGATCCGCAAGAAAGCCCCCAGGCCTTGCCAAGCCGTGGGAGAGGGTGCTCAGCTCTGGAACAGGCGTGAGAGGTCTTCAGCCGGGCCAGTCCTGGGCGTCCGCCGAACGCCCCACAGCTGGAGTTCAGACGATCAGATGCGTTGACGGTGTAAGAACTGACCACTGCCCCGTTCGGCCAGCAAGCGCCCCTCATGCATCACCGTCTGCCCACGGATGAGCACCGTGACTGGCCTGCCCTGGACGGCCATGCCCTCGTACAGGCTGTAGTCGACGGCACTGTGGTTCGTGGCCGCCGTGATCATGTGGGGGCGCGCCAGGTTCCACAGCGCCAGATCGGCGTCGTAACCCGGCGCGACGCTGCCCTTTACGCCGCCCAGACCGAAACTGCGGGCTGGATTGGTAGCGGTCAGGGCCACGAAGCGTTCCAGGCTGAAGTGGCCGCCGCGCACGCCGGCCTGATGCAGCACCATCAGACGCTCCTCGATGCCAGGGACGCCGTTGGGAATCAGGGTGAAGTCGTCCCGCCCCAGGGTTTTCTGGCTGTCGAACCGGAACGGACAGTGGTCGGTGCTGATCACGCTGAGCGTGCCGTCGGCCACCGCGGCCCATAGCGCCTGCTGGTCCTCCTTCTCGCGGGGCGGCGGGCTGCACACCCACTTGGCGCCTTCAAAACCGGGACGGTCCAGATCGTCTTTGGTAAAGAAGAAATACTGGGTGCAGGTCTCGGCGGTCACGCGCGCGCCCCGCGCCTGGGCCTCACGCACCCGCACCAGCGCCGGGCGGCAGCTCAAATGAACGATGTACAGCGGCGCGCCCAGCACCTCGGCCAGCGCGACGGCCCGTCCCGTGGCCTCGGCCTCCAGTTCCGGGGGGCGGGTCAGGGCGTGGTATTTGGGGGCCGTCTCGCCCCGCGCCACGGCCTCGGCCATCAGCACCTCGATGGCGTCGCCGTTCTCGGCATGCACCAGCGTCAGGACGCCGGCGTCACGCGCCCGTTCCAGACAGCGGAACAGCGCCGTATCGTCGACCTGCAGGGTGTCCTTGTAAGCCAGAAACAGCTTGATCGACGTGACGCCCTGGTCCGGCAGCGTGGCGATCTCGTCCAGCACCTCGGGCAATGGATCGGTCACGGCCACGTGAAAGCCATAGTCGATCACCGCTTGTCCTCTGGCCCGGCCGTGCCAGGTGTCGAGCGCTGCTTTCAGGCTGCTGCCCTTCGGCTGAATGCAGAAATCGAGATGCGTGGTGGTGCCGCCCATCACCGCCGCAACCTGACCCGTGTAGTAATCGTCGCAGGTCACCGTGCCCATCGAGGGCATCGACAGGTGGGTGTGGACGTCGATGCCGCCCGGCAGGATGTGCTTGCCGTCCGCGTCGATGACCTCGTCGCCCGCCTGCGCCAGACCGCGCCCCACCGCCGCGATCTGTCCACCGTCCACGCGAACGTCGGCCTGAAACTGGCCCTCCGCCGTGACGACGGTGCCGCCGCTGATGATCAGGCTCATGAGCGGCACCCCCCGCCAGCTTCTGACCTCCGAAGGGGCCGCTCAGCGGGGAAGATGGGCCACAGGCATGACATCGACAACCCCTCCACTCTAGAGCCCGAAGGCGTCCAGTCCGGCGATCAGACGGTCCACCTCCTCCAGGGTGTTGTAGTGGGCCATCGAGACGCGTACCACGCCCTCGGTCTGATCGAGGCCCAGTGTCTGGATCAGGCGGTAGGCGTAGAAATGCCCGTAGCGCACCGCAACGTGCTGCCCGTCCAGAAATTTAGGAATCTCAGACGAGGCCACGCCGTCCACCACGAAGCTGATGGTGTCGACCCGCACCGTGGGGTCTGCTGAGGGATGCCCGATCACCCGGACCCGGGGCCTGGTGGCCAGGTACTCCAGCAGCCGTCCGGCCAGCGCCGCCTCGTGCGCGGCGAAGGCGTCAAAGACCCCGCCGAGACCGTCCACGCCGAGTCGCGTCTGCAAGGCGGCCATGTACTCGCTGACCCCCGTCAGGCTGTAGGTCAGCTCGTAGTTGAGGTTGCCGGGTTGCAGCCGGTACGCCGCCGCGTCCGGCGAGACGAAGAAGTGGTTGATGCTGGGCAGCGCCAGCAGGTGCCCCAGCTTGCCGAACAGCAGCGAGATATGTGGGCCGTAGACCTTGTACCAGCTGAACAGGTAATAGTCCACGTCCCAGGCCTGGACGTCGATTCTCCGGTGGGGTGCGTAGGCCACGCCGTCCACGAACACCTGCGCGCCGCGTTCGTGAACGAAGCGGGTGATCTCCGCCACCGGGTTGATGGTGCCCAGCACGTTCGAGACGTGGGTGAAGCAGACCAGCCGCGTGCGTTCTGTCATCAGGGCGTCCAGCGCTTCCAGGTCAAGGTGCAGCGTCTGCGGGTTGACCTTCCAGATCCTGGTGTGGATCCCGCGCGACTCCAGCCGCGTCCAGGCCCCCACGTTCGCCTCATGATCGGTGTCGGTGACAATGATCTCGTCGCCCGGTTTCAGGCACTCGCCCATGGCGGAGGCCAGGTTGGCGACGAGCTGTGTCGAGCTGCCGCCCAGCACCACCTCGCGCGGATCGGCGGCGTGAATGAACCTGGCCGCCGCCTGCACGCCCGCCTCGACCCGGGCGCTGGCCTCCTGCGACACGGCGTAACTGGCCCCGAGCTGCACGCTGGTGCTCAGCAGGTAGGCGCTGACCCGTTCGGCCACGCCGCGCAACACCTGGGAGCCGCCCGCGTTGTCGAAAAAGGCCCAGGGACTGTCCAGGGCGGGAAACTGTGAGCGGATGAAGCCCAGGTGTGGCTCCAGCGGGGAGACGGTGGAGGGAGTCGAGACGGGCAATGTGGTCATGAGACCTTCCTTGTCAACAGGTCCGGGCAGGGAGAGAACGCGGCTGGTCCGTGCTCAACGGCCGGACCGGAGTTTGCCCCGCGCCTCGAAGCGGCTGACGAGGCGCACCAGCGGAAACAGCAGCGCCACGTAGATCAGCGCCGCGCCCACCAGCGGCGTCGGGTTGGCCGAGAGGGCTTGCTGCGACGTCGCCTGCTGAAGCAGTTCGGGCAGCGCCACCACCGAGGCGATGGCGGTGTCTTTCATGATCGAGATCGCGTTGCCGGTCAGCGGCGGCACCACGATCTTGAGGGCCTGGGGCAAGATCACCGAGCGCATCACGTCCCAGCTGTGCAGGCCCAGCGAGCGGGCGGCCTCGAACTGTCCGGCGGGGATGGCCTCGATGCCCGAGCGGAAGATCTCGGCCACGTACGCCGAGGCGATCAGCGAGATCGCCAGCACCGCGCAGGTGAAGGCCGGGAGCAGGATCTTGACGAATGGCAGGGCGTAGTAGATCAGCACCATAAAGACCAGCAGCGGCATGGCCCGCAGAACGTCGATGTAAAAGCGCACCAACATCCTCAGCCAGCGCGGCCCGTACAGTCCCAGCAACGCCACCACCAGCCCGAGCAGCGTGCCCACCACGGCGCTCACCACCCCCAGTTCGAGGGTGATCAGCAGACCGCGCAGCAGGGCGGGGAGGGCCGAGTCCAGGACATTGAGATTGAAAAAGGTGTCAAGCAGTTTCATTGCTTTGGCCCATCGTCAGCGGGACGCCATTATTTGGGCATCGGCAGGACGGTCACGGTTGAAGTGTCCTTTTCCGGCACGGCCCCGAACCACTTCTGATGCAGTTTAGACAGGTAACCGCTCTTCTTCAGGGCGTCGAGCTGGGCGTTGAACTGCGCGGCCAGCGGACTGCCCTTGGCAAACATCATGCTGTACTGCTCGCCGGTCTTCAGGCGCTGGGCCACCTTGACGCCGCCGGTGACCTTGGCGTAGTACTGCAGGGCCGGAATGTCGGAGATGTAGCCGTCAATGCGTCCCGCTTTGAGGTCGAGCATGGCCGGATTCAGACCGGTGTACTCGCGGATCTTGTACCCGTACTGAGCCTGATGGGTGGTGGCCCACATCGCCCCCGTCGAGCCGGTGTCCACGCCCACGGTCTTGCCCTTAAAGGCGCTGACGTTGCCCAGCGTGCTGCCGCTGGCGACCGTGAGGGACTGGTCCGAATCGTAATACGGCTGCGTGAACGCCACGGTTTCCAGGCGTTTTTTCGTGACAGTGATGCTGGAGATGGCCACGTCGATGCGGCCGGACTGCACGGCGGCAAACAGGCCGTTGAAGGGGGTGTTGACGACGTTGACCTTCTTGCCCAGGTTCTTGGCGATCTCTGTGACGAGCTCGATCTCGAACCCCACGTTGGCGCCGCTGGCATCCTGGAATTCCCAGGGCACGTTGCCGATGTTGGCCCCGACGTTGATCGTGTCCTGCGCCTGGGCGCCGGCCCCAAGGAAGAGCGAGAGCAACACCAACCCACCCACTGCCGTCTTCGTTCGCTTCATGGTCAAGCCTCCGGGAAATCTGCCTTTCAACTCTGGAGTGCCGATGCCTGCGGAGCCGTTCCGCAGCCATAAAGGAAAGCCTTCACCTGGGAAGCTGAAGTGGATTTCTTTAATGAGCCACAGCTTAGGACGGTGTGAAGCCGCTGTCTACAGCACGGCTGATTCCGCTGGTCCATTCCAGGCGGGCTACTCAGCCAGGGCGTGCCGTCGCCCCCGGAACACGCGCCGCTAAGTCCCCGTCCAGCGCACCTTCAAACTCGGCCAGAGTGGGGCAGGGCACGTCGGTCGGCCTGGCCAGGCTGCGCCGAGCCCTGCCCTTCAGGCCGCCTCAGTCGCGTGGCCGCACGGGGCACGCTCCCTTCGGAAGTTCCGGGGCCGCGCTCCCGAGCTGACCTGGAGAAATACCTGCATTGACGGCGCGCCGGAGGAATGACCTGACCCGTGGCCGAGCGGGGAGCGGGCGACGTTCCGCTGCGGTGGGAGCGGCTCCTGGTGCATGACCCGCTGGTCAGCGCGCTGCTGAGGGCGGTAGAGACCAACCTGCAACTGCAGCGTGTCGGGGAATACGCCGTGGTGTTCTTTCCGGAGGATCCAGCGCACGGCGTGGGCACGTTTTTCGTGCGTTTCCCGCAGTGGCAGAGCGAGCAGGACGTCGATCTGGTCCGGGCGCGGACCACCCTGGAGAAGAAACCTGGCCGGCTTGCGCTGCTGCGTGGTGGAGCCTTCGCTCCGGCGCTGAGAGCCCGGCTGCGCACCGACCCACGGCTCGCCCAGGAGGCCGAACGCCGCCTGGAATACCTCCTGGCCTGCGATTACGCCGAGCGGCACGGCGGAGTGCTGCGGACGCCCGGCGACCTGACGCGGTACCACGGCTACCGCCGCAGCGAGATCGTCAACCATCTGGGCGTCCAGTACGATCCCGCGCGGCACAATACCGGGGTCGTGCAGATGGGAAGCGACATCGCGCTGCTCACGCAACTGGACACCCGTGACGTGCAGACCAGCCACCAGTACCAGAACCGCTTCCTGCAGGACAGGCGTTTCTTTTCCTGGGAAAGTCAGAACCGCATGGTGCCGGACCGGTGCCCGGGGCAGGCCATTGCCGATCACCGCCGGCTGGGTTACACCCTGCACCTGTTCGTCCAGCCTGTTGGAGCAGGCCTGTATTTCTATCTGGGGCCAGTCGACGTGGAGCAGGTCCAGGGGAGTGCCCCGTTCACAGCGGTCCTGAAGTTGCCCGAGTGGCCGCCGGCCTCCTTGGAAGAGGGACTGCTGGGTTGAAGGGGCCAGTCGGCCAGCAGGGAGGGGGCGTTCTGCCGTGTTTGTCAGCTTCACGCGGAATGGCGGACGCCAGGCTGAGCGGCATGTTCCGGAAAACCAGCGAAGTCGTGTGGCTCGCCGGGCCGCTCCGAAACTCCTGAAGCCGGCGAGGAGGGGTTCTCGCGCAGGGGATGCCAGGTCAGGCTCCGGGGCCGAGCAGCTGATCGAGGTGCTCGTCTGCGTGATGAGCGCCTCGACGGGATCCCAGCCGATGGTGGACGTGCTGCGCCGTCTGCACGGTCACGTCGTCCGAGGTGGAAGCGGCCGTCAAGCAAGACGTTGCCCAGCGCGCTGCCCAGCAGCTTCCCGCCAGGTTCAAGACGACGCACAAGCCCGGCTGGCGTGGAAAGTCCGTATATCTCATCCTGCTGGGTGGTCGAACACCGTCACCGGCCTTGAAAAAAGCGGAGCCGAAGGCTGCGCCCAAGACGGGTTCCAAAGTCACGCCCATTGCGCCTTCAGCGCGGCGGGCCAGCACACGTCCAGATGCTGTAGCGCCGGGCAAATCGCGGCCTCG
The DNA here is from genome assembly GCF_006335125.1 of Deinococcus radiopugnans ATCC 19172. Classification (NCBI taxonomy): domain Bacteria; kingdom Thermotogati; phylum Deinococcota; class Deinococci; order Deinococcales; family Deinococcaceae; genus Deinococcus; species Deinococcus radiopugnans. Next base: position 333,219 of record NZ_VDMO01000001.1, read on the forward strand.
GCCGGGCAGCGCCGCGCTGGTGAGGCGTCTCTTGAAGCTCTCCCCAATGGTCTCCGGAGGAGTCATCGAGCGCCTGCTGGTGGCCCTCGGAGTCCACGATGTCAGCCGGACGCCGCTTACCAACGACGCCGGGGTGGACGTGTGCGGCGTGCTGGTGATCGAGGAGCTCATGCGGGTACGGGTGGCCGTGCAGGTGAAACGGTACTCGGGCCACGTCTCCCGGCCGGACATTCAGAAGCTGCGCGGCAGCCTGTCGCACGGCGAGGTGGGCTGGTTCTTCACCACAGGTGGGTACAGCGAGGGGGCGCGGATGGAAGCGCAGGCCAAAGACCGCCTGCCCATCTCCCTGATCTCCGGGCTAGAGGTCGCGGATCTCATGATCAAGGACCCCGTGGCCCTTGACGAAGCTGGGCAGGCGCAGTCCGCAGGGGAAGCCTGATGGTGGGCGGTCCAGGACACGCCTGAGGATTCTCGAAGAGACGCATTCCAGATCCTTCGATGCGCGTCAGGACTGATCTACCGCGGCTGTGGACGGGGTGTGACGCCGGGGTCGGCATTCGCTCACCGGAGCAACCGGGAATGGCCCCCGTTCTTTTACCTTGCGGCTTCCTGCCCCCGCATGACGATGGTCACGTCCTGCGCGCCGTCCTCGAGCAGAGAGCGCCCGATCTTCTTCATCAGCCCGTGATGTTCGGGGATGATCCGGGCAAACGCGTTGCCCGGAAGCCAGCCACTCGGGAAAAAGGTTCTGCCGTAAGGGCCGTAGTAGATGCCGAGATCAAAGACCGCGTCCGTCGTGCCCGGCCACACATGCGGCGGCAGCACCGTAAACAGGACCTGTCCTTCCAGGGGCATGATCACCGCCGCTTCGAGAGGGGTCTGGAGCAGCTGTGGATGCGGCCTGGTGGGGAGCTGCATCGACATCTCCGGACCTGTGAACATGGCGTGCCGCACCCGGACGGTCACGGGCGTGCGAAGCGCCTGACGCAGGGCGGCGCAGGTGACCGGGGCCAGCCCAGGCTCGAGCCGGGCGTGCAGTTCACCGGCGGCAAAGGTAAAGACCAGCATCAGATGACCGCCGTTTCCATGTGAACCTGCTGTTTGAAGCGGCCGAGCTGGTAATCGGCATGATCGTACGCCGGCGTGTCGCCCGTGACGAGCGACGCCACCAGTCGGGCGTTGGCCGGGGCCATCATGAAGCCGTTGCCGTTGAAGCCCACGCTCAACACCAGCCCGGGATGGGTGATGGGCGCGTCCACGATCGCCTGAAAATCCGGGGTGGAGCTGTAGTAGCCGCGGACGATGTGCGTGCTGCGCAGTTGCTCCAGGTCGGCCAGAACGTGCGCGCCCCGCTCGAAGGTCTGTGCCTTGAACACGTCATCACTTTCAGGCAGGGTGCCCAGTGCGCTCATGTAGAAGGCGTGGCCCAGTTGCTTGCCGGCCCACTGGTGGTCTGGCGACACCAGAAACGGCGTGCAGTACTGGGCCGGTGCACGGTCCAGGTAATGTAGCCGGCGCTCCTCGGCATGCAGCGGCAGATTGAGCCCGGCGCTGGAGGCCAGCTCGCCGGCACCGTGGCCGGCCGCAAGCACCGTGACGTCCGCCGTGAGTGGGCCGCCCTCGGTCTGGACCCCTGTGATTCTTCCGTCGTCCGTCCGCAGCGCTGTGGCGCGGCCATGAGCCAGCAGCGCGCCGCTCTCCTGCGCGGCCTGCACGACCGCCTGCGTCAGGCGCACCGGATCATTGATGAACCCGTCGTCCGGCCCGTAACTTGCCGCCCGCAGCCCCCGGGTCACGATGTCCGGGCACAGCCGCTGCAAGGCGTCCTCCCCGATCACCTGTGCGTTCACCCCCAGCCGCTGCTGACGCTCGGCCAGCTGCCTGGCCGAGCGCTCACCCGCCTCGCTGTAGCCGAGAAAGACGTAGCCGCAGCGCTCGAAGTGAAGCCCGGCGTCCAGCTGTTCGACGCTGTTGAAAAAGGGCAGGCTGTCCCGGACCAGCACAATATTCAGGTCGCTGCCCCACTGCTGGCGCACCCCGCCCGGACACCAGCGGGTAATGCCGCTGCCCGGCGCCCCCGCTTCGAGCAGGGTGACGCGTTTGTTCTGACGGCTCAGTTCCAGCGCAATGCAGGCACCGATGATGCCGGCCCCGACGACCAGGACATGCTGCTTCATGGAGTCTCCTGTTGAAAATGGTGGGGATGGGCGGCCACCCATTCGGCGATGCGGCCAGCCTCGTCCAGCGTGTTGTAGGCGTGAAAACTGATGCGGACCACTGGCCCCCGGGCACTGACCAGCAGGCCACTTTCCAGCATGGCCGGCGCCGTTGTTCCGGCGTCGTGGGCCCTGAGCGCGATCATGGCGGCGTGGCGGGCCGGTTCCCTGGGCGTGACCACCCCCAGTCCAGCGTGATCACACGCCCGGCGAACCACCGAGACGCAGGCGTGAACCTGCGACAGCCGCACCGGCGCGGGGAGCTGACTGAGCAGGGTCAGTGAGGCCCGGCACGCGTAGGCCCCGGCCACATTCGGTGTTCCCGACTCGAAACGGCGCGCCGCCGGACTCAGGTCCCGCCCGATCAGGTCCATGACCATCGGATCGTCCGCGGCCATCCAGCCCGGGGCGTGGGGCGTGCCCCCGCCGGCGGCGTACAGGAACGCGAAGCCCTCGGTGCCCAGCAGGTACTTGTGCGTGCCGCTCAGGTAATACTCCACCCCCAGCGCCGCGACATCGGTGGGCACGATGCCCAAGGCCTGGTAGCCGTCGAGGATCACTTGGCAGTCCTGCGCCTGGGCCGCTTCCACGTAGCGGGCGACGTCGAGCAGTTCGCCGGTCTGGAAGCTGACCTGCGCCAGGACCAGGGTGGCGGCACCTGACAGGGCCGCACACGTCCGCTCGAGGGGGGTCTGACCTGGAAAGTCGGCCGTGAAGCGCACCTGGTAGCCGTCCCGCCGCAGGGCGTCGGCCAGATAGTACGCACTCGGAAAGTTGTGCTCCTCAATCACCACCGGGCCGTCCGCCGCGCTCCGGGCGCGCAGGGCCACGGCCAGCGCGTGACTCGCGCTGTCGGTCAGTGCCAGTTGGTCAGGCCGGGCACCGATCAGTTGCGCCAGCGCGGCGCGGGCTTCCTCCCACACCCCCATCCATTCGCCCCAGGGGGACCCGCCAGCCCGCCAGGACTGCAGGTACTCACCCAGCGCGCCCTCGACGTCCAGGCTGAGTGCCCCCCGCGAGCAGTTGTTGGCGTGGACGTAGGTGCCCAGTCCAGGAAAGTGGGCACGGAAGGCCGCGGGGCTCAGACTCACTGCGCACCTCTGGCGGCGCTTGACGGGTGTGCAGCGCTCTGCCACTCGGCGATGGGCATGGCGCTGGTTTCGCCCACCACCACCATCTCTTCCAGCCGCACGCCGCCCACACCCGGCAGGTAGACGCCGGGTTCCAGCGCCAGCACCTGACCCACCTGAACCCGGTCCTGGGCGTGTTCACGAAGAATCGGAGGCTGGTGCGTCTGGTAGCCCAAGGCGTGGCCGATCCCGCGCAGGGTCTGCTTATCGAACCCCGCCTCGCGGATCGGCGCGCGCGCCGATTCGTCAATCTCCTCGGCGGTGGCTCCCGCACGGGTGGCCCGCCGCGCCGCGTCCAGCGCACAGCGGACGACCGACAGCAGGGCCTGGGCCTGTGGGTCCTGACCCGGCGCGGCACCGAAGATGCGGGTTTCGGTCAGGTCGGCGTGCAGGCCGTCGACCACTGCTCCGGCGTCCATGGTGACCAGGTCGCCTGGCTGCAGGGTGGCCACACTGGGATGGGCATGGGGAAGCGCCGTGCGCACGCCAAAGGCCACGATCGGTGCGAAGGCGGGCCCCTCGCTGTCCCGCTCGATGACGCCCAGCAGCACCTGCCGGATCTCACGCTCGCTGACCCCGGCCCGCAGCGCCGCAAACGCCGCTTCCAGTGCGCGCCGCGTGACCGTCTCGGCGCGCTGGAGACTGGCGATCTCGCTGTGGGTGAGCAGACTGGTCAACCTGTCCAGCACACCGTCGATGGGGACGAAGCACAACTCGTCGCCTGGACTCAGCGCATCCATCTCAGCCAGGGTCAGGGCCTGGGCGTAGACGCCGATACGCCGCGCACCCCCCAGCACCCAGCGCAGCGTCTGCAGGCGCTGCGGGCCGTTGGCGTAGGGTTTGATGTCAACCTGTGCTGGGGCAGTCACGGCGTCGTGATAGCGGGGGTCCAGCAGGAGGAAAGAACCCTGTGGGGTCAGCGCCAGCGTTCCTGCCGACACCTCAGCGCCGCAGAACGCGCGGAGCTGGTACGGCGCGGTGATCAGCACGGCGTCCACTTCAGCGAGGTGGGCCCGCAAGGCGGTCAGGCGGTCGGGCCTCAGATCAGCCACAACTGCTCCTGACGGCGGCTCAGCCAGCGCGCCCCGTCGTCCGTGACCACCACGTTTTCCTCGACGATCATGCTGGGCAGCGGTGACTGCACCACCGTCGGTTCCAGCGTGTAGACCTCGCCCGCCTTCACGGTGCCGTGCGGGGCCGCCCCATACCGTTCCCAGACGGGGCCGAGCAGCGTGCCGCCGTCGTGGACGTGCCGCCCGATCTGATGGCCGGTGGCGTGGCTCAGTTCCGGTTGCCCGGCCTGCCGCAGGGCCGCGCGCGCGGCGGCGTCGACCTCACTGCCCTGGACGCCTGGCTTCAGGGCGCCGAAGGCCGCGTCGATCGCGCTGTGGATCGCCTGGAAGACGGCCTGCACCTCTGAAGGCGCCTGATCTTCTCCCGGGGCGCGGACATAACAGGTGCGGGCGATGTCGGAAAAATACCCATCCACGCCGAGGCCGGTATCCAGAACCAGCAGATCTCCGGGGCGCAGGGCCTCGTCGGTGGGGCCGCGGTGGGCGAGTCCGATCCGGTTGATGCACACCAGCGGGCCGCCATGCCCACCCAGATAGGGCGTGGTGCCGAGTTCGGCGGCCAGGGTATTCATGCGGGCCTGGATCTGGCGTTCGGTCTGCCCGGCGTGCAGGGTGGGCAACAGGCGGTCATAGAAGGTGATGGTGCGGTCGATGGCCTGCTGCAGGCGGCGCATCTCCTCGGGCGTCTTGACACCCCGCACCGCGCCCAGCCGCGTCTGGCTGCTCTCCAGCCGGACCTGCGGCAGGACGCGGCGGATCAGCCGGTCCAGCACGAGGTATTGACCGTAACTCAGGCCGTCGGCCAGTGGGTCGTGTTCACTGAAGTTGAGCAGGACCGTCCGGGGAGCGAGTTCAGCCAGCCAGCCACAGAAGGCCTCGGCAAAATCGGTGGTATAGGCGCGAATCTCATCGAATTGCCCCTGGTGTTCCAGATGGCCCCGGTCATAATTGGCGCACAGGGCCAGCGCGCCGCGTTCCGGGTGCAGCATCAGGGCGGCCCGCCCGCTCAGGGCCGTGCCAAAGACCAGAGGCACGCTGGGGTCGCTGCCTTCCTGGGTAAAGAAGATCCACACCTCGTGCAGCTGCAAGGTGGCGAGGGCCTGAGCGATCTTCTGTCGAGCGAGGGTATCCAAAGTGATGTCTCCTCCTGGGGCGATTTCCGGTCAATTGATGCCCAGAGTGTAGGGACTCTGCCGCTTAGGGTCAATCTATTGAACTTAGTTCAATCAGAGATAACAGGGCTGGATGCAATTCAGCATGATCATAGGCAGTTGATCTCCAGAGGTTCCAGTGGACAGTTCAATATCTTGACTCCAGATTGCGGCCGTGCTAACACTGAGCCACTCAAATCACGGTGTCAGAGTCAGGAGGGCGGAATGTCAGGACTGGGCGAACAGAAGGCGCAGCAGGCCACGGAACAGCTTCAGGACGGTGAGCTGTGGCTCTTTTTGACTCAGGAGGGCAGCGACCCCAGCGTGCCTCTGGTCTTTGGCACCAACTCGGTGGGCAAGGCGGCCTTTATGCTGCACGGCAGCGGCCCCAAGGCCTTGGTCTCGCGCATCGACGCCGGACATTTTGAGCAACATGCGGCTTTTCTGGAGACGCGCAGTTATTCCACGTCTTTTGAAACCGATCTGATCGACTGGTTGCGCGAGTTAAGCCCCCACACCGTCCTCCTGAATTTCAGTGAGGACGACATCCGCTGCGACGGTCTCACCCACGGGCAGTACCTCGCCGTCGAGCGTCTGCTGGGAGAGGCCCTGCCACAGGCGAGGATCGCGAGCAGCGAGGCGCAGCTCAGCCGGATCAGGGCCATCAAGACGCCCGAGGAATTGCGCCGCCTGCAGCAGGCCATCGACCGCACCATCACCTTCTATGACCGCCTGTTGCCCACCCTGCACGCCGGGCAGACCGAACGCCAGATCCAGGCCCGCATGAATACCCTGGCCGCCGAGCTCGGCACCACCCCCGATCTGGGCGACTTCGGGGGGCCACTGGTGCTGATCAACCGCGTCGGCATGTCTCACCGCGCCCCCACCGACACGGCAATCGAGCCAGGCGACCTGCTGATCCTGGACACCGCGCTGGAAACTGAGGGCTACTATTCCGACATCGCCCGCACCATCTACTTTCTGAAGGACGGCGAACACGAGCCGCCCGAACGCGAACAGCGGGTCTTCCAGGCCATTTACGGCGCGATCGACGCCGCCTTCGCGGCGCTGAAACCGGGGGTCCCTGGTTATCAGGTCGACGCCGCTGCCCGGCAACACCTGCTGGATCGGGGCTATCCGGAAATCCAGCATTCCACCGGTCACCAGATCGGGCGGCACGTCCACGACGGCGGCGCCGTTCTCGGACCGCTGTGGGACGGCAAGCGCCGGGCACCCAGACTGCAGGCCGACGAGGGCATGGTCTTTACCCTCGAACCCACCGTCTTGATGAGTCCCGATCCGAGCATGATCGTCGAGGAAAACGTGGTGGTCACCGGCGACGGCGCGCGTTACCTCAGCCAGCGTCAGCAGCACCTCTGGACGGCCCGCTAGTGTATTCAAACCAGCCCTCATCCACATCGTCCATCTCGCCCAGGAGGCCCGCCATGCGTCATCTACTCACCCTGTCCGCCGCCCTTGTCCTCGCCAGCGCCTCTGCCCAGACGGCCGCATGCCCCAAGATCGGCGGCACGGCCACCATCGCCCAGAACAGCGAGCCGGGCAACCTCAACCCCCTGATCTTTCCCACCACCTATGACACCAACATCGAGGAACTGGTCTTTAACGCCCTGGTCAAGCCCACCGCCGATCTGGACTATCAGGCGGATCTGGCGCAGTCCTGGACTTTTTCCGCCGACAAGAAGACCATCACGTTTAAGTTGCAGCCCGGGGTCAAGTGGCACGACGGGCAGGCGCTCACTGCCCGGGATGTGGCCTTCACACTGACGGCCATCGCCAGCCCGAAATACAACGGCGGCGCCTACAGCCAGGTGGAAGTGATTACCGGTGCGGGCGCTTACCACGACGGCAAGGCAAAATCCATCAGCGGCATCAAGGTCATTGACGACCGCACAGTCGCGGTGACCACCGACAAGGTCTACGCCCCGATTCTGGCCACCATGGCGGGCATCATGATTTTGCCCCAGCACATCTACGGCAAGATCCCGGTGGAAAACTGGCAGAAGGACGCCACCAACCGCAATCCGGTGGGCAGCGGTCCATTCAAGTTCAAACAGTTCCGCAGCGGCGAACTGATCGAGCTGGAGGCCAACAAGACGTACTTCGCCGGGCGGCCCTGCCTGGACCGCCTGATCGTGCGTTTCGGCGACGCGAACACTATGCTGGCCGCGCTGGTCAAGGGCGAGGTGGACGCTGCGCCGGTGCCGGTGCCCAGTGTGGCGAGTGTCAAGAGCAGCCCCAATGTCAAACTGACGGTGGTCGATCAGCTGAGCTTCGACTACGTCGGCACCAATCTGCGCAACCCGCTGCTGGCCGATCCGGCCGTGCGCACGGCGATGGCCTACGCCATCAACCGCAAGGCCATCGTCAGCGGCCTGATGTCGGGGTACGGCAACGTGGTCGACACCCTGTTTCCCAAGTCGCACTGGGCCTACCCGGCCAACGTCAAAGCCATTCCGTACGACCCGGCCCTGGCGCAAAAGACCCTGGACGACGCCGGCTGGAAGATGAGCGGGGGCGTGCGCAGCAAGGGCGGCAAGACGCTGAAGTTCCGCATGTTCTACACCACGGGCAACCCGGTCCGGGAGCGCGGCGCCGCCCTGATTCAGGCCAATCTGCGCCAGATCGGCATCCAGGTGGACCTGCAGAGCATGGATTTCCCGACGCTGGTCACGTTCCTGCTGCCCAAGGACGGCAAGGGACAGCCGCGCGCCGTCAACGCCTCGGATTTCGATCTGTTCATCCTGGGGTTCGGGATCGAGCGTGATCCCAGCGAGTACCTGTCGTACTTCACCGCCGAGGGCCAGCCCCCGAACGGCTACAACTTCACCGGATACACCAACTCCGCCGGCGGCAACCTGCTCGTCAAGGGTCAGGAAACTGTAAATCAGGCCACGCGCAAGTCGCTCTACAACCAGTTCGGCCTGATGATGCGTGATCAGCTGCCGTGGATTCCGCTGACGCAGGCGCAGGCCCTGTACGGCAACCAGACCAAGCTCCACAACTTCGCGCCGGACATCCGGGGGGTCAACGTCAACGTCACGCGCTGGTGGGTGCAGTAGCCCCGTGCTGCCATTCATCGCCAAGCGGGGGCTCCAGGGCGTGGTCCTGCTGATCATGGTTTCGTTCATCAGCTTCGTCGTGATGAATCTGGCGCCCGGCAACGCGATGCAGACCTTTATCAACCCGCGCATGAGTCCGCAGGAGATCACGCGCGCTGAGAACGCCCTGGGCATCAACAAGCCAATCCCGGTGCAGTACCTGAGTTGGGCCTCGAATCTGCTGCAGGGCAACTTCGGCTATTCGGTGCGCAACGGGGAGAGTGTCACCGCGCTGCTCAAGCAGCGGGCGGGACCGACGCTGCTGCTGACCGCGACCTCGTTCCTGCTGATCGTGTGCATCGCCCTGGTGATCGGGGTGTACAGCGCGGCCAGACCATACTCGCTGATTGATTACCTGAGCACCACCCTGGTGTTCGCCGGGATCAGCATTCCCAGTTTCTTCTTCGGCCTGACCCTGATCTATCTGTTCTCGGTGCAACTGGGGTGGTTTCCCACCTCGGGGTTCGAAAGCTACAGCGCGGACCATCAGGGTCTGGAGCTGTTCCTGGACCGCGTCTGGCACATGGCGCTGCCCGTGTGCGTCCTGACCCTGACGGGCATCGCCGGCATCCTGCGTCATGTGCGCAGTTCGGTCAGCGAAGCGCTCAGGCAGGACTACATCCGCACGGCCCGCAGCAAGGGCGTCGGCGAGCGCGCCATCCTGGTCAAGCACGCGCTGCGCAACGGCCTCATTCCGGTGGTCACGCTGCTGGGCCTCTCGCTGCCTGCGTTCTTTGCGGGGTCCGTCATTACCGAGACCATCTTCGCCTGGCCGGGCATGGGCCGCCTGCTGGTCGACTCGGTGTTCGCCCGCGACTACCCGGTGTCGATGGCGATCAACACCATCACCGCGGTCCTGGTCATCGTGGGCAGCCTGGTCGCCGACGTGCTGTACGGGTTGATTGATCCCCGGGTCAGGTTCGACGGATGAGCGCCGCGGCCGTACCGCTGCGTCCGGCAGGGGGGCGGAGCCTGGGGCGTTTCACCCGGCACCGGCTGGCCCTGATCAGCGTGCTGGTGCTGATCGTCTTCATCCTGATCGGGGTGTTCGCGCCGCTGCTCTCACCCTACGATCCCTATGACCTGGCCGCCGGTCCGGGCGGTGAAATCCAGTTCACCAGTCCGCCCAGCGTGGCGTTCTGGCTGGGCACCGATGCCCTGGGCCGCGACGTGCTCTCACGCCTGATCTTCGGTACCCGGGTCTCGCTGACCATCGGGATCAGCGCCGCCCTGCTGGCCCTGGTCATCGGCGTGGTCCTGGGCGTGCTTGCCGGCTTCCGGGGAGGCTGGACCGACATCGTCCTGTCGCGCTTCACCGACGCGGTCGCTGCCTTTCCCAGCCTGTTCCTGATCCTGACCGTGTCCAGTTTCGTCAAACCCAGTCTCCTGACCACGGTGACCATCATTGGTCTGCTCAGCTGGGTCCCCACCTACCGGTTGATGCGCGGCGAAACCCTCAAACTGCGTCATCAGGAGTACGTCGAGGCGGCGGGCGCACTGGGCGCGGGTGACCCGCGCATCATGTTCCGGCACATCCTGCCCAACGCCGCCGCACCGATCATCGTGCAGACCACGCTGGGCGTGGCCGAGGCCATCCTGACCGAGAGCGCACTGTCATTTCTGGGCCTTGGCGTTCAGCAACCCATCGCCTCGTGGGGCAACATGCTCTCGGACGCCCGCACCATCACGGTTCTTCAGTCGCAGCCGTGGTTGTGGCTTCCGCCGGGTCTGGCCATCCTGCTGACGGTCCTGGCGATTAATTTTCTGGGAGACGGGCTGCGTGATACATTCAACCCCCGTGAAAAGTAAGGCAGACGCCGGCCAGTCGCGGCTCGGGGAACGGTTGCGGGCCCTGCGGCAGGCCCGAGGGATGACCTTGCAGCAACTGGCCGAGGCGTCGCAGTGCTCGCGCAGTTTTTTGAGCATGCTCGAGCGTGGCCAGACCGACGTTTCGGCCACGCTGCTGCAGCGTCTGGCCGCCGCCTTTGAGCTGAGCGCCGCCGACCTGCTGCCGGGCGAGGGACACACCGACGCCCTGAAGATCGTGCGTCACGGCGAGGCCCCGCGCGTGGTGGAACTCGGGCCCGGCGTGCAGGTGCAGGTGCTGTTCAACGATCTGCTGCAAAAGATCCAGCCGGTCTTGCTGGTGCTTGAACCGGCCACCGAGCAGCGCAACGACACCGGCCACGCCGGCGAGGAGTTCGTGTACGTGCTCGAAGGCGAGCTTCAGCTGACCGTCCACGGTTCGCCCACCCGGACCCTGCGCTCCGGCGACAGTGCCTACTATCCCAGCGCGCTGCCGCACTGCCTGGCCAACGCCGCCAGGGAGCGCGCGCGCATCCTGACCATGAGTACGCCGCCCCGCATCGTCTAGTCCGGCTCGCCCGGACGGGCCGCCCCCCCCAAAGGACACCACCCATGCCAGATCTTGCGTTTGACCAGCGGTACGCCCGGCTGGCCGTTCAGGTGGCTGTGCCGCTGCAGCCAGGGCAACGCCTGCTGATCGTCAGTCCTCCCGAGACCTTCGAACTGGCCGGGCAGATCGCCGCTGCCGCGTACGACGTTGGGGCCGCCGAGGTTGAAATCCTCTACGAGGACCCGCAGGTGCTGAGCCTGAAGGTGCAGCGCGCGGCCACGGCGCAACTCCAGAGGTTTTCTCCATGGACCGCCGACGCCCTGACGGCCCACGCCCGCGCGGGTCAGCCGATGCTCAGCCTGCACGCGCCCCAGCCGCACACGCGCCGGGAGCAAGACGCACGCGCGGCGGTGGCGGCCAGCGCCCGGAACGCCGCGCTGGAGGAATACGGCCTGCGGCGCTCGAAGGTGCTGTTCAACTGGTCCGTGATGGCGGTGGCCACCGCCAGCTGGGCGAGGCTGCTGCGCCCCGAGTTGCCGGAGGCTGACGCGCTCGAGTGGCTGTGGCAGGTGCTGGCCCGGCTGATGCGGCTGGACGCCCCGGATCCGCGGGAGGCCTGGCAGGCCCACGCTGAGCGCCTGATGCAGCGTTGCGCGGCGCTGGACGACCTGAACATCACGGAGCTTCACTTCGAAGGGCCGGGCACCGATCTGCGGCTGGGCCTGCCGGAAGGCCATCAATGGTTCGGGCCGCTGGTGCCGAGCGCCGCGGGCCTGCGGGGCATTCCCAACATGCCCACCGAGGAGATTTCCACGCTGCCGCACCGCCTGCAGGCCGAGGGCCGGGTCCGCATGACCCGCCCCCTGGTGGTGCACGGGCACCTGATCGAGACGATGGACCTGACCTTTGAAGGTGGCCGGGTGACCGGGCTGCACAGTCCTTCGGGGGAGGCCCTGCTGCGCGCCTTGCTGGCCACCGATGAGGGTGCGGCCCGCCTGGGTGAGGTCGCGCTGGTCAGCGAGGACAGCCGGGTGTCACGCGAACACCGGACCTTTTACAGCACCCTGATCGACGAGAACGCCTCGTGTCATCTGGCGCTGGGCCGCGCCTACCCGGTGACGTTAAAGGGCGGTGCGGACGTGGAGGCAGCCGAATTTCTAGCGCGTGGGGGCAACCACAGTCAGGTGCACCTCGACTTCATGGTGGGTTCTCCCGAGCTGGACGTCACGGCATTGACCTCAGATGGGCGGCGCGTTCCGGTGATGCGGGGCGGCCGATGGGCGTGAGGGTTCAGGAACCCTGAGGGTCGGCCCGTCACCGGGGGACGTCGCGCGAGCGCTGCCCCCCCAGAGCGCTCCGGAAGGTGCGGGCCACCCGCTCGAACCCCTCGGCAGCGTCACCAGTCACGATCACGCCGTACATCAGGGCGTCCACCCCCAGGCGCTGGAGGACCGGGAGGTCACTCGCGGTCACGCGTTTCTGGGTGGGAAGGATCAACGGCGCGCTGATGGCGGCCCGCAACTGGCCCAGCAGCAGCAGGTCGGCGGCCGTCAGCGCTTCCCCGTACTGGGCGTGCGGCACCACCGAGGCCTCCAGCAGGACGCCAGGCAGTAACGAGGCGGCGCTGCGCCGGTTCCAGGCAGCGAGTGGCGTGACGGTCGGCGGTTTCGCCGGTCCGGCCACCTGGTCGGCCCTGGCCGTCAAGACCTGAGGGCGGGGACGTTTCTTCCAGTCTGTTGCTGTCCAGAGCGTCTCTCGATGTCTGGACCGCAGCTCAAGCCATGCTTCATGTCTGGGGCGAACGTCATGCCGCTGTGACACTGGGCAGGCTAGGCTCCGGCCAACAGCAGGACCTGCCCGCGTGAAGGCAGGAACATCGCCCCACACTGCGTGGGGCTTTTTCTTTGGACGGGGGAGGACGGGCAGCAGGCATCGCCGCCCCACGGACCTGACGGAACGCTTCTGGCAACGCAGCCCAGCCCACAGCGCTGCGAGCCCGCCCGAACGAGACTGCGGAACATGGACCGTGATTCAACGCTGCCCCGTGACGCCTTTCGCCGCGCCGACGAGACGCCGGACGAGCAGTTCTACCGCCAGCCGCGCTTCGTGACGCATATCGACGCCGGGGCCATCGCAGCGGTGACCGGGCTGTACCGCGAGTATTTTCCGGCGGGGGGGCGCATTCTCGATCTGATGTCCAGTTGGGTCAGCCACCTGCCGCCTGAAGTGCCCTACGCCGAAGTCACAGGACTGGGTCTAAACCGCGCCGAGCTGGAGCGTAATCCACGGCTGACCTCGTGGGTCGTGCAGAACCTGAACACCTCACCCCGGCTGCCCTTTGAGGACCACACTTACGACGCGGCGGGCATCACGGTTTCGGTGGACTACCTGACCGATCCGGTAGCCGTGCTGCGTGATCTGAGCCGGGTGCTAGTCCCCGGCGGCCCGGTCGTGATCAGCTTCTCCAACCGCTGTTTTCCCACCAAGGCGGTGGCCGTTTGGCACACGCTGGACGACGCCGGTCACCTGCAACTGGTGCGGCAGTACCTCCAACGGGCAGGCAACTGGACTGACATGGTGGCCCTGGACCGCAGTCCCCGTTCGGCGCGGGGGGCACTGACGGGCGATCCACTCTACGCCGTGGTGGGCCGGGCCCAGGGTTGAGCGCCCCAGGATTGAGATCACGCGCGGTGCAGGCGGTACTCGATCTTTCCCTTCAAGGCCCGGCTGAAGGCGCAGAGGTCCTGACCCCGGTCGACCAGATGCTGCGCCCTGTCCTGCATCAGCCCTGGCAGCGTGATGTCCAGCGCCGCGGTCAGATCATGCGCGTCGCCGTCTGCCCGCAGACCCACGGTGGCCTGCACCCTCATCACGCCAAATTCGGGGTAGCGCTCGGCGCGGGCGACGGCGCCCATCGCGCTCTCGAAACTGGCGGCCAGTGCGGCGGCGAACAGTTGTTCAGGGGTGCTGCCTGCGCCGCCGTCACCGCCCAGTTCGGACGGCACGGCCAGGCGAACATTGAGCTGCCCGTCCTCGCTGTCCACGTGGCCGGCGCGGCCCCCGTGGGCGGAGGCGGTGGTGGTGTAAAGGGGAGTGGCGGAGCCTGGCTGGGTCATAACCGGCAATCTGACCAAAGGCAAGTGCCGCGTCGGTACGCTGTCCCACTGTCTGGGAGAAGTCTTCAGGAACGCTGGTGGGTGACCTGGGCACAGGCCGCCCGGTGCGCGGGCCGGCCGCGGCGCGCAAGGCGCGTGGTGAACCCCATGTCGCCCCGGCACGTATCCTTTCTGATGATTGCAGTCTGCATTCTGGATCGGCCAGGCGGGCGCCGATCCGCCGGCCCTGCCTCCGACGTCAGTGGTTCTGGCGGACGCCCCGCCGGGCCGCTCCCGTCGTCCGGCCACCGGTTCAGAAGGTCCAGTCAGCCGTTCTGTCCGGGTGCCCTGCGGCCCGCCGTTCACCGCCCCGTATCGTTCGGCGAAGCCCGCTCGCACCGGCTCGGCTGCCCCCACCCACAGGAGTGCGCTTGACTCCGCCGCCCACGCCTCAGCCGGGCGAAGCGGTGCGGCTGCGGTTCGCGCCGGAAGGACGCGCCGCCCGGCTGAGGTTTGCGCTGCAGGGCCGCCCGCTGGTCTGGAGCGCGCTGCGGCGCGCCGAACGCGTTTCCGCTGATCTGAACGTGCAAGAGAGATTTCACCTTCAGCAGGAGATCAGCCGGCAGGTGCTGGGCCACCTGGGCGTGCAATTGGACGTGCGCGGTCTGGAAAACATCGGCCCAGGACCCTACCTGATCGCCCCGCTGCACGAGGGCATTGCCGATGTGCTGTGCCTGCTGCAGCTGCCCCTGCCGATGCGGTTCGTGGCCCGGCGCGAGATCTTCGGGTGGCCGTCCGTGGGAGCGGCGATCACCCGACTGGGGCACCTGCCGATCGATCCCGAGCATCTTCTGGGCGGCTTCCGGGACCTGTGGCGCGGAACGTCGGCCATCCTGGGCGGCGGCGAGAGCGTCGTGGTGTTTCCTCAGGGCACCGTGGTGGGCATTCAGGCCGACTTCCAGCGCGGCGTGTTCGAGGTGGCGCGGCGCGTGGGCGCCGCCATCCTGCCGGTGGCCCTCAGCGGCACGCACCGCATCTGGGAGCATCCCTTCGCCCCCACCCTGCGGTACGGGCAGCCGGTGGCCCTCACCGTGCTGCCGCCCATCTCTGCGCGGACGCTGCAGACCGCCCACCTGGACACCCTGCGCGTCCAGACCCGCCAGGCCGTGAAAGCAGCGGCCCTGGCCCCGGGCCTGCCGCCGCCCCGGTTTTTCGATCCGGACCGTGACGGTTACTGGGACGGCTTTCGCCTGGTCATCGACCCGGACTTCTCCACGCTGGCGGCCCGCATGGAGCGGCACCGCGCCGCCCTGCTGACGGGAACGGCGTAAAGCGGGCTGTGCGTCGGCCCCCGAGCTGGCGCCCCCCTGTCTCTGTGGGGTCATCAGACCGCAACAGCACCGACAGAACAGCGCCGCCAGACTGCGGCAGGACCACAGGGCGCTGCATGATCTGCTGGCACACGCTTGCGCCGGCGCCCCTATGACAGAATGCGCGGATACCACGCCCGATTCTGTGCCCTGCCACCGAGGTTTTTCATGATTGACGAATTTGCTGTCCACGACCTGCTGACCCCCGACGAGCGGCTGATCCGCGAGAGCGTGCGGGCGTACTGCGACGCCGAACTCCTGCCGCAGATCGCCGAATGGTGGGACGACGGCGCCCTGCCGGTGCGCGAGGTGATGCGTGGCTTTGGCCGGATGGGCCTGCTGGGGCCAACCACGCCGGAGGACTACGGCGGGGCGGGCGTGACCTACAGCGCGTACGGCGCGATGATGTACGAGCTGGAACGGGTGGACAGCGGCCTGCGCAGCGCGGCCAGCGTGCAGGGCAGTCTGGTGATGTATCCGATTCTGAGTTTCGGCAGCGAGGAGCAAAAGCAGAAGTGGCTGCCGGGTCTGGCCTCCGGCGAGCTGATCGGCTGTTTTGGCCTGACCGAACCCGACGGCGGCTCGGACCCCGGCGCAATGCGGACCCGGGCGCGGCTGGACGGCGACGAGTACGTCCTGAACGGCAACAAGATGTGGATCACCAACAGTCCCGAGGCCGACGTGGCGGTGGTCTGGGCCAAGGACGAGGTGGGCGTGATTCGCGGCTTTCTGGTGCCCACCGACAGTCCCGGCTTCTCGGCCCCGGCGATCAAGCGCAAGATGAGCCTGCGCGCCAGCGTGACCGGCGAGATCGTGCTGGAGGACTGCCGCATTCCCGCCGCCAACCTGCTGCCCGGCAGCCAGGGCCTCAAAAGCCCGCTGTCGTGCCTGACCAGCGCCCGCTTCGGCATCGCCTGGGGCGCCCTGGGCGCGCTGGAAGTGGTGTTGCAGACGGCGCTGGACTACACCGGCGACCGCACCACCTTCGGCAAGCCCATCGCCTCACGCCAGCTGGTGCAGGACAAGCTGGTTCGCATGGCCACCGACCACAGCACCGGCCTGCTGCTGGCGTGGCGACTGGGGACCCTCAAGGACGCCGGGCGCATGAACTTCGCGCAGGTGAGCTACGCCAAGCGCAACAACGTGCGGGTGGCCCTGGGCGGCGCGCGGCTGGCCCGCGAGCTGCTGGGCGGCAACGGCATCACCACCGAGTACCCGGTGATCCGCCACATGCTGAACCTCGAAACCGTGGACACCTACGAGGGCACGCACGACATCCACACCCTGATCGTGGGCCGCCACCTGACCGGGCAGGGCGCGCTGGAGTAACGCTGCGGGCGCCCGGCCCAGCCGTTCCCTGTTCGGTCCAGTCCAGGTTCAACCCAGCGTCTTCAGGTAGGCCAGGCTGGACCGCAGGCTGGCCAGACCGTCGGCCTGGTCCTGCTCGTAGAACAGCGACGCGCCCTGCGGGACCGCCTGCACAACGGCGGTGAGCGGCACCTCGCCCGCGCCCAATTCCACCGTGCGCCAGCCGGCATCCTCGCGGCGCAGGTCCTTCAGGTGGACCAGCGCGGTGCGGTCTGCGTAGCGCCGCAGGTAGCTCACCGGGTCTTTCCCGGCGGCGTAGACCCAGGCGGTGTCCAGTTCCAGGCCCAGGCTGGGGGCGCGCGTCAGCAGCATGTCGAGGATAGGCTGGCCCTCCACGGTGCCGCTCAGCTCGTGGTCGTGGTTGTGGTAACTGAGGCTGATGCCCTCGGCGGCCAGCTGTTGCGCCAGTGCCTCAAGCTGTTCGGCCAGCGCCGTCCACTGCGCTCCCTCGCCCTTGAACCACGGGTACACCGCCCGCGTGACGCCGACGCCGTGCAGGAAGGCCACCTGTCCCTCGGTGTCGTCCTCCCACGCGGCCCCGCCGATGTGGGCGGCCGTGGCCCTCAGGCCCCGTTCGCTCAGGGCGGCGCGCAGGCCGGCGCCGTCCAGCCCGCCGTACTCGCCGGCCAGCTCGACCTCGGTGATGCCGCTGGCGGCCACGGCGTCCAGGGTGCCGTCAAAATCCCGTGCCAGTTGCTCGCGCAGGGTATACAGTTGCAGGCCGACGGAAAGGGGCTGGGTCATGGCAAACCTCACAGGGGAGAGGGGTGGGCGTTGTCGCTAGAATCGGGCGGCAGGGGAGGGCCGCAGACGCGGTCGCGGCGTTCTCCCGCCCACACTGTACGGGGTCCAGCGCTCCCCGGCGCGCCCCGCCCTTCCGCTTCCCGCCCCCAGAGGTTTCCCGGCATGACACACAGCATCGGCATTATCGGCAGCGGCAACATCAGCGGCGCCTACCTGAAGATCGCCCAGGAGCTGGGACTGTTCCGGGTGGCGGCCATCACCGATCTGGACCTGGGCCGCGCCCAGGCCCAGGCCAGCGCCCACGGCAGCCGCGCGGTGGAGCTCGGCGAACTGCTTGCGGACCCTGAGATCGTGGCGGTGGTGAACCTGACGCCTCCCGGCGCACACGCGGCGACGTCGCTGGCCATTTTGAACGCGGGCAAGCACGTCTACAGCGAAAAGCCGCTGGCGGTCACGCGGGCGGACGGTCAGGCCATCCTGACGGCGGCGCGGGCGCGGGGGCTGCGGGTGGGCTGCGCGCCCGATACCGTTCTGGGCGCGGGGCTGCAAACCGCCCGCGAGCTGCTGGACGCAGGCCGCATTGGCCGCCCGGTGGCCGCCACCGCTTTCATGCTGGGGGCTGGACCGGAAGGCTGGCATCCCGATCCCGGATTTTTCTACCAGCCCGGCGCGGGGCCGCTGTTCGACATGGGTCCGTATTACCTGACCGCGCTGGTCAACCTGCTGGGCAGCGTGGGCAGCGTGGGCGGCAGCGCCGTCAGCGCACACGCCGAGCGCGTGATCGGCAGCGGGGCCAGGCAGGGCCAGCGGGTGCCCGTGCGCACGCCTACCCACGTGACCGCCCAGTTGACCTTTGCGGCCTCGGAGGCAAGTGAGGACGCAGGCGGACCGGTGGCCACCTTCATCGCCAGCTTCGACGTGCAGGCCAGCGAACTGCCGCGCACCGAGATTTACGGCACCGAGGGCACCCTCAGCCTGCCCGATCCCAACACCTTCGGAGGGCCGCTGCGAATCCGCCGGACGGGTGAGCGCGACTGGGAGACCATTGAGCTGACCCGTCCCTTCCAGGACAATGCCCGTGGCATCGGCCTGGCGGACCTGCTGGCGGCGGTGGACCACAGCACCCCCCACCGCGCCAGTGGTGAGCTGGCGTATCACGTGCTGGACGTGATGCAGACGGTGCTGGACGCGGCTGAGGCGGGCCGCACCCTGCCGGTAGACAGCCGCGCCGAACGTCCCGCTCCGCTGGACCCCCGCCCGGAGTGGCTGCCGGCGGGCCTGGGCTGACACCGGGCCGTTGCCGAACGGTCAGGGCCTGCGCTGGTCTGGGGGTGGCGTCACCTGGGCACTTGTCGCCGCGCCAGACAGGCTTTGAACCGCTTGCCGTCGGCCATCAGGCCACAGACAGGGCGGCCAAAATGCATTATCATTATGGTATGAGCGAAACATCGAGCCGCCAATCCGCCAATCGCCAAGCAGGGGGCCGCCGCAAGGAGGCGTCCGCACCCGCCGCCGCTGCGGCGCCCACCGCTGAACAGTCCAGCCAGACGGTCTCGGGCGACGTGACCGGGTTTCAGCGACTGCTCGCCACGGCCCAGATCGACGCCGACATCGCCGGGATCGTGGCGGACCCGGCCAGCGCCGATGCCCGGCTGACCGACCTTCTGCGCGCCGCGCTGGACCGCTGGGGCCACGGCCTGCATCATCTGGACCACCGCGCCGTCCTGACCGATGCGGGCGAGATCCAGTTCTTCGCGGGCAAGACCCTGGTGGGCCGGGCGGGAGAGGACGCTGAACACCTGGCCCGCAGCTACGCCAGCCTCAGCGCGCCGAACGCCGAGGGCCTGAGCGACTGGAGCGTGCTGGGCGAGGGCTACCGCACCCCGATCCGCAACGCCGCTCAGCTGCGCGTGCTGATCGAGGACGCCCGCGATTTCGAAACGCTGTGGACACCGGAGCGCGGGTTGTTCCTGCGCCTGTGGCGGCGCACCGAGAACGGTCAGGAGGTCACGGCGGTCGAGTACGTGCAGCCGGTCAACGCCGCGCAGTTGCTGGGTGACGCCGCCTGGGACGCCATTCAGGGCATCAAGGACCGCGCCCTGCAACGTGAATTGATGGAGCGCAGTGCCAAGGGCGGGCTGCTGCAGGCCTTCCTGAGTGCCCGCCACAAGGACGCCGAGCGCCATCTGGGCAGCCTGCCCGAGACGCATTTCACGGTTCAGAGCAATGTGACGCGGCTGACGGGTGCGGACGCCCGCGACTACGCTGCCGTCCGCACCGCGCAGAAGGAGACCGCCGACGAGTTGAAGGCCATGCAGGACCGCGCCGTCAAGGGCATGGTGGAACTGCTGCGCAGCGATCTGCGCTGAGGCGTAGATGACCTGAGCGGAACAGGGGAGGGGCTGGCAGAGTTTCAAGCTCTGCCAGCCCTGTCCTTTACGCCCTCTCGAGCGTGGCCGGCTGGTGGGCGACGGCCAGACTCGCAGCCCTGGAGCCTAGACCTCGGCCGCTTCCACCCTTTCTCCGGTTCGCTCCTGCAACCTCTTAAAAGTGGCGAGGGCCTGCGCCACCACCTGGTCCATGTTGTAGTAGCGGTACGTGGCGAGGCGGCCGACGAACGTGACGTCCGGCTGGGCCTGGGCCAGCGCCTCGTATTTCTTGTACAGCTCGGCGTTCTCGGGGCGCGGCACCGGGTAGTACGGATCGCCTTCCGCCTGCGGGTACTCGTAGACCACGCTGGTGCGCTCGTGGCGCTGCCCCGTGATGTGCTTGAACTCGCTGACGCGGGTGTAGGCGTAATCGTTGGGAAAGTTGACCGTGCCGACCGGCAGCATCTGCGCCGTGTCGTGGGTTTCGTGGCGGAATTCCAGGCTGCGGTACGGCAGCCGGCCAAACTGGTACCCGAAAAAAGCGTCTACCGGGCCGGTGTAGATCAGGTGACCGTGCGGAATCAGGTCCAGAATCTCGCGGTAGTCGGTGTTGAGCATCACCTTGATCTGGGGGTGGGCCAGCATTGCCTCGAACATGCGGGTGTAGCCGTGCAGGGGCATGGCCTGGTAGGTGTCGGCGAAATACCGGTCGTCGCGGTTGGTGCGGGTGGGCACCCGGGCCGTGACGCTGGCGTCCAGTTCGCTGGGGTCCAGCCCCCACTGCTTGCGGGTGTAGCCCCGGAAGAATTTGTTGTACAGATCCCGCCCCACCTTCCCCACCACCACGTCCTCGCTGGTGCGGACGCGTTCGACCGGCTCGGCCACCGAGGCGAAGAAGGCCTCGACCTCAAAGGCGGTGAGGTTCAGGCCGTACAGCCGGTTGACGGTGTCGAGGTTAATGGGAATGGGCAGCTGCTGGCCGTCCACGCTGGCCAGCACCCGGTGCTGGTAGGGCCGCCACTCGGTGAAGCGGGACAGGTAAGAGAAGACCTCGGCGCTGTTGGTGTGGAAGATATGCGGGCCGTAGGGGTGAATCAGGACGCCCGCGTCGTCGTAGCGGTCATAGGCGTTGCCGCCGATGTGCGGGCGGCGGTCCACGATCAGCACGCGCTGGCCAGCGCTCGCCAGACGCTCGGCCAGCACGCTGCCAGCGAAGCCGGCCCCCACGATCAGGTAGTCGAACCGCGTCACCGGGCTGGGTCCGGCCTGCTCCTCAGTCATCTGAACCTGTCAGCAGGGCGGCAGAGGCCGGTGCAGGCGCGTGCAGGCCGGTGGGTGCGGCGTCCTCGATCAGCTGGGCCATGCCAGCCCAGGTGCGGTCCCAGGACAAGCGACTCAGGTACCGGTCCGCCTGCTGCTGACGCTGCTGCGCCGCCGCAGTGCCTGCCTCGTCCAGCGCTGCCTGGCAGGCCGTTTCAAACGCGTCCGGGCTATCGACGATGCGGGCGAGCCCCAGGTCGCCGTAGGGCCGCACCACGTCCCTGATGCCCGTCGATACCACCGGCACACCCGCAGCCAGATACTCGGGCGTTTTGGTGGGGCTGATGAACTCGGTGGCCTCGTTGCGCGCGAACGGCAGCAGAGCGACATCCCAGTGCGCCAGATACGCGGGCAGGTCCGCATACCCCTTCATGCCCAGGTAATGGATGTTGGCGGCGCGTGGCAGCTCAGCCGGGTCGATCTTGACCACCGGTCCAATCAGCACGAACTGCCACTCCGGACGGCGACGGGCCACTTTGGCGATCAGCGCGGTGTCGAAACGCTCGTCGATCACGCCGTAGAACCCCAGCCGGGGCCGGGCCAGCCCAGCCTGATCCGCAGGGTCCGGCAGGCCACGGCGCGCCTGCTCGAAGTGGCTGACCTCCACGCTGGACGCGAAGGGATGAACATTAGGATGGCGCTCGGCTTTGGCCTCGTACAGCCGCTGTCCACCGGTAAACACCACGCCTGCGCGGGCGAAAAGTTCGGCCTCGCGTTGCCGCAGCTCGGGGGGAGCGCCCTTGAAGTTGGCCAGTTCGTCCATGCAGTCATAGACCGTCACGCGCGGGGTCAGACCTGCTGTCACCGGCAGTTCCATCGGGGTGTACACCCACAGGTCGTATTCCAGTAGACCCTCGGCAGTAACCAGCTCGCGCAGCAGCCCGGCCGTCCGCGCCTGTGATTCGCGGGAGGACAGCCCTGATCTGATGTGCGGCGTGCAGACCATCACGCCGCCTTCCCGGCGGCAGTGTAGGCGGTCGTGGTGGTCGCCGAAAATAGGTTCTTCGATGTAGTACACCGCGCGGTCCCGTGCGGCGCGGGTCATCAGGTGCTGGGGGCGCTGAAAGACAAAGTCCCAGCGCAGATGCGACAGCACCAGCAAGGCAGGAACGGTGGCCCAGAAGGGTTGCAGAGGTTGAGGCGATGGTGGCACGGTAAAGTTCCCCCCCCGGAAGATGAGCGGCGATAACGGGACGAGCGGCGATAACGGGACGACATGGACAGTTCAGGGACCAGTGCCATGCCCCACATGGCCAGGAAGATCTTCCCGCCCCTGAGCACCCACTGACCACCGTTGCCGGACTATAGGAGGGATGTCCGAACGCCAAACGTGATGCAGGGCAAAATTGCGTCCCACATGGCCTCTGGCTTAAGACTTCGGGGGTAAAACCTAAACGCAGGGTGAGGTGGCTTTAACGCCAGGCTGCCGCCACCTATAGTCCTGCCTCCTCCACGCTGGACTTCTCACTCCCTAGATGGGCGAGCGCGGCGAAAAGGGCGGCTCAGCCCACCGCCTCGTCGTTCGGATGGGGCGGGACCATTTATACGGATTCCGTTTGTAACGCGACAGACATCGGGACAGCTCCGATTTCCACACTCCACGTCCGGAACCCGATTTTCTCCTGCTCGCTTCGATCGGGTAGTTGGCTGGAACCATGCCCGACACCACTGAAATGAGAGCGTCCGGGGCCTATCCCCGGACGTGTCAAAAGAGCTCCCACTCGAGAGTTTCGTCTGTCAGAACCCCGCCTGTCCAGTCCAGCAT